>DATLZQ010000133.1:0-27490 GCA_035573915.1 Actinomycetota bacterium | reverse complement strand
CCTCGGCCGGCCGCGCCTCCTCCGCCGCCGGCGCGCCCTCCGCCCTCGCCTCCTCCTTGGCCTGCTCGGCCCGGGCCGGGGCCGCTCCATCGGTCTCGATGACCGCGAGCTCGGTCCCCACCGCCACCGTCTCGCCCTCCTGCACCTTGATCTCCACTAGGCGGCCGGAGACGGGGGAGGGGACCTCCGTGTCCACCTTGTCCGTGGAGATCTCGAAGAGAGGCTCGTCGCGCTGGACCGTCTCCCCCTCGTTCTTGAGCCACTTGGTGATGGTGCCCTCGACCACCGTCTCCCCGAGCTGGGGCATGGTCACTGACGTCCTGGCCACTTCACCGACCTCCTCACCACTTCGACAGGTCCTGCACGGCCCGGACGATGTCCTCGGTCTGGGGCAGGTAGGCGTCCTCCAGGGGCGGGCTGAACGGGACCGGCACGTTGGGCGGGGCCAGCCGCATCACGGGGGCGTCGAGGAGGTCGAACCCCTCCTCGGCGACGACCGCCGCCACCTCCGAGCCGATCCCCAGGGCCCTGTGGCTCTCGTAGACCACCAGGGCCCGGCTGGTCCGCTCCACCGTCTTGAGGATGGCCTCCCGGTCCAGGGGCCACACGGTCCTGAGGTCCAGGACCTCCACCGAGATCCCCCCGTGGGCCAGCTCCTCCGCCGCCTCCAGCGAGCGGTGGACCATGGCCCCGTAGGTGATGATCGAGATGTCGTCCCCGGCCCGCTTCACCTCGGCCACCCCGATGGGGACCGTGAAGTCGGGGTCGTCCGGGACCACCTCCCGCACCCTCCGGTAGAGCCACTTGTGCTCGAGGAACACGCAGGGGTTGTCGTCCCGGATGGCCGCCTTGAGCAGGCCCTTGGCGTCGGTAGGGAAGGCCGGGCAGATCACCTTGAGCCCGGGGGCGTGGGCGAACCAGGGCTCGGGGCTGATGGAGTGGAAGGGGGCGGCCCGCACCCCGGCCCCCGAGGGCCCCCGGAACACGATGGGCAGGGGCACCCCCGACCGGTAGTGGTAGCGGCCGGCGGCCGTCACGATCTCGTCGAACCCGCAGGTCATGAAGTCCGCGTACTGGAACTCCGCCACCGGGCGGAACCCCTCCATGGCCGCCCCGATGGCCATCCCCACGATGGTCTCTTCTGCGATAGGGGTGTCCATGACCCGCTCGGGCCCGAACCGCTCGATGAACCCCTCGGTCACCTTGAAGGCCCCGCCGTAGACCCCGATGTCCTCCCCCAGGAGGAACACCCGCTCGTCGCGCTCCATCTCCTCCCACAGGGCCTCGGCGATGGCCACGAGGTAGGTGGCCTCACCCGTCTCGGTCCGCTTGCCCCGGGGCTCCGCCCCGTGGCCCGCGGCCCCCGCCTCCAGGACCTCCTTCGCCATCAGCCCGCCTCCGTCCCGCCGGCCCGGCTGGGCTCCCGCCGCCAGTAGCCGTCGTCCGTCCACAGCCCCAGGGTGACCTCCGAGGGGTCGGGGAAGGGCGAGCGCTGGGCGAACTCGTAACCCTCCTCGAACTCCCGCTCGATCCGCTCCTCGAGCTGCTTCACCTGGTCGTCGTCGACCACGCCCTCCCCCCGCAGGAGCTCCTCGAACCGCCGGACGGGGTCCTTGTTCGTCATGTACTCCTGGAGCATCTCCCGGGGGACGTACTTGGCCGGGTCGTGGCCGGCGTGGCCCCGCCACCGCAGGGACACGCTCTCGATGAGGCTCGGCCCTTCCCCCCGCCGGGCCCGGTCCACGGCGGCTCGGGCCGCCTCGTAGACGTCGAGGACGTTGGCCCCGTCCACCCGTACCCCCGGCATCCCGTAGGCCGCGGCCCGCTCGGCGATGGTGGGGGTGGGGAACTCCAGCCGGTTGGGGGTGGAGTAGGCCCACAGGTTGTTGTTCACCACCCACACCACCGGGAGCTGGAAAACCGCGGAGACGTTGAGGGCCTCGTGCCAGCGGCCGTTGGAGGTGGCCCCGTCCCCGCAGATAGCCATGGCCACCCGGGGCTCCCCCCGCCGCTTGTAGGCCAGGGCCGCCCCGCAGGCGATGGGGTAGGCGATGGGGAGGTGGGAGATCACGGTGAAGGTCCGGGCCCCCCACCAGTCCCCCACGTGGCTGTTGGCGTCCCGGCCCCTCGTGTAGCCGTCCACCCGGCCCCAGAAGTGGGCCATGACCCGCTTGAGGTCCAGGCCCTTGACCAGCTGGGCGGAGAGGTCCCGGTGGGTGGGGAAGAGGGAGTCCTCGGGCCGGAGGGCGAAGGCCACCCCCACGTGGGTCCCCTCCTGGCCCCGCCCGGAGTAGATGGCCCCGGGGAGCCGGCCCTGCCGGTAGAGGGTCTCCATCCGCTCGTCGAAGTACCGGCACAGCTTGAGGAAGTAGAAGATCCGCCGGAGGTCGTCCTCGGTGAGCCCCAGCCGCTCGATCTGCTCCCGTGCCTCGCTCCGCCGCTCCTCCGCCTTGGCCCGGGCCTCGTTCCGGGCCCGATGCTCCGCCTTCGCCCTGGCCATCCGTCCTCCCCTTACAGCGTGTGGAGGGGCTTGCCCGCCAGCGAAAGGAAGGCCTCCCCGATCCCCTCGGAGAGCGTGGGGTGGGGGTGGATGACGGAGGCCACGTCCTCCGCGGCCGCCTCCCAGTTGTAAGCCAGCGAGGCCTCCCCCACGAGCTCGGTCACGTGGGGCCCCACCATGTGCACCCCGAGGACCGTCCCGTCCTCGGCCGCCACCACCTTGACCAGCCCGCCCTCGCCCACGATGTTGGCCTTGGCGAGGACGGGGAAGCTGAACCGGCTCACCCGGACCTCGTGGCCCCGCTCCCGGGCCTGGGCCTCGGTGAGCCCCACCGAGGCGATCTCGGGGCTGGAGAAGGTGACCCGGGGGACGCCGGCGTAGTCGATCTCCGGGGGCTCCAGGCCCGCGATGCGCTCCGCCACCCGGATCCCCTCCAAAAAAGAGGAGTGGGCCAGCTGGAGGGGAGTGGAGGCCACGTCCCCCACGGCCCACACGTGGGGGGCGGTGGTCTGGAGGGAGCCGTTCACCTTCACGTAGCCCCGCTCCAGCTCCACCCCGGCCTCCTCCAGGCCCAGGCCCTCGCTCACCGGCCCCCGGCCCACGGCCACCAGGCAGAGCTCGGCGGTCACGGTCTCCGCGGGCTTGCCCTCGGGCTCGAAGATGACCTCCACCCGGTCCCCCCGGTCCCGCACCTCCTTCACCTGGACCCCGGGCCGGGCCTCCACCCCCCGCCGGCGGAAGGCCCGGGCCGCCTCCTTCGAGATGTCCTCGTCCTCGAGGGGGGCGATGCGGGGGAGGAGCTCGAGCACGGTCACGGCCGCCCCGAACGAGGAGTACAGGGTGGCGAACTCGAGCCCGATGGCCCCCGCCCCGATGATCACCACCGAGGAGGGGAGCCACTCGAGGAACAGGGCCTGGTCGCTCGTGACCACCCGCTCGCTGACCTCGAGGCCGGGCAGGAGCCGGGGAAAGGAGCCCGTGGCCAGGACCACGTCGGTGGCCTGGAGCCGGCGGCCGTCCACCTCCACGGCCGGGCCAGGGAGGAGCCGCCCCCGCCCCTGGACCACGTCCACCTTCCGGGCCCTGACCAGCCCGGTGAGGCCCTGGACCTTCTTCTCCACGATCTGGCGCTGGAACTCGAGGACCCGGGGCCAGTCGGGCTCCCCCGAGGCCCGGATCCCCCACTCCTCCGAGCGGCGGATGCGGTCCATGAGGGCGGCCGACTCGAGGAGGGCCTTGGAGGGGATGCACCCCCGGAGCAGACAGGTGCCGCCCAGGCGGCTGTCCTTCTCCACCAGGGCCACCCGCTTGCCCAGCACGGCGGCCCGCAGGGCGCAGGCGTACCCGCCGGTCCCGCTCCCCAGCACGACCACGTCGAAGGTGTCCTCAGGCATCCGGTGCTCCCGCTCGCGGCCTCGCTTCGCTTGCCCGGGCGCCGCGCCGGCTCCTCGGCCATACTACCGGCCGGAGCCGGAAGCGGGGGAACGGACGGTGGACGGGGTGGGAGGCAGGGATGGCACGGAGGGGGCGGTGACGGGCGACCGGGCCGGAGCCGGCGAGACGGAACGGAGGGCGGAGGCGCCCGGGACATCCGGGGCCACGGCGCCCGCGCGCGGGCTCCGGGGGACCCCCCTGGAGGCCGAGCACGTGGCGGCCGGGGCCCGGATGGGGGAGTTCGCCGGGTGGTACCTCCCCATCGAGTTCGAAGGGACCGTGGCCGAGCACCGGGCCGTCCGGGAGGCCGTAGGCCTGTTCGACCTGGCCCACCTGGGCGAGGTGATCGTGGAGGGCCCGGGGGCCTTCGACCTCCTCCAGGGGACGCTCACCAACGACCTCCGCAAGGTCCCGGTGGGCGGGGCCCAGTACAACCTCCTCCTAAACGAGCGCGGTGGGGTGGTGGACGACCTCATCGTCTACCGGCTGGGGGAGGAGAGGTTCCTCGTGGTGCCCAACGCCGCCAACACCGAGCGGGTGCACGGGGTCCTTCGGTCCCGGGCCCCGGACGGGACGGCGGTGACCCTCCGGGACGACCTCTGCCTCCTCGCGGTCCAGGGCCCCCGCTCCCTGGAGGTGGTCGCCGAGCTGTTCCCCGAGGCCCGGGACCTCGCCTACCTCCGCTGCACGGAGACGGCCTTCGGGGGGGAGCCGGTGGTCCTGGCCCGCTCGGGCTACACGGGGGAGCGGGGCTACGAGCTGTTCGTCCCCGGTGCCGTGGCCGTGGAGCTGTGGCGGGCCCTCCTCCGGGCCGGGGAGCCCCACGGCATCCGCCGCTGCGGGCTGGGGGCCCGGGACACCCTCCGGCTGGAGATGGGCTACCCCCTACACGGCAACGACCTCTCCGAGGACCGCACGCCCCTGGAGGCCGGGCTGGGGTGGGCCGTGGCGCTGGACAAAGGGGACTTCCCGGGCCGGGCGGTCCTCCTCCGCCAGCGGGAGGAGGGGGTCCCGGTCCGCCTCTGGGGGCTCCGGATGGAGGACCGGCTGATCCCCCGGCCCCACTACCCGGTCTACGCCGACGGGGAGCGGGTGGGGGAGACCACGAGTGGGACGTTCTCACCGACCCTGCGGGTGGGGATCGCCCTGGCCTACCTGGCGAGCGGCCTGGGGCCCGGGGACGAGGTGGCCGTGGACGTCCGGGGGCGGCGGGGCCGGGCCCGGGTGGTCAAGCCCCCCTTCGTCTCGTCCTCGCCCCGGTAGCGGGCGGGCCGCAGCCCGCGGGGAAGGGGGGCCGGTGGCGGGCGGGCCGGCCGCGGCCACGGGGAGGTCGCCCGTGGGTGGGCCCGCTTCCCGTTCGTTAGGCCCGGGCCGAACCGGCCTCCGCCAGGTAGCCGAAGAACAGGGCCTCCGCCAGGCAGGACCGCTCGAGGTCCCCGAGGTCCACGCTCTCGTTCTCGGAGTGGGCGTTGGTGAGGGGATCCATGGCCCCGGTGAGGAGGAGGGCCGCCCCGGGGAAGGCCGAGGCGAACTCGGCCACGAACGGGATGGAGCCCCCGGCCCCGGTCTCCACCGGCTCCCGCCCGAAGCTCTCCGCCATGGCCCGCCGCATGGCCTCGAAGGCCGGGCCCTCGGCCCGGAGGTCGAAGGGGGCCCCGGTGGCGTCCGGCGTCACCGTGGCCTCGGCCCCCCACGGGACGTTGGCCTCCAGGTGCTTGGTGAGGGCGTCCAGGGCGGCCTGGGCGTCCTGGCCGGGGGGAATCCTCAGGCTGACCTTGGCCCGGGCCCAGGGGACCAGCCGGTTGGCGGCCTCCTTGGTGGAGGGGGCGTCCACGCCCAGGACGTCCACCGCGGGGCGGGTCCACAGCCGGGAGGTGAGGGACCCCTCCCCGATGAGCTGGACCCCGGGGCGGACCCCCGCCCACCGGCGGAGCTCCTCCTCCGTGAGGTCCAGGGGGTCGGCGTCGGCCGAGACCAGGCCCGGGACCGCCACCCGCCCCGCCTCGTCGTGGAGGGCGGCCAGGGTCCGGCACAGGACGGTCAGGGCGTCGGGGATGGCCCCACCGTACTCCCCGCTGTGCACGGCGTGGTCCAGGGTCCGGACCTCGAGGAAGACGTTGACGATCCCCCGCAGCGAGGTGGTGATGGCGGGCTCTCCGGTCCGCCAGTTCCCGGCGTCCGCCAGGATCACGGCGTCGGCCCTGAGGAGGTCGCCGTAGCGGGAGAGGAACGCCCCGAGGTGCTCGGAGGAGGACTCCTCCTCGCCCTCCACGAACAGGACCAGGTTCACCGGGGGCCGGCCCTCCCAGGCCCGGATGGCCCCGGCGTGCATGACGATGCCGGACTTGTCGTCCCCCGCCCCCCGGCCGTAGAGGCGGCCGTCTCGCTCCACGGGCTCGAAGGGAGGGGAGGCCCAGAGCTCAGGCGGGCCCTCGGGCTGGACGTCGTGGTGGGCGTAGAGGAGGACGGTGGGCGCCCCCTCGGGCCCCGGGACCCGGCCGTAGACGGCCGGGTGGGCCCCCTCCACCTCGAGGAGCCTCACGTCCCGGGCCCCGGCCGCGGCCAGGACCTCGGCCGTGGCCTCCGCCGAGCGGCGGACGTTGGCCGGGTCGAACCCCTTGAAGCTCACCGAGGGGATCCGGACCAGCCGCTCCAGGTCCGAACGGACCTGTGGGAAGGCCCGGGCCATGGCCTCGCGCAGTCGGGAGACGTCGTTCGCGTTCACGCTGCCACCCCCAGTGGACGCTCGTGGGAACCGCCCTGTCCCGGCGGGGACAGCCTACACGAGCGGCTCAAGCCGCCACCGGGGTCCCCGTGGTCCGCCCGGCGGCCTGGAGGATCTGGTGGACGCTGGCGTCCCCGAACCGGGTCCCCTCCATGATGAGCTCGAGGACCCGGCTGCCCCGGTGGCCGGACACCACCGCCACCCACACGTACAGCCCGGAGGTGGGGATCCCCACCTGCCGCAGCGGCCCGTACCCCGGGGCGGCCACGAGGTAGGCCCAGCGCAGCCGCCGCCCCTCGCTCCGGCACGTGCCCACCCCGGAGGCCACGTAGTCGGACGGGGAGAGCTGCCGCCCGGTGAGGTCGGGAGGGTGGTCCACCAGGACCTGGTGGTGGGTCCGCCGGCAGGCCTCGTGGGCCAGGATCCGGCCCAGGGCCGGCCCCCTGGCCACGAGGTAGTAGTAGTCGGAGGGGATCCGGAGCTTGGCCACGTCCACCCAGAACGCCTCCAGGCCCCGCACCGCCCGGGCCCCCCACTGCTCCAGGGCCCCGCGGGGGGCGGCCACCAGCCCCTCCTGGGGGTAGCGGCTGGCGGGGAGGGGCCGGGCCTCCCAGGAGTCCGGGACGACCGTCTGGACCAGCCCGGCCTGGACCTGGACCATGGGGGAGGGGGTGGCCGCCGACGGGAGGGGACGCACCGAGAACGGGATCGGCTCGGCTGGCTCCCCCGGCGGGCTGGCGGGCAGTCGGGTGCAGCCGGTGATCGCCGCGGCAAGGACCAGGCCAAGGGCACCCAGGCGCACGGGATCTCCGCGCGAAGTCTAGGCCTTCCGGCCGTCCCGCGCCACCCGGGCAGCCCCGGGGGCCCCGCGCGGGCCCCTAGTCGACCAGGCCCTTGCGGAGGGCGATGGCCACGGCCTGGGCCCGGTCGTTGGCCCCCAGCTTCTCGAAGATCCGCTCCAGGTGGGTCTTGACCGTGTGGGGGGAGATCCCCAGGTCGTGGGCCACCTCCTTGGTGGTGGCACCGTAGGCGATCTTCTGGAGGACCTGGGACTCCCGTGGGGAGAGCGGGGTCTCCGGCCGCCGCTCCACGTACTGGACCTCCTCGATGAAGGCCCGGGTCAGCGTGGGGTGGATGACCGCCTTCCCCTCCATGGCCAGCTTGGCCGCGTGGACCAGCTCCTGGGCGCTCACGTCCTTGAGCAGGTACCCGGACACCCCGGCCCGGATGGCGTCGGCGATGGCGGCCCGGGACTCCTCCACGGTGAAGAGGATGACCCGGGTCTCAGGGCTCACGTCCCGGATGAGCTTGCTGGCCTCGATGCCGCCGATGCCGGGCATCCGGACGTCCATGAACACCACGTCCGGGGCCAGCTCCTTCACGGCCTCGACAGCCTCCTCCCCGGATTGGGCCTCGCCCACCACCTCCACCTCGCCGGAGGCGCTCAGGGCCGAGCGCAGGCCGTCCCGGGTGATCGGGTGGTCGTCGACGATGAGCACCCTCAGCATCTTCCGCGCCTTCCCTGGGCGGCCGCCGGCTCGGAGGAAGGGGGAGGCCGCCTTCGGGCCCCTAGAATAGACCGAGGTACCCTGGGAACGGTGGAGCGAGGACCCGTGGACGAGGCGAGGCGCAAGAAGCCGGGCGTGGAGCCGGTGAGCTCCCCCGAGGAGGAGGGGCCGGGGGCGGGAGCCCCTTCGGCCCCCGCTCCGGACGCCTCCGGCGGGGCCGGCGAGGCCCGCGCCCCCGAGGCCCAGGCCCTGGACCGGGAGGCCATCAAGGAACGGGTCCTCGAAGCCCTCAAGGAGGTCTACGACCCCGAGCTCGGCATCAACATCGTGGACCTCGGCCTCGTCTACGGGGTGGAGGTGGAGGGCGACACCGTCCACATCACCTACACCCTCACCACGATGGGCTGCCCCATCGGGCCCCTCATCGAGGCCCAGATGCGCCAGCTGATCGGCGGCATCCCCGGGGTGGAGCACGTCAACGCCGAGCTCGTCCTGCGGCCGCCCTGGACCCCCGAGATGATGTCGGAGGAGGCCAAGGCGGCCCTGGGCTTCTGGTAGACGGTCCCCGGGGGACGCGGGCTGGCCCTCCGGGCCCCCGACCCGCCCCCCGGATGTGGCACTTGCCTTTTCGACCCGCAGGGGCCATATTTCTACCTTGAAGATCGGATTTCGACCTACGCGCCGAAAGGGGGACCAGATGGCAGGCTACGCCAACCCGGACGCCCTGGTGGAGACCGACTGGCTCGCCGAGCACCTGGACGACCCCAAGGTCCGGGTGGTCGAGGTGGACGAGGACACCACCGCCTACGACAAGGGACACATCCCGGGGGCGGTGGGCTGGAACTGGAACACCGACCTGCACGCCCCCGTGGGACGGGACTACATCGACCAGGCCGGCCTCCAGGCCCTGCTCCGCAAGGCCGGCGTGAACAAGGACACCACGGTCGTGCTCTACGGGGGGAACAACAACTGGTTCGCCGCCTACGCCTACTGGCTCCTCCGCTACCTGGGCTTCTCCAACGTGAAGCTCCTCAACGGGGGCCGCAAGAAGTGGGAGCTTGAGAGCCGGCCCCTCACCATCGAGGTGCCCTCCTACCCCGAGGGGGACGTGGAGGTCACCGGCCCCGTGGTGGGGGACTTCCGGGCCTTCCGGGACGAGGTGCTCTCCAGGGTCACGGCCCGGGACGCGAAGACGGCCCTGGTGGACGTGCGCTCCCCCGAGGAGTACCGGGGGGAGAAGCTCGCCCCCGACCACCTGCCCCAGGAGCAGGCCCAGGTCCCGGGGCACATCCCGGGGGCCGTCAACATCCCCTGGGCCAAGGCCGCCAACGAGGACGGGACCTTCAAGAGCGCCGAGGAGCTGCGGGCCCTCTACGAGCAGGCCGGGGTGACGCCGGACAAGGAGGTCATCGCCTACTGCCGGATCGGCGAGCGCTCCGCCCACACGTGGTTCGCCCTGAAGGAGCTCCTGGGCTACGAGAAGGTCAAGAACTACGACGGGAGCTGGACCGAGTACGGGTCCCTGGTGGGCGCGCCCGTGGAGAAGGGGTAGCTGCGGTCGCTTCCCGCCGCGGGTCGGGCGGGACTGCCCTTCCAGCCCGGTGGCCGGTCCCGGCCGATGGGGGCCTGTACCCGGGGCCCGGCCGCGGCCCGCGCGGAATCCGACCGAGGGGATAGACTTTCCCCCGGGCCGCGTGTACACTGGCGGGTGAAGGGGCCGCCCGAACCGGGGGTGCCGGAGGAGATCGTTGATGGCTGTTACCCAGGAGGAACACCTCAAGGAGCTCGCTCGGGGGTACCGCTTCGGCTGGCGGGACCCTGAGCACTACGTGTTCAAGCCCAAGAAGGGGCTGAGCGAGGAGATCGTCGAGGAGATCTCCTGGATGAAGGGGGAGCCGGACTGGATGCGGAAGTTCCGGCTCAAGGCCTACCGGCACTTCGTCCAGCGGCCCATGCCCTGGTGGGGCGCGGACCTCTCGGGGATCGACTTCGACGACATCTACTACTACATCAAGCCCACCGAGGGGCAGGCCAAGAGCTGGGACGAGCTGCCCCCGGAGATCCGGGAGACCTGGGACCGCCTGGGGATCCCGGAGGCCGAGAAGAAGTACCTCGGTGGGGTGACCGCCCAGTACGAGTCCGAGGTGGTCTACCACCGGATCAAGGACGAGCTGGACCGGATGGGCGTCATCTTCATGGACATGGACTCGGGGCTGCGGGAGCACCCCGACCTCGTCCGGGAGTACTTCGGCACGGTCATCCCGCCCAACGACAACAAGTTCGCCGCGCTGAACTCCGCGGTATGGTCGGGGGGCTCGTTCATCTACGTGCCGCCCGGCGTGCACGTGGACATTCCCCTCCAGGCCTACTTCCGGATCAACGCGGAGAACATGGGCCAGTTCGAGCGGACCCTCATCATCGCCGAGGAGGGCTCCTACGTGCACTACGTGGAGGGCTGCTCGGCCCCCATCTACACCACGGACAGCCTGCACTCCGCGGTGGTGGAGATCATCGTGAAGAAGGGGGCCCGGGTCCGCTACACCACCATCCAGAACTGGTCCCACAACGTCTACAACCTGGTCACCAAGCGGGCCGCGGCCTACGAGGACGCGGTCATGGAGTGGATCGACGGGAACATCGGGTCCAAGGTCACCATGAAGTACCCGTCGATCTACCTCCTGGGCAAGGGGGCCAGGGGGGAGGTCCTCTCGGTGGCCTTCGCCGGGCCCGGCCAGCACCAGGACGCGGGGGGCAAGGCCATCCACGCCGCCCCCTACACCTCCTCCATCATCACCTCCAAGTCGGTGTCCCGGGGCGGGGGCCGCACGGCCTACCGGGGCCTGGTCCGGGTGGAGCCAGGGGCGGAGCGGGCCAAGTCCATGGTGCGCTGCGACGCCCTCATCCTGGACGAGTACTCCCGCTCGGACACCTACCCCTACGTGGAGGTCGAGGAGGAGACGGCCCACCTTGGGCACGAGGCCACCGTCTCTCGGGTGGGGGAGGACCAGCTCTTCTACCTCATGAGCCGGGGTCTCTCCGAGGCGGAGGCCACGGCCATGGTGGTGAACGGGTTCATCGAGCCCATCACCCGGGAGCTCCCCATGGAGTACGCGGTGGAGCTCAACCGCCTCATCGAGCTCCAGATGGAGGGGGCCATCGGGTAGGGGCGGTCCCCGGGCCGCCCGCCTCCCGCTAAGCGCCAGCGCGTCGCCAGGGCCCTGCTGGCGCCCACTTCGACCGGTGCCCGGGAGAATCCGATCAGATTGGTAGAATTCCTGCGGCCGTCACCGACGTCGGAGGCCACCCTGGAACCGGCCGTGAGAGCGGGAACCCACGTCGGCTTCACCCCGGAGGCGCTCGAAGAGCTCTCGAAGCGCGACGGGGCCTATGCCCGCCTGCGGGCGGAGGCCTTCGAGCAGTTCCGGACCATGCCCATGCCCTCCCCGGAGACCGAGGAGTGGCGCTACACCGACCTCCGGGAGTTTGACCTCTCCCCGTTCGTCCCGCTCGCCCTCCGGCCGGCGGCGGCCACCCTGGACGAGGTCGACCCCGCCCTGCTGGAGGCGGTGGGGGCGCTGGGGGAGCGGGCGGGGCTCGCCATCCAGCACGACTCCTCGGTGGTGAGTGTCCACCTGGACCCCGACCTCGCCCAGCGGGGGGTGGTCTTCAGCTCCCTGGACGAGGCCCTCCAGGCCCGCCCCGAGCTCGTGGACGGGCGCCTGCACGGGATCGTGCCCACCGGCCGGACTCGGTTCACCGCGCTCCACGGGGCCTTCCGGTCCGGGGGCGTCCTGCTCTACGTCCCGCGGGACGTGCGGGTGGAGGTCCCCCTGCAGGCCCTCACCTACCTGGGCCGGGAGGACCTCGCCGTCTTCCCCCACACGCTCGTGGTCCTGGAGGAAGGGGCCGAAGCCACCCTCATCGACCGCTACGTCTCGCCCGCCCTGGGGCGGGCCCTGTCCGACGCCGTGGTCGAGCTCTACCTCGGGCCCTCCTCCCGCCTCACCTACGTGGCTCTCCAGGACTGGGGGACGGGGGTGACCCACCTCTCGGTCCAGCGGGCCGTGTTGAGCCGGGACGCCGAGCTGCGGAGCCTGGCCGTGGCCTTCGGGGCCAGCCTGTCCCGGATGGAGGTGGAGAGCGTCCTGGCCGAGGACGGTGGCTCCAGCGAGATGCTCGGGGTGTACTTCGCCCGCGGCCGCCAGCACTTCGACTTCCGCACCATCCAGGACCACGTGGGCAACCGCACGGCCAGCGACCTCCTGTACAAGGGGGCCCTCAAGGGGCGGTCCCGGGCGGTGTACTCGGGGACGGTCATCATCGAGAAGGACGCCCACCGCTGCGACGCCTACCAGGCCAACCGCAACATCCTGCTCTCGGACCGGGCCAAGGCCGACTCCATCCCCAACCTGGAGATCCTCACCAACGACCCGGTCCGCTGCGGGCACGCGGCCAGCGTGGGGCCGGTCGACGAGGAGGCGCTGTTCTACCTTCAGAGCCGGGGCATCCCCTACCGGGAGGCCGAGCGGCTCATCGTGTTCGGCTTCTTCCAGGAGGTCCTGGACCGGGTGGCCCTGCCCGAGGTCCGGGCGCGGCTGGAGGACGCCATCGAGAAGGAACTGGAGACCGTGGAGGACGAGGAGGACCATGCTGGTTGAAGTGGGCAAGACGGACGACGTCCCCGAGGGGGAGGTCCGCCGGTTCGAGGTCCGGGGCGTGCCGGTGGCCGTGGTGAACCTCGGCGGGGGGGAGTTCGTGGCCATCGACGACGTCTGCTCCCACGCCGAGGCGTCGCTCTCGGAGGGCGAGGTGGACGTGGAGCTGGGCACCATCGAGTGCCCCCGCCACGGGTCGGTGTTCGACCTGCGGACGGGCCGGCCCCGGTCGCTGCCGGCCACGGTGCCGGTGACCACCTTCCCGGTCAAGGTGGAGGGGGACCGGCTGTTGATCGAAGTGGAGGACGGGACGTGAGCACCCAGACGCTGGAGACCGCGACGGAGGTGGCCACCCTGGAGGTGCGGGGGCTCCGGGTGGCCGTGGAGGACAAGGAGATCCTCAAGGGGATCGACCTGGTGGTGCGCCAGGGGGAAGTGCACGCCCTCATGGGCCCCAACGGGTCCGGGAAGTCCACCCTGGCCCACGTGCTCATGGGCCGGCCGGGGTACACGGTCCTCGAGGGGCGGATCCTGTTCAAGGGGCAGGACATCACGGAGCTGTCTCCCGACCGGCGGGCCCAGCTGGGGCTGTTCCTCGCCTTCCAGTACCCCACGGAGATCCCCGGGGTGAGCGTGGTCAACTTTCTGCGCAGCGCCTACACCGCGGTCAAGGGCGAGCAGGTCTCCGCCCTGGCCTTCCGCAAGCTCCTCAAGGAGAAAATGGACCTGCTCGGGGTGGACGACTCCATGGTCAACCGCTACGTGAACACGGGTTTCTCGGGCGGGGAGAAGAAGAAGAACGAGATCCTCCAGCTCGCGGTCCTGGAGCCCGACATCGCGGTGCTCGACGAGACCGACTCGGGCCTGGACATCGACTCCCTGCGGGCGGTGGCCAACGCCGTGAACCAGCTGGTGGGACCGAAGCTCGGGGTCCTGCTCATCACCCACTACCAGCGGATCCTCAACTATGTCCGCCCCGACCGGATCCACGTCATGATGGATGGGAGGATCGTGCTCTCGGGGGGCCCGGAGCTGGCCGCCGAGCTCGAGCAGAAGGGCTACGAGGGGCTCCGGCGGGAGCTCGGACTGGGAGAGGGCGAGCCGGCCGGGACCCCCTGAGGGACCGGGGGACCGGGACCCCGCAAGGGACCGGGCGGCGAGCCGGTGAGGAGGCGCCATGGCGGAGGTGGCCGAGCGGAAGGTCGTCGAGGAGAAGACCCTGGACGTGGAGCGGGTCCGGGCCGACTTCCCCATCCTGCGGGAGGAGCGGCACGGGAAGCCCCTGGTCTACCTGGACAGCGCGGCCACTAGCCAGAAGCCCCGGCAGGTCCTGGAGGCCCTCCTCGACTACTACGAGCACCACAACGCCAACGTGCACCGGGGGGTGTACGCCCTGGCCGAGGAGGCCACCGCCCTCTACGAGGAGGCCCGGGCCAAGCTGGCGGCCTTCATCGGGGCCCCCGACCCCCGCTGCGTGGTGTTCAACCGGGGGACCACCGAGTCGGTGAACCTCGTGGCCCAGGCCTACGGGCGGAAGTTCCTGCGGGAGGGGGACGAGATCCTCCTCTCCGAGGTGGAGCACCACTCGAACATCGTCCCCTGGCAGTTCGCGGCCCAGGCCACCGGAGCCAGGATCCGCTACCTCCCCCTGGCCGAGGACGGCACCCTGGACCTCTCCCGGCTCGAGGAGTACGTGACCGAGCGGACCCGGGTGGTGGCGGTGACCGGCAACTCGAACGTCCTGGGGACCATGCCCCCCCTTCGCCGGCTGGCCGACGTCGCCCACGCCGTGGGGGCCGTGATCCTCGTGGACGGGGCCCAGCTCGTGCCCCACGCCCCGGTGGACGTGGTCGAGCTGGACGTGGACTTCCTCACGATCTCCGGCCACAAGATGCTCGGGCCCACGGCCTCGGGCGGCCTGTACGGCAAGCTCGAGCTCCTCGAGGCCATGGACCCCTTCCTGGGCGGGGGGGAGATGATCATGGAGGTCTACCCGGAGCGGTCGACCTTCAAGGAGCCCCCCTGGAAGTTCGAGGCGGGCACCATGAACATCGCCCAGGAGGTGGCCCTGGGGGCGGCCGTGGACTACCTTCGGGGGCTGGGGATGGAGGCGATCCGGGAGCACGAGAAGGAGCTCACCGCCTACGCCATCAAGCGCCTCACGGAGGCGGGGGCCAGGGTGTTCGGGCCCACGGACCCCGAGGTCCGGGGCGGGGCGGTCTCCTTCTGGTACCGGGACATCCACCCCCACGACCTGGCCCAGGTCCTGGACGCGGAGGGGGTGTGTATCCGGGCCGGGCACCACTGTGCCCAGCTCCTCATGCGGCGCCTGGGCGTCCCGGCCACGGCCCGGGCGTCGTTCTACGTCTACAACCGGCCAGACGAGGTGGACGCCCTGGTGGAGGCCCTGGGGAAGGCGGAGGCGGTCCTTGGCGCTTGAGGACCTGTACAAGGAGGTCATCCTCGACCACTACAAGAACCCCCGGAACAAGCGGGAGCTGCCGGGGGCCGAGGTCTCCTGCTCCCGGAACAACCCGCTGTGCGGGGACCAGATCACGCTCATGGCCCACCTCCAGGACGGGCGGGTGGCGGAGATCGCCTTCCAGGGGTCGGGCTGTTCGATCAGCCAGGCCAGCGCGTCCATGCTGACCGAGGCCGTGCACGGGCGCACGGTGGAGGAGGCCCTGGCCCTGGCCGCCGACTTCCGGGGGATGATGCAGGGGGCCGTGGAGCCCGACGAGGAGACCTTCGGGGACCTGGTGGCCCTGCGGGGCGTGGTGAAGTACCCCGTGCGGATCAAGTGCGCCGTGCTGGCCTGGGACGTCCTGCAGGAGGCCCTGTCCGCCGCAGGGTCCGCCACCGGAGCGGCCCCCCACGCTTAGGGGGGGCGGCCAGGCCAACCTGCTCGTCAGTCCACCTCTTCGATGCGAGGCGGGGCCCGGCGCTCCCCCTGAAGAGCCATGCGGGCCGCCACCACCAGGAGCAGGGCGGCGAAGAGCCCGCTCGAGAGCCGGGGGCTCATCCGGACCGCCAGGTGGGGGGCGAGGAAGGCCGAGCCCGTGCCCAGCAGGCCCACCAGCGCGGCCAGGGGCAGGTCGCAGTTGCGGTGGCGGACGTTGGAGACCGTCCCCACGAGGGCCGTGGGGATGATGACGAGGAGCGAGGTCCCCTTGGCCACCGCGTCGGGGACGGAGAACAGGAGCACCAGGGCGGGGACGATAACGATCCCCCCGCCCACCCCCAGGAGCCCGGCCAGGGCCCCCGAGGCCAGGCCCACGCCCACGAGGGCCAAGGCCCCGACCGGGTCGATGGGCGCCCGCCCGGCCGCCTCGGGGGCCCCGAGCAGCAGGCGGACGGCCGTGGCCACGAGGAACGCGGCGAAGCCCCGGCGGAGGAAAAGCTGGGGGACGGCCCGCAGGGCCCGGGTCCCCGCCCACGCCCCCGCCATGGCCCCGAGCGTGACGAACCCCCCCGCGCCCCAGTCCACCGCCCCGGCGGCGGCGAACCCCGCCACCCCCGAGGCGGCGATGGGGAGGATGGCGGCCAGGGAGGTGCCGTGGGCCAGGCGCTGGCCCATCCCCAGGAGCAGGACGAGGCCCGGCACGATGAGGATCCCCCCGCCCACCCCGAACAGGCCGGAGAGGAACCCGGCCAGCAGCCCCACCACGGCGGCCACGGCCAGGGCCCTGCGTCGGGTCTCCGTCCTCACCCCGGCCTCGCCTCCCTTCCCTCGCCCGGGCCCGGCCTCCACCGGCCGGGGGCCCGGGCGTGGGCATGCTACCGGCTCCCGGCCCGCCCGATAGTGTGCTGGGGGGTGTTCCTGCGGGAGAACGAGGTCGGGGGCCGGGTGGCGCCCCACCTCCGCCCCGGGGAATCCGTGCTGGACCTGGGGGCGGGGACCGGGCGGGTGAGCGCCTGGCTGGCCCGGCGGGTGGGGGTCCGCCCGGTCCTCGCGGACCTCGTGGAGTACCCGAACCGCCGCCGGGACCTCCCGTTCCTGCGGATGGACGACCCCTTCCGGGTTCCAGCCCCGGACGGGGCCTTCGACGTCGTCCTCCTCCTGTTCGTCCTCCACCACAACGCCTACGAGGCCCAGCCCCGGGTCCTGGCCGAGGCCCGCCGCCTGGCCCGCCGGCGGCTGGTGGTCCTCGAGGACACCCCCACGGGCCGCCTGGACTGGGCGTTCAACGTGTTCTGGGACCGGGTGCTGAACCTCCGCCACGGGGTGCCCACCCCGTTCGCCTTCCGGACGGTGCCCCAATGGCTGGCCCTGTTCGAGGAGCTCGGCCTGCGGGCCGTGCACGTGGAGACCTACCGGGCGAAGTGGCCCACGCTCATGACCTACCATCACACGCTGTTCGTCCTGGACCGGGCCGGGGACCGGCGGCCGGAATAGGATCGGACGGGCCCGGGTTGCCCAGACTGCCATGCGCGTGGAGCTGACGGAGGACCCCACGGCCTTCGTGGCTCTGGACTGGACGGACCTCGTTGAGGCCGACCCGTCCGGGTCGTTCTTCCACACGCCCGCCTACCTCAAGCTGTGGTGGGAGGAGTTCGGAAGCGGCCGGCTGCTCCTGGCCAGGGTCCTGAACGGCGCCCAGCCCGTGGCCGCCTGTGCCCTGGAGGTCCTGGGCGACACCCTGGTGTTCCTGGGAGGGTTCGACGTCACCGACTACCTGGGGCCGGTGGGGCTCCCCGGGGCGGAGGAGGCGGCGGCCAAGGAGCTCGTGGGGGCGCTCCTGGCCGACGGGGGCTGGGTCCGGGCCGACCTGCGGGGCCTCCCCGAGGACTCGAGATGGCTGGGGGCCCTGGAGGAGGCCCTGCGGGGCCACGGGCTCGGGGTGGAGCGGACCGACGACGTGAACGGGGTCGCCCCCTACCTCCTCCTCCCGGGGTCCTTCGAGGAGTACCTGGCCGCCATCCCCGGCAAGCTGCGGCACGAGATCCGCCGCAAGCGGCGGCGGCTGGCCCAGGAGGCCGGGGAGTACCGGGTCCGGTTTGCCGACCCCGCCACCCTCTCCGCGGACCTGGACCGCTTCGTGGAGCTCCACCGGGCCAGCCCCGGGCCAAAGGGGAAGTTCATGCACGCCGGGATGGAGATCTTCTTCCGCCGGCTGGGGGAGGCCTTCCAGCCCCCCCACGTCTTCCACCTGGCCTTCCTGGAGGTGGGGGGGAGGGCGGCGGCCGGGGCCATCGGGTTCGGCTTCAAGCGGTCGTTCTCCCTCTACAACTCGGCCTTCGACCGGGAGTTCGCCCACCTCTCCCCCGGGATGGTCCTGGTCTCGGAGCTCATCCGGCTGGCCATCGAGGCCGGGCGGGAGGTGTTCGACCTGCTCAAGGGCGACCTCGAGTACAAGTACCGGTTCGGGGCCCGCCCCCGGCGGGTCCTCCGCCTGGTGGTCTCGCGCTGACTCCCGCTGGGGAGCCGGCCCGTCAGCCCCGGGCCCCGCGGCTCGGGGACGAGGGGCTCAGGGGGGCTCCACCCGAAGGTGGGCGAGGACGGCCTCGGCCAGGGGGTCGTCCCCCGCCGTGAGGAGGACCCCCTCCGCGAGGTAGTACTCGGCCGGGACCCGCCGGGCCGCCACAAGGGCGAAGGCGTGCGCCCGCCCGTAGATCAGGGCGTCGGGCTCGGTGTCGGGCTCCGGCACGTGCCCGGGGGCGAGCCCCTGGTGCCACTCGCCTCCCCCCGCCGCCTCCAGCTCCACCTTGACTGTGCGCCCTGGGAAGGACAGCCCCGCCAGAGACAGGCTGTAAGGGATCATGCGGATGGCCAGGTCGTTCAGGCAGTAGATGGGGGGGTGCTCGATCCGAGGGGGGTTCCCCCCGCCGAGCAGGAGGTCCTCCCCGTGGACCCACCACTCGGCCACCCGGGACTGCAGTAGGTAGGCCACGCCGATCTCCCCGGCCACCCAGGTGACCCGGCGGGCCGCCCACTCCTCCGGAGGGACCTTCCCCACCCGGGACAGGAAGAGGTCGGCCCAGCGTCCCCACTCCCGGGCCAAAGCGCGGACCGGCTGGTCGACCCGGCGGCGGACGGTCCAGTCGTCGAAGGCCTCCAGGCGGAACGGCTCCCCGTCCAGGGCCTCGAGGTACTCCTCCAGCTCCGCCAGGGGCTCCCCAGCCACGGCTGCGGCGGCCAGGGCCTCCGAGGCGGCCAGGTGGGCCACGAGGTCGCGGTTGCGCCACCCGGGGACGGGGCTCTCCTCCTCCCAGGCCGAGGGCGGCGTGTACTGGATGGTGCGTCCCATGGCCTCCCGCTCCGCGCGGGCGGTGGCGAGCAGCCAGCTTCGGTCGAGGGGCATCGGTTCCTCCGGGCGGACGGGCGCTTCCCGTCCCACCAGCGCGCCGGGTCGGGCCATCGGGGACGGATTGTACAGTGGCCCCCATGCGGGTCCTGGTGGCCCCGGACAAGTTCAAGGGGACCCTCACCGCGGAGCAGGCGGCCCGGGCCATCGCCCGGGGGTGGCGGCGGGAGGAGCCGGGGGCGGAGCTCGACCTGGCCCCCATGGCCGACGGGGGGGAGGGGACCCTGGACGCGCTGGTGGCCGCCCTGGGCGGGGAGCGGCGGCGGCTCACGGTGGCCGGGCCTCTGGGGGACCCGGTGGAGGCCGAGTACGCCCTGGTGCCCGCGCCCGAGGGGCCCCTGGCCGTGGTGGAGATGGCCCGGGCCTCGGGCCTGGGCCTCCTCTCCCCGGCCCGCCGGGACCCCAAGCGGACCACCACCCGGGGGACGGGGGAGCTCGTCCTGGACGCCTGTCGGCGGGGCGCCCGCCGGGTGCTCGTCTGCATCGGGGGCAGCGCCACCAACGACGCCGGCGCCGGCATGGCCCAGGCCCTGGGGGTCCGGCTCCTGGACGCCGAGGGGCGGGACCTCCCACCGGGAGGTGCGGCCCTGCTCCGGCTGGCCCGGATCGACCTCTCGGGGCTGGACCCGGCGGTGCGGAGCGCGGAGGTCCTCGTGGCCTGCGACGTGGACAACCCCCTGGTGGGCCCGGCCGGGGCCTCCGCGGTCTACGGCCCCCAGAAGGGGGCCACCCCCGAGGACGTGCAGCTCCTGGACCGGGCCCTGCGCCACTTCGCGGCCGTGGTCCGGCGGGACCTCGGGGTGGACGTGCGGGACCTGCCGGGGGCGGGGGCGGCCGGGGGCCTAGGGGCGGGGCTGGTGGCGTTCCTGGGGGCCAAGCTCCGCCCCGGGGTGGACCTCGTGATGGAGGCGGCCAGGCTGGGGGAGCGGATGGAGCGGGCCGAGCTCGTGGTCACCGGGGAGGGGTCCTTCGACCAGCAGTCCCTGCGGGGGAAGGTCCCGGCCGGCGTGCTGCGGGCGGCGGCGGACCGGGGGGTCCCGGCCCTGGTCCTCTGCGGCCGGGCGGCGGTGGAGGTCCCTGGGGTGCCCGTCTTCGCCCTGGTCGACCGGTTCGGGGCCCAGGCCGCCCTGGAGCGGGCCGACGCCCTCCTGGCGGACCTGGCGGCCGAGGTGGCCGGGGCGGTCCGACGGGGCCAGGTCCCCCTCCGGCCCCCCAGCGGCCTCCCGGCACCGACCGGGCCCGCGGTGGGCTCCCCGGCCCTCTAGGCAGGAGGCGGGCGTGCCGGGGGCGGTGGAGCGGTTCCTGGAGGCGGCCCGGGCCAGGGGCCTGTCCCCCGCGGTCCGCCGGTTCCCCTCGGGGACGAAGACCGCGGCGGACGCCGCCCGGGCGGTGGGCTGCGACGTCGGCCAGATCGTGAAGTCCCTGGTGTTCGTGGCGGACGGACGGCCGGTGGTGGCCCTGACCTCCGGCCGCAACCGGGTGGACCCCTCCCGCCTGTCCGCCGTCCTAGGGGCCCGGGAGGTCCGCAAGGCCTCGGCCGAGGAGGCCCGGGCCGCCACGGGGTTCGCCATCGGGGGCACGCCCCCCTTCGGCTACCCCAGGCCCCTCCAGATCCTCCTGGACCGGGACCTCCTCGGCCACGAGGTGGTGTGGGCGGCGGCGGGGACCCCGGACACCGTGTTCCCCATCGCCCCGGCCGACCTGCTCGAGGCCAGCGGGGCCACCGTGGCGGACTTCGCGGAGGGAGCGGGGGAGCGGGGGGAAGGCGCCGTATAATCGGAGGAGAGTCAGACCGACTCACCTGAAGGAGCGTCTATGGTCTCGCTGACGGAGACGGCTGCCAGCAAGGTGCGGGAGCTCCTCGAGCAGGAGGGGCGGAACGATATCGCCCTGCGGGTGGCCGTGCAGCCCGGTGGCTGCTCCGGCCTGCGGTACGCCATGTACCTGGACGACGAGATCGGCCCCTCGGACGTGACCTCGGAGCAGCATGGGGTCAAGGTCGTGGTGGACAAGATGAGCCTCCCGTACCTGGCCCAGGCCACGATCGACTTCGTGGACACCCTGGAGGCCTCGGGGTTCACCATCGACAACCCGCTGGCCGCCGGCACCTGCGCCTGCGGGCACTCCTTCCACTAGTCGGAGCGGCCTCGACGCCCTCCCAGCGGGCCGGAGGACAGTCCGTGCTGCGCGGCGGCCCGTCGGAGGAGAGGCGGGAGCGCTAGAGTAGGGACGCGGAACGCGGTCGCGGAGGGACAGGCGGCAAGGGGCGCGGATGGCGAAGAGCGTGGTCACCAAGGACCGGGTGGTGGTCCGGTTCGCCGGCGACTCCGGCGACGGGATGCAGCTGACCGGCGACCGGTTCACCAGCGCCACGGCCGTCCTGGGCAACGACCTGGCCACCCTGCCCGACTTCCCGGCCGAGATCCGGGCCCCCGCGGGGACCGTGCACGGGGTGTCGGCCTTCCAGATCCACTTCGCCTCCGAGGACATCCTCACCCCCGGGGACTCGCCCAACGTCCTGGTGGCCATGAACCCCGCGGCCCTCAAGGCCAACCTCAAGGACCTGGAACGGGGGGCCACGATCATCGTCAACGAGGACGCCTTCCACGACCGCAACCTGGAGAAGGCGGGCTACACGAGCAACCCCCTCACCGATGGGACCCTGGACGGCTACCAGGTCTACAAGGTCCCCATGACCTCCATCACCCTCCGGGCCACGGAGGGCATCGACGTCTCGAAGAAGGAGGCCGAACGGGCCAAGAACTTCTTCGCCCTGGGCCTGCTGTCGTGGATGTACGGGCGGCCCACGGACGTCACCATCCGGTGGATCGAGACCAAGTTCGCGGGCAAGCCCAACATCCTCCAGGCCAACCTGGCCGCCTTCAAGGCCGGGTACAACTTCGGGGAGACCACCGAGCTCTTCGCCCACACCTACGAGGTCCGGCCGGCCCCGGTGGCCCCGGGGGTCTACCGCAACATCTCCGGGACCACCGCCCTGGCCTGGGGGCTCCTCGCGGCCAGCGTGAAGAGCGGCCTCCCCATCTTCTACGCGAGCTACCCCATCACCCCCGCCTCCGAGCTCCTCCACGAGCTCTCCCGGCACAAGAACTTCGGGGTGCGCACGCTCCAGGCCGAGGACGAGATCGGGGCCTGCGGAGCCGCCCTGGGGGCGTCCTTCGGCGGGCACCTCGGGGTCACGGGGACCAGCGGCCCCGGGCTCGACCTCAAGCAGGAGACCATCGGGCTGGCCGTGGCCCTGGAGCTGCCCCTGGTGGTGGTGGACGTCCAGCGGGCCGGGCCCTCCACCGGGATGCCCACCAAGACCGAGGCCGCGGACCTCCTGGCCGCCCTGTTCGGGCGGCACGGGGAGTCCCCCATCCCGGTCCTGGCCTCTTATACCCCGGCCCAGTGCTTCGAGGCCGCCATCGAGGCCGTCCGGGTGGCGGTCAAATACCGGACCCCGGTGATCCTGCTCTCGGACACCTTCCTCACGAACTCCTCCGAGCCGTGGCGGATCCCGGACCTGGCCTCGCTGCCCGAGATCGAGCCCCGGTTCGCCACCCAGCCCAACCACGACGACGGGTTCATGCCCTACCTGCGGGACGAGAACCTGAGCCGGCCGTGGGCGGTGCCCGGCACCCCCGGGCTCATGCACCGGATCGGGGGGCTGGAGAAGGAGGACGTGACCGGCAACATCTCCTACGACCCGGCCAACCACGAGCGGATGACCCGGCTGCGGGCGGCCAAGGTGGAGCGGATCGCCGAGGACATCGCCCCCCTCGAGGTGGACGACCCCGACGGCGACGCCGAGCTCCTGGTGCTGGGCTGGGGGTCCAGCTACGGGACCATCCGGGCCGCCGCCCGTCGGGTCCGGGCCGCGGGCAAGAAGGTGGCCACGGCCCACCTCATGTGGCTCAACCCCTTCCCCAAGAACACGGGGGAGGTGCTCCGGCGGTACCGAAAGGTCCTCGTCCCGGAGATGAACATGGGCCAGCTGCTCCTGCTGGTCCGGGGGAAGTTCCTCGTGGACGCGGAGGGCTGCTCCAAGGTCCAGGGCCAGCCCTTCACCGTCCGGGAGATCGAGGCCGAGATCCTGCGGAGAGTCTGAGCGTGGCTGTGGACGGCGACGGGCAGGTGCAGGGCGGCGGGGCGGCCACCCTCACCAAGAGGGACTTCGAGAGCGACCAGGAGGTCCGCTGGTGTCCCGGGTGCGGGGACTACGCCATCCTGGCCGCCGTGCAAAGCTTCCTGCCGGAGCTCGGGATCCCGCCCCACCGGATGGTGTTCGTGACGGGCATCGGGTGCTCCGGGCGGTTCGTCTACTACATGAACACCTACGGCCTGCACGGGATCCACGGCCGGGCCCCGGCCATCGCCACGGGCCTGGCCGCCACCCGGCCCGACCTCTCCATCTGGATCGTGACTGGGGACGGCGACGCCCTGTCCATCGGGGGCAACCACCTCATTCACGCCCTCCGGCGGAACCTCAACGTGAAGATCCTCATGTTCAACAACCAGATCTACGGCCTGACCAAGGGCCAGTACTCGCCCACCAGCGAGTTCGGGAAGGTCACCAAGTCCACCCCGTTCGGATCCCTGGACCACCCGTTCAACCCGGTGGCCCTGGCCCTGGGGGCCGAGGCCACCTTCGTGGCCCGGACCATCGACGTGGACCGCAAGCACCTCACCGACGTCCTGCGGGCCGCCGCGGCCCACCGGGGGGCGGCGTTCGTGGAGATCTACCAGAACTGCAACGTCTTCAACGACGAGGCCTTCATCAAGCTCACCGGCAAGGACACCCGGGCCGCCCACCAGATCCGCCTGGAGCACGGCAAGCCCGTGGTGTTCGGCCCCTCCGGGGAGCGCTGCGTGTACTGGGAGTACGACGGGTCCCTGCGCATCGGGGACACGGCCGACGTGCCTCCCGAGCTCATCTACGTCCACGACGTGACCCGCGAGGACCCCAGCGCCGCCTTCGCCCTGGCCCACCTGTCCCGGGGGCCTACCGAGCCCACCCCCATCGGGGTGTTCCGGGCCGTGCAGCGGCCGGTGTACGGGGAGCTCATGGACGAGCAGATCCGTCGGGCCACGGAGCGGCTGGGCCCGGGGGACCTGGAGAAGCTCCTGCACTCCGGCGACACCTGGGTCGTGCGGTAGCCCCCGGGACCTCGCTCAGACCTGGGCGCCTCCGCTCTCCAGGGTCCTCGCCACCTCCCCGGCCAGCCGGGCGTTGGCCTCGAGCAGGGCCAGGTTGGCCTCCAGGCTCCGCCCCTGGGTCCGCTCGGCCAGGCAGGAGAGGAGGAAGGGCGTGACCGCCTTCCCCGCCACCCCCTCACGGGCCGCCCGCCCCAGGCACTCCCCCACGGCCAGGCGGACCTCCTCGCGGTCCAGGGCGTGGGCCTCGGCGACCGGGTTGCAGAGCAGGACGGCGGATTCCACCCCCAGGGCCCGGCGGGCCCGGGCCACCCGGGCCGCGTCCTCCGCCGTCTCCACCCGGTGCTCGAGGGGGACCTCCGCCTCCCGAACCACGAAGAACGGGAGCCGGTCGCAGCGGTAGCCAAGGACCAGGACCCCCAGCTCCTCCAGGCGCTCGGCGGTGGCCGCGGGGTCCAGGACCGACTTGGGCCCAGAGCAGACCAGGGTGACCGGGGTCCGGGCCAGCTCCAGGAGGTCGGCCGAGACGTCGCCCGTGCCCGGGTGAACGCCGCCCGTCCCCCCGGTGGCCACCACCTCCACCCCCGCCCGGTGGGCGGCCCAGACCGTGGCCGACACCGTGGTGGCCCCCACCCTCCCCGAGGCCACGGCGGCGGGGAGGTCCCGGCGGGCCACCTTGGCCGCCCCGCCCTCCTCCGCCAGCCGTCGGAGCTCCTCTGGCGGCGTCCCCACCCGGACCGCCCCGCCCAGGACGGAGACCCAGGCCGGCTCGGCCCCCGCGTCCCGCACGGCCCGGTCCATCCGCTCCAGGGCCTCGAGGTTCCGGGGGCGGGGGAGGCCGTGGGCCAGGACGCTCGTCTCCAGGGCCACCACGGGCCTCCCCGCGTCCAGGGCCTCGGCCACGGCCCGGGAGAGGGCCAGGGGTTCCATCAGCGCCCTCCTCCTGGCCCCATCCGGGCCCTCACGGCCGCGCCCTTTTTCCTCGGGCCCTCACGGCCCGGCCTCCTCCGGGGGCCCTCACGGCCCGGCCTCCTCCGGGGGCCAGGTGTCGGTGGAGGCCGCGGCCCGGGCCCCCGCCTCGCAGGCCGCCCACAGGGCCTCCTCCAGGTCCAGCCCCTGGACCAGGGCCGCCAGGAACACCCCGTCGAAGGCGTCCCCCGCGCCCGTGGGGTCGGCCTCCTCCACCTCCGGGGCCGGGGACTCCGCCACGTAGCCCTCCCGGACCGCCAGGGCCCCCCGGGCCCCCAGCTTCACGCACACCAGTTCGAAGCGGGCGGCCAGGCGCACGGCCTGCCGCCGGACGCCGGCCGCCCCGGGCTCCCTGGCCAGGGCCCGGACCTCGAGCTCGTTGGCGAACAGGACGTTGGCCGCCTCGGTGGCCTCGAAGAACCGGTCTCGCCCGTAGGCCTGCAGGAGGGGCCAGGAGGCGGCGTCCACCGCCACCCACCGGGCCCGGGCCCGCTCCAGGGCCGCCCGGGCGGCCCCCTCGGAGCCTGGGTCGAAGAGGAGGTAGCCGGAGGCCAGCACGGCCGTGGCGTCCAGGGCCTTGGGGAGGTCGGCCGGGGCGAGGCGGGCGTTGGCCCCCCGGTCGGCCACCATGGAGCGCTCGTCCCGCTCCCGGACCACGAGCATGGCCCCGGTCCGCGCCCCGGGGTCCACCGCCAGCCGCGCGTCGACCCCCCGCCCGGCCAGGGCCTGGGTCAGGAGGCGGCCGGCCAGGTCGTCGCCCACCCTGCCGTACAGCCGGACCCGGGCCCCCGCGCTCGCCGCCCACACGGCGGCGTTGGCCCCCGAGCCGGCCGGGCGGACCAGGACGGTCCCGTGGACGTCCCCGCCCCTGGCGAGTTGGGCCGCCTCCACCGCCACGTCCACCATCACGTCCCCCACCACGACGAGGTCGGGCCGACCCTCGGGCCACCCCTCACGGGGCCCACCCCCGCCCATCGGTCCTCAGGCGAAGATCCGGTCGATCTCGGCCAGGGTGTCCTCGTCCAGCTTGAGGTCGCCGGCCGTGGCGTTGGAGCGCACGTGCTCGGGGTTCCGGCTCCCGGCGATGGCCGCCGTCACCCCCCGCTGCTCCACCACCCACCGCAGGGCCAGCGGGGCCAGGGCCACCCCCAGCCGGTCGGCCACGACCCGGAGCTGCTCCACGAGGGCCAGCTTCTCCTCCCGCTTGCCCGGGGCGAACAGGTTCCGGTAGGCCTCCCCCTGGTGCTGCTTGCCGCTTCGCCAGTCCCGCTCGTCGAAGACGGTGTCCGCGCGGATGGCCCCGGTGAGGAGCCCGAACGCGAGGGGGGCGTAGGCGAGGTAGCCCACCCCCCGCTCCTCGAGCCACGGGAGGAACTCCCTTCGGTCGTCCTGCTTGAGGAGGGAGAACTGGTTCTGGACGGAGTCCACGTGGCGGACCGAGAGGCACCGCTCCACCTGTTCGCGGTCGAAGTTGGAGACGCCGATGAATCGGGTGAGGCCCTCCTCCACGAGCTCGGCCATGGCCCCCCAGGTCTCCTCCAGGGGGACGGAGGGGTCGGGCCAGTGGATCTGGTAGAGGTCCACGTAGTCCGTGCCCAGCCGACGGAGGGAGGCCCGGATGGCCCGCTTCACCTCCTCCGGGCGGTACCCGGACCCGGAGTCCTTGCCGCCCACCTTGGTGAAGATGAGCACCTCGTCTCGGATGCCGGCCACGGCCTGCCCCACGAGCTCCTCGGAACGGCCCCGCCCGTAGACCTCGGCCGTGTCGATCCAGTTCATCCCGGCGTCCACGGCCGCCCGGATGGCCGCGAGGACCTGCTCGTCGGAGGGGTTCGGCCCCCAGGCGTCGCCACCCGCCTCCCAGGCCCCGAAGCCCACCACCGAGATCTCCGGCCCGTACCGGCCCAGCCTGCGAAGCTCCATGCGCCCTCCCGCGGTGTCCCTTCCTTGGCTGACCCCAGAGCGGACTGGACAGCCAGCCTACCAGTGCGCTTCAATGGGCCCGCTCCGGCCGCAGCTCACCCGGTCCGTCCGCGAGGTGGGGGCATGAAGGAGAGGACAGCCAGGCGGACCGACCGCCCTTCCGGGGCCGTGGGGGCCGCCGGCCCCGTGGCAGAGCGGCGCTGCCCCCGGTGCGGGGTGCGCCTCTCGAGCTACAACCCGGGCCCCAACTGCTGGCAGCACACGACGGGGTGGCCGTGGCGGGGCCCCTCCGCCCGGCCCAAGTTCCGCTGACCCCG
>DATLZQ010000132.1:0-6180 GCA_035573915.1 Actinomycetota bacterium | reverse complement strand
GACCGGGCCCCGCCGGGCCCCCGGGCGGCCGAGCCTCCGGCTGAGGCCCTGGACGCTCGACCGGCGACGGCTGGGGCTGGCCGGGCGCCTCAGCCCGGGCCGCAGCCGGGGCCTCGGGCCGCTCCGGGTGGGCGCCCCCTCGGCTGTCCATGATGGACTGCCCGTTGAACACGGCCCCCTCCACGACCACCAGGACCTTGGAGCGGATGTTGCCCTCCACCCGCCCCTCCCGGGCCACCTCGGCCTTGCCGGCCACGGTGATGTTGCCCTTGAACCGGCCCCCCACGGTCACGCTGCGGGCCTGGATGTCGGCCTCCACCTCGCTGGAGGGGGCGAGGATGACGTCCCCCTCGGCCGTGATCTTGCCCTTCACGTTGCCCTCGATCCGGAGGGACCCGGCGGAGACCACCGTCCCCTCCAGCCGGGCCCCTCGGCCCACCACCGTGATCTCGTCCCCCGGCCCCTCCCGCCGGCGCACCTCCCGGGGCTCGATGGGCTCGTGCCGTTCCTCGTCGCTCCGACGGAACATCACCTGGCCTCCGCGATCTGACGGTCTCCCTCGAGTGCCCTCCGGATCGCCTCCCGCTCCTCGTCGGTGAGGTGGTGAGCGCTCTCCCCACCCCGCACGGGCTTGGCGTAGCACCGCGTATCCTGCCGTCCGTTGATAGAGGTGATGACAACGCCATCTCCCCGTCCGTCGAGGAGCGCCGCGGAGAAGGAGAGGCGCCCGCCCACGTCCTCAAAGGCGTCGAACCGCACCACCCCCACGTGCCGGATGGCCTCCAACTCGGCCAACCGGCCCAGGCGCCGCTGCTCCCCTACCACCTGCCGGACCGTCGCCTCCAGCCTCCTGAGGGCTCGGCCCTGGGCGTCGACCACGACCTCCAGCCGACGGTCGGCTGGCACCCGCCCCCCACGGTGGCTCCGACGGGCCACGGCCCGCACCCCGACCACCGCCACCAAGAGGCACCACAGCCCCAGGCTGAGGAGGACGAGCAGGGAGAGGACGCTGTCCGGAAGTGTCATGGGCCGTGTGAACGGTCGGCTTTCCCGGTCGCGGGCGAAGTATACAATGTGGGCCACCCGGGGAACAGTCCTGCCGGGCCGAGGAAGGAACGCAGACACGGACGACCGCTCGAGCTCGACCGGCGCTTCGCCCACCGAGGCCGGCGCCGGGACCGTCGCCTACTTCGACTGCTTCTCCGGCATCTCCGGGGCCATGGTCCTGGGCGCCCTGGTGCACGCCGGCGCCGACCTGGACGCGATCGCCGCCCGGCTCCAGGCCCTGGCCGGGCAGGGCTTCGCCTTGGAGCCGGAGACGGTGGAGCTCCACGGCCTCGTGGCCACCCGGGTCCACCTGCGGGCCCGCCCCCAGGGCGTCATCCGGACCTACGCGAGCATCCGCCGGCTGCTCGACAGGGCCGACCTGCCTGAGGCGGCCCGCCAGGCCGCCCACCGGGTCTTCCGCCGCCTGGCGGAGGCCGAGGCCACCGTCCACGGGAAGGACCTCGACTTCGTCACGCTCCACGAGTTCGGCGACCTGGAGGCCCTGGTGGAGGTGGTGGGCGCGGCCCTGGCCCTCCACGAGCTGGGCGTGGAGCGGGTCTTCGCTTCCCCCGTCCCCACGGGGATGGGGATGATCCGCACCGAGCACGGGATGAAGCCGGTGCCCTCGCCCGAGGTCGCCGAGCTGCTGCGGCACGTCCCCACCTTCTCCCGAGGCATCCCGGTGGAGCTGGCCACCCCGACGGGCGCGGCCATCGTGGCCGCCCTGTCCGAGGGCTACGGCGACATGCCCCTGATGCGGCCGACGCGAGTGGGCTACGGGGCCGGTGACCCCCGCCCCGACTTCCCCCACGTCCTCCGGGTGGTGCTCGGGGAGCTCGAGCCGAGCACCCGCCCCCGGCCGCCCGTTCCGCCCGCCGTCGAGGGGTCCGCCGAAGGGGAGGCCTACCTGCTGGAGGCGCTCCTGTGCGGCTCCGCGGCGCAGGGGTGGCCGTCGGTGGCCCGCCGGGCCGTGGAGGCCGGGGCCCGAAGCGCATGGGCGGTGTGGGCCACGCTGGCCGACGGCGCGGACGCGGTGCTGGTCTCGGCCGTGGTCCCCGCGGAACGGCGCTCCGACGTCCAGGAGGCCCTCCTCCGGGAGCCGGGCCTGGAGGAGCTCCGGGTGGCCCCGGTCCGGGTCCTGCGTCCGGGCCCCGTCCGCCCCGAGGGCCTCCTGGCCTAGTTCCCCGCCGCTCCCCGGCCGGGCCGCCCGGTGCCGGGCGGCCCCCCCGCGTGGTCGCTCGGTGCCCGACCGCCCCCCTCGAACCGGATGACCGGTATCATCGGAGGTGAGCTCGGTGGAACTCCTCCGGTCGGCGGGTCTCCCGTGCGACCGAGGGTTGGACGGAAGGCGGGCTGTTCGGAAGTAGCCGTGCGAGGGGCCCGGCTCCTTCGGATGGTGGCCGTGGTTCCGGCCCTCGTGGGCGCGCTCGCCGCACCGGCGGAGGCGCAGGAGGTCCGGCTGACCACCCCCTACCCGGCTGTCAACGTGGAGGCCGGGAGCTCCGCCACGTTCGACCTCCGGGTCACGGCCCGCGGACGCCAGCGGGTGGACCTGACCGTGGCCGAGAAGCCCGCCGGGTGGAGGGCCACGCTTCGAGGGGGCGGGTTCGTCGTGAACGGCGTCTTCACCGACCCCAAGGAACCCCCCGACGTCGAGCTCGAGGTAGAGGTCCCGGAGAACGCGAGGCCCGGGACCTACCGGGTGGTGGTGGTGGCCACCACGGCCACGGACACCGAGCGCCTGGAGCTCGACCTGCGGGTGGGGAGCGTGGCCGGGGCCGGGGTCACCCTCACCTCGGAGTTCCCGATCCTGCGGGGCCCCTCCGACGCCACCTTCAACTTCGACCTGGACCTCGAGAACGGGCTCCCCAGGGAGACCACGTTCGCCCTGGGGGCGGAGGCCCCGCCCGGCTGGCAGGTCCAGGTCCGCCCCTCCACCGAGCAGCAGGCGGCCACGGTCACCGTGGAGGGAGGGGATACGGCCACCCTGACCGCCGAGGTCGACCCGCCGGACGACGTCCCCGCCGGGACCTACCCGGTCCTGGTCCGGGCTCAGGGCGGGGGAGCGTCGGCGGAGGCCCGCCTGCGGGTGGAGATCGTGGGCAACTTCTCGCTCAGGCTCACCACGCCGGACGAGCGGCTCAATGCGGAGGTGTCCACGGGCGGCACCACCCAGGTCCCCCTCGTGGTGGTGAACGACGGGACGGCGCCCCTGGTGGGCATCGAGCTCTCGGCCAGCCCGCCCGCCGGCTGGGAGGTGACCTTCCGTCCCCAGACCATCTCCCAGCTCCTCCCGGGGCGGGCCGCCCGGGCCACGGTCACCATCAGGCCGTCGGAGGACGCCGTGGCCGGCGACTACATGGTGACCCTCACCGCCCGGACCCCGGAGGTCTCGAGCGACGTGGACATCCGCACCGCGGTCAAGACCTCCACCGCCTGGGGGGTCGTGGGCCTGGTCCTCATCGGGCTGGCCCTGGGCGGCATCGGCTACGTGTTCCGCCGCTTCGGGAGGCGGTAGCCGTGCCGGGCCGCTCGGTTCCCCGCGCCGACCAGGCCGCCATCTGGACCAGGGGGCTGACCCGCCGCTACGGGGACCTGGTGGCCGTGGACCACCTGGACCTCGCGGTGCGGCCGGGGGAGATCTTCGGGCTCCTCGGGCCGAACGGGGCCGGCAAGACCACCACCATCCTCATGCTCCTGGGCCTCACCGAGCCCACCGAAGGGGAGGCCCGGGTCCTGGGCCTCGACCCCACCCGCCACCCCCTGGAGGTCAAGCGCCGGGTGGGCTACGTGCCCGACTCGGTGGGCTTCTACGAGCCCATGACCGGCCGGGAGAACCTCCGCTACACGGCCCGCCTGAACGGCATCGACTCGGACGAGGCCGAACGCCGCATCGACCAGGTCCTGGACCGCGTCGGGCTCGGGGCCGACGCGGACCGCCCGGTCCGGGAGTACTCCCGGGGCATGCTCCAGCGCCTGGGCATCGCCGACGTCCTGCTCAAGGAGCCGGACGTCTTCATCCTGGACGAGCCCACCACGGCCATCGACCCGGAGGGGGTGGCCGAGGTCCTCGAGCTCATCCGGTCCCTGGCCCGGGAGCGGGGGGCCGCCGTCCTCCTCTCCAGCCACCTCCTGCACCAGGTGCAGGCGGTGTGCGACCGGGTGGGGATCTTCGTGCGAGGGCGCATGGTGGCCCAGGGGCCCATGGCCGAGCTCGCCCGCAAGCTGGCCACCGGCCCCGTCACCATCGAGGTGGGAGCGGACGGGGCGGTGGACGTGGAGGCGGTCCTGCGGTCCGTGCCGGGGGTCCGGGACGTCCGCCGGGACGAGCGGGACGGGGGGCTGTGGGTGGTCACCGCCGACCGGGACCTGCGGCCCGAGCTGGCCCGGGCTTTGTCAGAGGCCGGGGCTCCCCTCCACCACCTGCGGCGCCGGGGCGGGGAGCTGGACGAGATCTACCGGCGGTACTTTCAGGAGGCGGAGCGTGGCGACGGCCGTTGAGTACCGGCCCCGGGTCCCCGGGTGGCGGGTGGTGGCGGCCAAGGAGCTCGCCGACCACCTCCTCTCGGTCCGGTTCGCCGTCCTCCTGGTCCTCCTGGCCCTGGCCGCGGCCGGGAGCGTCTACGCCGCGGCCGGCGAGATCCGAAGCGTGGCCGAGGAGGCCTCCGGGACCCCGGCCCTGTTCCTGCGCCTGTTCACGGAGTCCTCCGGGCGCCTGCCTTCCTTCCTCACCCTCGTGGGGTTCCTGGCTCCCCTGCTCGGGATCGCCTTCGCCTTCGACTCGGTGAACGGGGAGCGGGCCCAGGGCACCCTCCCCCGGCTCCTGGCTCAGCCCATCCACCGGGACGACGTGATCAACGGGAAGTTCGCCGCCGGCCTGGCGGTGATCGCCCTGGTCCTCACGAGCCTCACGGCCCTCATCGCCGGGGTGGGGATCCTCAGGCTGGGGGTGGTGCCCAGCTTCTCCCAGGTGGTCCGGCTCCTCGTGTGGCTCCTGGTGACCATCGTCTACGTGGGCTTCTGGCTGGGGCTGGCCACGCTGTGCTCCATCGCCATGCGGCGGGCCGCCACCTCCGCCCTGGTGGCCATCGCCGCCTGGCTGGTCCTGGCCCTGTTCGCCTCGCTCCTGGTGGGGCTGGTGGCCGACGCCATCGCCCCCGTGAGCGCCGACTCTCCCCCGCAGGACATCGTCCGCAACCGGACCATCGAGCAGCGGCTGGGGCGGGTGTCCCCGGCCATCCTCTACGAGGAGGCCACCGTGGTCCTCCTCAACCCCACGGCCCGGACCGTGGGCTTCCTCTTCCTGGAGCAGCTGGACCGGGCCATCCTGGGCTCGGAGCTCTCCCTGGAGCAGAGTCTCCTCCTGGCCTGGCCCCAGACGGTGGCCCTGGTGGCCCTCACCCTCGCCGTCTTCGCCGCGGCCTACGTGCTGTTCATGCGCCAGGAGATCAGAGCCTGAGGACGGAACGGGGCCCGCCGAGGGCCCCGGAGCCGTGACTTCGCTGTGGGCGAGGGGGGAGTTGAACCCCCACCCGGTTGCCCGGACAGGATCCTGAATCCTGCGCGTCTGCCAGTTCCGCCACTCGCCCAGGACGGTCGGTCCGCGCAGTGGCCATTGTACGGCGGCGGCCACGCCCCGCCACCGTCGGAGGTCGGGGTATAGAATCCCTGGTGAGACGCCCCCCTCGCTCCACCCGGACACCGCCATGGGCATCCTGAGCGACTTCGAGCGTCGGCTCGAGCGGGTCATCGAGGGCATCTTCACCAAGGCCTTCCGGGGCGGCCTGCAGCCGGCGGAGCTGGCCACTCGCGTCCTGCGGGAGATGGAGGCCGGGAGGACCGTGGGGGTCCGGCAGGTGTGGGTGCCCAACCGGTTCCGCTTCCGGCTGTCCCCCCCGGACCGGGAACGGTTCCGCCAGGCCGAGGGGGCCCTGCGGCGGGAGCTCGAACAGGTTGTCCGGGACGCCGCCCGGGAGCGGGGCTGGGGCCTGGTGGGCCCACCCGAGGTCCTCTTCGAGACCGACCCCGGCCTCGGCCAGGGCGAGGTGGCCTGCGAGGCCTCGCTGGCCGAGGGCCCCGCGGCCCCGGCCGAGGCGACCGCCCCGGCCGAGGGCCCCGCGGCGCCGGCCGAGG
>DATLZQ010000131.1:0-31634 GCA_035573915.1 Actinomycetota bacterium | reverse complement strand
GAGGAACGCCTCCAGGACCGCCAGCTCCTCCCGCTCGGTGGCGGCCCGGTCCGGCCGCCCCGCCGACTCGTAGGCGTCGATGGCCTCCCGCCGCCGCTTGGCCTCCCTGGCCACGACCTCCAGGAACTCCTGGTCGGAGACCTCGCGGCGCAGCTCCACCTCCCGGTTCTTGACCGCCGCAGAGAGCAGCCGGAGCGTGGAGAGCCGAACCGCCTGCCGGGCCTTGAGGGCCGCTCGGAGCTCCTCGGCCAGCCGCTCTTTGAGCGTCGCCTCGGCCACGTCTTCGCCTCCTAGAATCGGCCCCGGATGCCGCCCCGGGCCCCGCACCCGAGCACTCTAGCCCACCCGGTCCTCCGGTCCCTGGCCGCCCTGGCCGCCCTGGGCGGGGCCTGCGTGCTGTACGGAGTGCTCGTGGAGCCTCGCTGGTACCGGCTGCAACGCTACCGCCTCCCGGTCCTCCCGCCGGCGTCGGGGCCGCTCACGGTGCTCCACCTCTCGGACCTCCACCTCCGGGCCCGGGACCCGGCCAAGGTCCGGTTCCTGACCTCCCTTCCCCGGCCGGACCTGGCGGTGGTGACGGGGGACCTCCTGGGGGAGCCGGAGGCCGCCGAGGCGGTGGCCGCCGCCCTCCACCCCCTGCGGGGCCGCCTGGCTTCCTACTTCGTCCTGGGCTCCAACGACTACTACGTGCCCCGCCCCCTCAACTACGCGGCCTACTTCCGACGCCGCCGGCGTCGGCGGCGCGGGGTCCGCAGCCGCCACGCGGACCTGGTCCGGCTGCTCGAGGCCGATGGCTGGGTCCACCTCCGCAACCGCCGCACGCTCCTCCCGGCGTACGGGGTGCGGCTCGAGGTCCTGGGCCTGGACGACCCCCACATCGAGCGCCACGACCTCCGGGCCGCCCTGCGAGAGGACCCCGAGGCCCTGGGCCTGGCCGTGGTCCACGCCCCCGACCCCGCCCCGGAGCTGGCGGCCCTGGGGTACCGGGTCATCCTGGCCGGGCACACCCACGGGGGGCAGGTGCGGCTGCCCCTGGTGGGGGCCCTGGTCACGAACAGCACGGTCCCCCGGCGGCTGGCCATGGGCCTGGCCCGAGTGGGACCCGCCCTCCTCCACGTCTCGCCGGGGCTGGGGACCAGCAAGTACGCCCCGTTCCGGTTCCTCTGCCGGCCGGAGGCCACCCTCCTCGAGCTGGTGGCCGGGCCCGGCCCCAGCCTGGGCGACCGGGCCCTTCAGCGGACGGCCACGGCCAGCTCGTAGACCCGCTCGTAGCCGGCCACCATGGCCTCCTTGCTGAACAGCTCCTTCACCCGGGCCCGGCACCCCGAGGGGTCGATCTCCCCGAGCCGCTCGATGGCCCGGGCGGCCTCCCGCGGGTAGTCCTCCACGGAGACCAAGAATCCCGTGACGCCGTCGGCCACGACCTCTGGCGCCGCCCCCCGAGGGGTGGCGATGACCGGGGTCCCGCAGGCCATGGCCTCCGCCATGACGAGGCCGAACGGCTCGTCCCAGTCGATGGGGAAGAGGACGGCCCGGGCTCGGGAGAGGAGGTCGAGCTTCTCCTCGAGGCTCACCTCCCCCAGGACCTGCGTCCCCTCCGGGAGGTTGGGCACCACGTCGCGGGCCCAGTGCTCCTCCTCCACCCGGTCGGCCACCTTGACCGCGAGGACCAACGGCACCCCCGCCTCCCTGGCCGCCAGGACCGCCCGGAGCACGCCCTTCTCGGGAGCCGCCCGGCCCAGGAACAGGACGAAGCCCTCCTTCTCCGCGCGGAAGGGGTAGGCGTCCACGTCGACCCCGTTGTAGACGACCCCCCCGTAGTGGAGGTCCGGCATGTGCGAGCGCTGGGAGTGGCTGATCGCCACGTACCACACCCGGTCCCCCGCCTCTCTGTAGATCCGCCGCATGGGCTCAGTGAACGACCCGTGGATGGTGTGGACGGCGGGCACCGGGAGGCAGGCCGCCACGGCCAGGGCGGAGAACGGGGAGTGGACGTGGAAGACGTCGAACCGCGAGGGGTCCCGGAAGGCGCGAAGGGTGTGGAGGGTGTCGAGGAGGATGTCGTTGATGAACCTGGGGCCCGGCGCCTCCGGGAACACCCACTCCAGGCGGGCCTTGGTGACCGAGTCCCCCGTGGCGAACAGCGTCACGTCGTGGCCCCGCTCGGCCAGGCCGTCGGCCAGCAGGGCCACCACCCACTCGATGCCACCGTAGCCCTTGGGCGGGCACGCGAGCCACGGCGGGGCCACCAGGGCGATCCTCATCCGGCCCATCCTACTGAGGGGCCACCCTCGAGGAACGGCCCGACGGGCCCCCCTCGAGGAACGGCGGCCCCGCCGGCGTGCGGCTCACCGGACGCTTCCCGGGGCGGCGCCCGCCCCGACCTCGTACACTGTCCCCGGCGGGCCCGGAACCCGGGCTCGCCCGCACTCGGGACGTGGCGCAGCTTGGTAGCGCGCAGCGTTCGGGACGCTGAGGTCGCGGGTTCAAGTCCCGCCGTCCCGACCCCGCCGAGCGCCCCGCCTGCGGCGCGGCGGCGCTTGGGGTGTCGTCCTCCAGGGTGGCGTGGATAATGGGACGGCCCTCCGGCCGGCCCTCCGTGCCAGGCCCGGGGAGGCCGGAAAAATCCCAGGGAAACGGACGAAGGACGCATGCAGAAGATCGGACCCAAGCACCGGATCTGCCGCCGGGTGGGGGCGGCCGTCTGCGGCCGCCCGAACTGCCCGGTCACCCGCCGCCCCTACCCGCCCGGGCAGCACGGGCGGGCCCGCCGGCGGATGACCGAGTACCACCTGCGCCTGCTCGAGAAGCAGAAGCTCCGGGCCATCTACGGGGTGGCGGAGCGGCAGTTCCGCCGCTACTTCCAGGAGGCCTCCCGGCGCAAGGGCGTGACCGGGGAGGAGCTGCTGCGGCTGCTCGAGACCCGCCTGGACGCCCTAGTCCTGCGGCTCGGGTTCGCCCAGACCATCCGGCAGGCCCGCCAGCTCGTCTCCCACGGCCACATCCTCCTCGACGGCCGCCGGGTGAACGTGCCCAGCGCCAACGTCCGCCCCGGGCAGACCATCGAGCCCACCCCGGCCGCCAAGAACTTCATCGCGGTCCGGGAGGCCCTGGAGGTCATGCCGGACCCGCCCCCCTACCTGGAGCGGGACCGGGAGGCCCTCCGGGGCCGCCTCCTCCGGCTCCCCGAGCGGGACGAGATCCCGCTGCCGGTCCCGGTGGAGGACCGGCTGGTCGTCGAGTTCATGTCCTGAGCCGGGCGGCCCCAGGGCCCGGCGCCGGGACAACTCCGGGTTGACCTCGCTCTGCTCCGGGTACCATGGAAGCGCCAGGGACGGCGCGCTGCGGGGGTCGGGTCGGGAGCGTCGCCGAGCCGGTGTCCACTTCCGATGAGGGTCCAGGCCGACGTCCGTGCCGAGGGGAAGCAGCGGGTCCCCCTGCTGCCCTGGCTGCTCGCCCTCTTCGCCGGGTTCGTGGGCCTGGGGGTGTTCTTCCTCCTCCAGCCGGTCTTCGAGGACCTGCCCATCCCCTACTACCACTTCCGCTTCTACCGGTCGCCCTACTCCTACACGGAGCCCATCCTCTTCCTGCTGCTCCCGTTCGGGGTGGCCCTGCTGGCGTGGCGGCAGGGAGCCAGACTCCCCGTGCGGTGGCTGCTGGCGGGCGCCGTGTTCCTGCACGTGCTCCTGGCCTTCGCCCCCCCGCCCCAGTCCCAGGACTTCTACACGTACCTCTTCTACGGCCGGATGCAGGCGGCCCACGGGGCCAACCCCTTCGTCGACGTCCCCATCGAGTTCTGGAAGGACACCTGGTTCCCCTGGACCCGCTGGTACGACCAGCCCAGCGTGTACGGCCCGGTGTGGGTGGGGATCGCCGGGGCGGTGGCCGCCCTGTCCGGGGACAGCCTGACCGTGGCCTTCCTCGAGCTCAAGGCGGTGGTCCTGGCCCTGGACCTGGCCGTGCTGGCCCTCGTCCTCCACACGGCGCGCCGCCGCCCCGACCCCGAAGGGGCCGCGGGTTGGGGGGTGCTGGCCTACGGCTGGAACCCCCTCATCCTGCTCTCGGTGCCCCTGGCCGGCTCCGCCGACGTGGCCCTGGCCGCCGGCTTCGTGGCGGCCTACGTCGCCCGGCGGCGGGGGCGGCCCGCCCTGGCCACGGCCCTCCTCACGGCGGCCGCGCTGGTCAAGGCCTACGGCGTGGTGGCCCTGGGGCTCCACCTCGTCCTGCTGGCCAGGGAACGGGGGTGGCCGCGGGCCGCGCTCCACGCCGGCTCGGCGGTGGGCCTGGCCGCCGCGGCCTACGCCCCGTACTGGGCCGGCCTGCAGACCTTCCGGGGCCTGGAGCGGGCCGCGGGGCTCTCGGACGTCACCCTCACCGGGGTCGTGCAGCGGCTCATCCGCCCGGTCATCGCCGTCCTCAGTCCCGGCTCGGGCCACGTGGCCGCCGAGCTCCTGGTCCGGGGGGCCAGCCTGGTGGCCCTGGGCGCGGTGGCCGTCTGGGCCGTCCGCAGGGCGCGCGACGAACGGGGCCTTTGGGTGGGGACCCTGGCCGTGCTCCTCGTCTCCCTCTACCTCACCCAGTGGTTCATGTACTGGTACCTGGTGGCCCCGGTGGCCCTGGTGGCTGTCCTCCCTCCGAACGCCCTGACCGCCCCGGTCCTGGCCTTCTCCGGCTCCGGCCTGCTCTGGGTCGAGTTCGCCCCCCAGCCCCTGGCCTGGCTGGTCCAGGTGGTCCTCCGGTACGGGCCGCCCTTCCTCGCCCTGCGGCTCCAGGCCGGGGGCCGCCTCGGCACGGCCCGGCCTCTGTCCTCCCCCGCCGGGCGGCCCCTCCGCGGGGGCCCGGGTTCGCTCCCCGAGCCCGCCGGGGTGGGGCCCGGGGCCCCTGGGGTGGACCCCCGGGCCGCCGGGCTGGGGCCCGGGGCGGGGCGCGCTGCCCAGAGCTGGAGCTCGACGGGGACGTAGACTCCCCCCGTGGAGCTGGCGGAGCTTCAGGAGGCCATCCGCCGCACGTACCTGGAGCGCGACCGGGCCCGCGGCCTGGACGGCACCTTCCGGTGGCTGGTGGAGGAGGTGGGGGAGCTGGCGCGGTCCCTGCGGGGGGACGACCCCTCGGCCCAGGCCCACGAGGTGGGCGACGTCCTGGCCTGGCTCCTCTCGGTCGCCAACCTCCTGGGCGTGGACGCGGAGGCCGCCGCGGCCCGGTTCGCCCGGGGCTACCCGCAGTGCGGGGGCTCCCCCTGCCGGTGTCCGATTCGCTGACCCGAGACGAGGAGGGCCACGTGACCAGCGTCTTCATCTCCGTGGACATGGAGGGGGTGGCGGGCATCGCCCACCGCAAGCAGGTCATCAGGGGCCTGGGCGACTACGAGGTGGGGCGGGAGCTCATGACCGGGGAGGCCAACGCCGCCGTGGCCGGCGCCTTCGAGGGAGGGGCCACCCGGGTGGTGGTGAACGACGCCCACGGCGACATGTTCAACCTCCTGCCCGAGAAGCTCGACCCCCGGGCCGAGCTGGTCCTGGGCAGCCCCAAGGTCCCCTTCTCGATGATGCAGGGGTTCGGGCCCGAGTTCGACCTGGCCCTGTTCATCGGCTACCACGCCGCCGCCGGGACCGAGGCGGCGGTGCTGGACCACACCTACTACGGCCGGGCCCTCTACCAGGTTCGGGTGAACGCCCAGTCCTGGACGGAGGCGGCCCTCAACGCCGCCCTGGCCGGGACCTTCGGGGTCCCCGTGGGGCTGGTGACGGGGGACGACAAGGCCTGCGCCCAGGCCGAGAAGCAGGTCCCTGGGGTGCGCACGGTGGTGGTCAAGCACGCCATGGGCCGGGGGGTGGCCCGGACCCTCCACCCGGCCGCCGCCCGGGAGGCCATCCGGGCCGCGGCGGCGGAAGTGGTGCGGATGGCGGGGGAGTTCCGCCCGTTCCGCCCCGACCCGCCCTTCGTCCTGGAGGCCGACGTCCTCACCACGGGCATCGCCGACCTCTGCTCCCTGGTGCCCGGGGTGGACCGGGTGGGACCCCGGACCCTCCGCTACGAAAGCGACGACTTCCGGGACGCCTTCCGCTGCCTGCTCTGCTGGACCTACCTCGGCGAGAGCGAGGCGCCCCGCTACCCGGGGACCTGAGCCCTCAGCGGGGGCTGGCCGACCCAGTGGTGAGGAGCCCCGCCCCCACCAGCCGCTCGGCGATCTGGACGGCGTTGAGGGCGGCCCCCTTGCGGAGGTTGTCCCCGCAGGCGAAGAAGAGGAGGGCCCGCTCGTCGCCAGGGGGCTGGCGGACCCGGCCCACCAGGACCTCGTCCCGGCCGGCGGCATCGAGCGGGGTGGGGAAGGCCCCGGCCGCGGGGTCGTCCACGACCTCCACCCCCGGCGCCTCGGCCAGCACCGCGCGGGCCGCCTCCGGGGCGAGGGGACGCTCGAACCGGGCGTAGACCGCCACCCCGTGTCCGGTCACCGTGGGCACCCGGACCGCGGTGGCGGCCACGGGCAGGTCCGGGATCCCCAGGATCTTCCGGGCCTCGTTGCCCATCTTGAGCTCCTCGGTGGTGAACCCCGACCCCTCCGGGTCCAGCCGCTCGCACCAGGGCACCACGTTGAAGGCCAGGGTCCGGGGGAACACCTCCCCCGCCGGGAGGGCGGCGGGGTCGGGGCGGGCCAGCTCCTCCTCCCGGCCGTGGAGCCGTTCCACCTGGCGGGCGAGCTCCCGCACCCCCTTCATCCCGGCCCCCGAGGCCGACTGGTAGGAGGAGGTCACGAGGAACCGCAGGCCGAAGGCCCGGTGCAGGGGCGCCAGGGGGACCAGGGCCGTGATGGCCGTGCAGTTGGGGTTGGCCACGATCCCCCGGTGTCGCTCCAGGGCCTCCGGGTTGACCTCCGGGATGACCAGGGGGACCTCGGGGTCCATCCGGAAGGCCGAGGAGTTGTCCACGCAGACCGTGCCCTCCGCGGCGGCCGGGGGGAGAGCCTCCCGGGAGACCGCGGCCCCGGCGGAGACCAGGGCCAGGTCCACGCCCCTGGACCATCCCGGGCCCAGGGCCCGGACCACGATCTCCTCCCCGCCGAACGCCACCCGGGTGCCCTCGGAGCGGGGGCTGGCGAACAGGACCAGCTCGCCCAGGGGGAAGGACCGCTCCTCGAGGATGCGGACCATCTCCCGGCCCACGGCGCCCGTGGCGCCCACCACCGCGACCCGCACGGAGGCCATCCTAGGAGGCCGACCCCCCCGGCCCGGACCCCGCCACCGCCGGCCGCCCCCTGGCCTCCTCCTCCCGGCCCACGGCCTCCCGGGACAGGTCGAACCGGTCGTGGACGGCCCGGACGGCCTCCTCCGCCCGCTCCGCCCGGACCACGCAGGAGATGCGGATGGAGGAGGTGGAGATCATCTCGATGTTGATGCCCCGCTCGGCCAGGGCGGCGAACATCTCCGCCGCCACCCCCGGGTGGGACTTCATGCCCGCCCCCACCAGGGACACTTTGGCGATCCCGTCGTCGATCGTGTAGCGGGCCGCTCCCACCTCCCGCACCACCCGTTCCATGACCGGCCCCAGGCGGTGCAGGTCGCTCTTGGGCGCGGTGAACGAGACGTCGGTCTTCCCCTCGTGGGAGACGTTCTGGACGATCATGTCCACGTTCACGCCTTCCTCCGCCACGGCTCGGAAGATGGCCGCCGCCACCCCCGGCCGGTCGGGGACGTCCTCGATGGTGATCTTGAGCTCGGAGACGTCCGAGGCCACGCCCGAGATGATGGCCTGCTCCATCCGTTCGTCCTCCTCCACCACCCACGTGCCGGGCTCGTCGGTGAACGACGACCGCACGTGGACCCTCACGCCGTGGGTCCGAGCGTACTCCACGGACCGGAGCTGGAGGACCTTGGCCCCGGAGGCCGCCAGCTCCAGCATCTCCTCGTAGGAGACGGCGTGGAGCTTGCGGGCGTGGGGGACCACCCGGGGGTCGGCGGTGAACACCCCGGGGACGTCCGTGTAGATCTCGCAGTAGTCCGCCCCCAGGGCCGCGGCCAGGGCCACGGCCGTCGTGTCCGAGCCTCCCCGGCCCAGGGTGGTGACGTCGTAGGCGGTGGAGATTCCCTGGAACCCCGCCACGATCACGATGTCCCCCCGGGCCAGGGCCTCCTGGATCCGCCCGGGGCGGATGTCGATGATGCGGGCCCGGCCGTGGGCGGTGTCGGTGATGATGCCGGCCTGGGAGCCCGTGTAGGACGCGGCGGGGAACCCCTCGGCGTTGACGGCGATGGCCAGCAGGGACATGGCGATCCGCTCCCCAGCCGTGAGCAGCATGTCGAGCTCCCGGGGATTGGGCACGGGAGTGAGCTCCTGGGCCATGGCCAGGAGGCGGTCCGTGGAGTCCCCCATCGCCGAGACCACCACCACCACGTCGTGGCCCTGTTGCCTGGCCGCCACCACCCGGCGGGCCACGGCCCTGATCCGATCCGTGTCCGCCACGGAGGTCCCGCCGTACTTCTGCACGATCACGCCCACGGACGCCTCCGAGGGTAGCCGACGGACGACCGCGGGTCCCGCACCCCGCCCCGTCTCCCGCGCGGCGGGAGCGCGGGCCCCTGGTCAGGGCTGGGGGGCCTCCTCCTCCCCCACCCCGGTGACGCGAGGCCGGTGCCCGGGCGGCTCGCTCGAGTCGAACACGGCCCGGTAGAGGATGGCCCGGCCCGGGCTCACCCCCCGGCGGATCACGTCCCTCACCCCCTCCAACCGGCGCAGGAGGATGAGGGCGAACACCACCCCGCCCAAGGCCACGTACTCGGGGGGCTGTCCCTGGATGGCGGCCACCACCGGGACGCTGGCCATGGCCACCGTGGAGAAGAGGCTCGTGTTCCTGGTGGCCACCCCAACCAGGATGAGGACCCCCGCCACGGTCATCTGCACCGGGAGCAGCACCAGGTACACCCCGGCCGAGGCGGCCAGCCCCCGCCCCGCGGTGGCCCGGGCGTAGAAGGGGAACGTGTAGCCGAGGACGACGGCCGCGCCCACCAGCGCCAGCCACACCGGGGGCAGGTGGGCCACGTGGTCCGCCACCAGGACGTAGACGAAGGCCTTGACCACGTCGAACGTGGCGGCCGCGGCGGTCCAGCCCGGCCCCAGGTGCCGCCACAGGACCACGTGGGCGTCCTGCTCGCCCGAGGTCCGCCCCACCGAGGCCAGGAGCCCCGTGGCCCGCCGCACCCGGGCCACGATGCGCGTCGAGGGGAGGGTCCCCACCAGGTAGCCTCCCGCCACCCAGAGGCTCCGGACCACGGTCACGCTCCAAGCCTAGCCCGCCCGTGAGAGCCCGCGTTCAGTCGCAGTAGAACGCGAGTCCCACGAGGCCGGGCCCGACGTGGGCTCCGATGACCGGGGTGACCTCGGTGACCAGCCGCTCCACCACGTTGGCCCGCTCGGCCACGGCCTCCAGGACCGCCCGGGCGTCCTCCTCCGCAGCGGCGTGGACGGCCGCCACGTGGGCCGGACGGTCCCCCACCTCCGCCACGCACTCCTCGACCATGCGGGCCAGGGCCTTCCGTCGGGTGCGGGCCCGGCCCACCGGGGCCACCTCCCCTCCCCGAAACACGAAGACCGGCTTGATGTCGAGCATGGTGGCGGCATAGGCCTGAAGCTTCGAGACCCGCCCCGAGCGGCGCAGGTGCTCGAAGGTCTCCACCATGGCGTACAGGCGGGTCCGGTCGGCCACCTCCCGGGCCCTGGCCGCCACCGCCTCCAGGGAGGCCCCCTGGGCCGCGAGGCGGGCCGCCTCCAGGACCACGAACCCCTCGGCCATGGACGCGGACCGGGAGTCCACCACCTCCACCCGCCCGGGGAAGCGCTGGGCGGCGAGGACGGCGTGGTGGTGGTTGGAGCTCATGGAGGCGGCCACCGTGATGCACACCACCTCCTCCGTGCCCGCGCCCTCGAAGCCCTCGAGCCAGGCCTCGGGGGAGGCCGCCGAGGTGGTGGCCAGCTCCACGCCCCGTCCCAGGCGTCGGTAGAACTCGGCCAGGGTTATGTCCTGGCCGTCGCGGTAGGCCTCCTCCCCCAGGACCAGGGTCAGGGGCACTACCCGGACCGGGAGTCCCTCCAGGAGGTGGGGCGGGAGGTTCGCCGCGCTATCCGTCACCACGCCGACCATGGCCGGCAAGCGTACCCTGAAGGCTTGGTGGAAGCGCGGAACCCGGTCCAGTACAGTGCAGCGACCCCCGATGGGCACGCCCCCTGACCACGCCGGCCGCTCATGAGCCACGAGCCCAGCACCGGGACCGGGTTCCGGGCCGTGCTCGCTGCGCCGGGGTTCCGCCGGCTCCTGGTCGGCCAGGCCGTGTCGTCCCTGGGCGACTGGGTGGCCACCCTGGCCTTCATCGCCGCCGCCTTCGACAAGTCAGGAGGCAGCCAGACCGCCGTGGGGGCGGTCCTCGTCCTCCGCCTCGTGCCTCCCATGTTCGCGGCCCCGGTGGGCGGGGCCGTCGCCGACCGGTTCTCCCGGCGGACCATCATGGTGGCCTGCGACGCGGTCCGGGCCGCCCTCGTCGTCCTGGTCCCCTTCGTGGACATCGCCCTCCTCTACGTGATCGCCTTCGTCCACGAGTCGATCTCGCTCTTCTTCCTCCCGGCCCGAGACGCCACCGTCCCCGACCTCGTCCCCAAGGGGTTCCTGGAGGAGGCCAACGGGCTCGTCCTGTCCTCCTCCTACGCCTCCATCCCGGTCTCCGCCGCCCTGTTCGGCGGCCTGCGCCTGGCCGCCTCCAACCTCCCGGACGCGGTCCCCTTCGCCGACGTGTTCCGAGAGCACCCCACGTCGTTCGCCTTCTTCTTCGACGCGGCCACCTTCGTCTTCTCCGCCGCCATGATCGCCGGCCTGCAGGTGGAGCAGCGGGCCTCGGCCCGGACCCAGCTCCTCTCGGACGTGGTGGACGGCTTCCTGTACGCGTTCCGCCATCCCGTGCTCCGGTCTCTGGCCTACGGCCTGGTGGTGTCGATGTTCGGGGGCGGGGTGCTGTTCGCTGTGGGGATCGGCTACGTCCGCCAGACGCTGGGAGGCAACGACGTGGCCTTCGGGTGGCTGGCGGCCCTCTGGGGGCTGGGGATGGGGGTGGGGCTGGCCCTGGTCCGGTTCCTCGTCAAGGAGCGAGGGCGGACGCCCACGTTCGTCACGGCCGTGGCCATGTGCGGCGGGGTCCTGGTGTTCATGGCCCTGGTCCCGGTCCTCTGGCTCTCGTTCATCGCCGCCGTGGTGTTCGGCCTGGTGTTCTCGGTGGCCATCGTCCTCGCCCTGTCCCTGGCCCAGGAGGCAGCCTCCGAGCGGTACCGGGGGCGGGTCATGGGGGGCGTCCAGATGCTGTTCCGGATCGGCCTGGGGACGGGGGCCTTGGGGATCGGGGGCCTGGCCAACTCCATCGAGGAGCTCCGGGTGGGGATCGCCCTGGACGGCAACCAGGTGGGGCTCCTGGTGGGCGGGGGGATGATCCTCCTCGGGGCCATGGCCTCGGCCGGCGTGGCCCGCCCGGTCCCCACCGACCGCTGAGGGCGGAACGTGGGGGCGGGAGGGCCCGCCCCCCACGTCCGGCGCTACAGCGAGAACTCCTGCGTCTGGGGGTTGAGGTGCGGGAGGCGGATGGCCCCAGCCAGGACCGGGTCGCTCACCCGGAACACGTGGAGGCCGACGGGGATGTCCGACTCGTAGACGAAGTTGTTGTACCAGTAGGACGACCAGGCACCTCCCAGCTGGCAGCCCGGAGGACGGGTCTCGCTGCAGAACGGGCCGGGGCCCAGGGACGGTGGGTCGGACCAGGCCACGGTGACGGGGTGTGCCGGGTCCGTGAAGTCCGTGACCCACGTGCCCGCCTGGTAGTTCCCGCTCACCGCCACGTACCGCCCGCTGCGGAGGGGCACGACGTTGAAGTTGTGGATCGTGCAGTTCTCGTCGGCCCCCTGGGGCCTGGGGAGGACCCACTGCCCGAGCTTGGCCCCCGTCGTGGCGTCGTAGAAGAACATGCTCTTGTCCAGGTCGGGGTCGGTCCCCTGGCACTCCGCCTCGCCGCCCCCACCGGGCTCCCAGCCGGCCACGATGACCTTTCCGTCCCAGGTGAAGGCAGCCGAGTGCCACCGGCCGTTGGTCCCGGCCTGCCCCACCCCAGGCTCGCTGATCGTGAAGAGCAGGGAGGGGTCCCGAGGGTTGCTGATGTCCCACACGTTGATCGTGTCGGCGCTGGCGCAGGCGGCCTTGTTCACCGACCCCAGGATGACCCCTACGTCGTGACACCCGGTGCGGATGTCGGTCTGCGGGCCGGCCAGTCCCTCCCGGTGGATGAGCCTTGCGTCGGCCGGGCGGTCCAGCGGAACGGCGATGATGTCCATGAAGTCCCCGACGGGGTCGTCGTTGGTTCGGGTCCCGTCCACGCACCCGGAGCTGCTCGAGTTGTTGCTGTAGACGATGAGCTCTCCCCCGTCGACCCCGGCCGCGGTGAGCGTGTGGGAGCCGCAGGGCAGGGTGACCGCCGCCTCCAGGGTTGGGTTGACCGGGTCGCTGATGTCGAAGACGTGGACGCCCTCCCACCCGGCGGGCACGGTCTGTCCGAGGCACTGGCGGGCTTCGCGCTTCTTCGAGTTCCAGGCGCGGACGAGGACGTGCTCCCAGACCACGATGTCACCCTGGTCCCCGTTGCACCGGGGGTGGGCCAGCTCCACCGGGTTGTCCGGGTCCGAGATGTCGATCACGCGGAACCCGTCGTAGTTGCCGTTGAAGGCCAGGCGGCCCCAGAAGGCCAGGTCCGAGTTGATGTGCCGGACGATGTCCGGGTCGAGGAAGGATGCTGGGTGGGGGCTATGCCCCTTCGCGTGGATATTCTTCGTGTGCGCACGGGTCGCGTGGTCGGCGACCGCGGGCGCACTCATCGCTGCTCCTCCAAGCAGCAAGACCGTCAGAAGGACCACCCATCGAAGGCGAAGCCTCATGACTCCCCTCCACGTCGCACGTCGCCGACGTCCCGAGGCGAGATGCATCGGGGGGCCACGGGGCCACAGAGCTCGTGACCCACCGGGCCGCGGGCCATGACGCGGAGGAAACCTCGTCCCGTGGACGTGACCGAGCGGCTCGACCACGGTTCCTCCTGGAAAGGCTCCCTGGAGCCTAACGCCGGCCCTCCGTTCGGCGCAAATCGGACGCCTCGGCCCCGCCCCGCGGCCCCGGCCGGCCTCGGGGCCCGCCCGGGCCCCGCCTACATCTCCCGGCGGCCCTCCAGGGCCTGCCCCAGGGTGACCTCGTCCGCGTACTCGAGGTCGCCGCCCACAGGGAGGCCGCTGGCCAGCCGGGTGACCCGCACCCCGAGGGGCTTGAGGAGGCCCGCCACGTACATGGCGGTGGCGTTGCCCTCGAGGTTGGGGTTGGTGGCCAGGATCACCTCCACCACCCCGTCCCGCTTCACCCGGTCCAGGAGCTCCTGCACCCGGAGGTCCTCGGGCCCCACTCCCTCCAGCGGCGAGATGGCTCCTCCCAGGACGTGGTACCGGCCTTTCACCACCCCGGCCTTCTCGATGGCGGCCTGGTCCTTGGCCTCCTCCACTACGCAGATCACCGTGGGGTCCCGGCCGGGGTCCCGGCAGATCCGGCACAGCTCCCCCTCGGCCACCCCGAAGCACTCCCGGCAGAACCGGACCTTCTCCTTGGCGGCCACGATGGCCTCGGCCAGGCGCCGGGCCTCCTGGGCCGGGGCCTTGACCAGGTGGAAGGCGAGGCGCTGGGCGGACTTGGGCCCGATCCCCGGGAGGCGGGAGAGCTCGTCAATGAGGTCCTGGATGGGGCCCTCGTACACGCCTCGAGCCTAGCCCTCCTCGGGCTCCGCCCCCAACTCGGCCCGGAGGCGGGCCACGGCCTCCTCCCTGGTGGGCGGGGGCTCGTCCTCCAGGAGGACCTCGGGAGGCCCGTCCCGGGCCACGCAGCGGACCCGGGGGCCGACCCCGAAGACCTCCACCAGGACCTCCCGCAGCTCCGCCTCCTTCTGCTGGACCTTCTCCACGGAGAACTTCCGCCCGGGCGGGAAGGCCAGCTCGAGGGTCTCGCCGTCGAAGGCCACGGGGGTGGCCGAGGCCAGGTTGGCGTGGAGGATCATCTTCCTCCGCTCGAGGAGCCGGTCCAGGAGCCGCGGCCAGGACCGACGGATGGTCTGGAGGTCCAGGGCCTCCGCGCTCGGGGCCTGGGGCCCACCCGCTTGGGGGGCGGCCCTCTCGGGCGCGCCCCCCTCGGGGGCGGTCTTCTCCGCCGACACCCTCTCGGCAGCGACTCTCTCTGGGGACACCTTCTCGGGGGAGCTCCTCGCGGGGGCGGCCCCGGACGCGGCCCTCTCGGGGGCGGCCTGGCCGCGCTCCACGCCGGCCAGGCGCTCCAGCCGTTCGATCCGGGCCAGCAGGCCCGCGGGGCTGGGGTCGGCCTCGGGGAGGGTGGCCCGCACCAGGGCCAGCTCCAGGGTGATCCGAGGGGAGGTCGTCCACCGCAGGTCGCTCTGAGCCGCCAGCAGGAGCGAGAGCACGCGGGAGAGCTCCCCCGCCGTGAACTTGGCCGCCTGGGCCGCCAGCCGGGGCTGGAGGTCGGGAGGGGTGTCCAGGGCCGCCGGGTCCTCCGGGGAGGCCTGGGCCACCAGGAGGTCGCGGAAGTGTGCCACCAGCTGCGAGGTCAGGTGGCGGAGGTCGTGCCCCTCCTGGACCAGCCGGTCCACGATCTCGAAGACCGCCCGGGTGTCGCCCACGGCCACGGCGTCCGCCAGCTCGAACTGGACGTCAGAGCGGGGAGCGCCGGCCAGGAGGCGCACGGTCTCCTCGGTCACCTCGCCGTTCCCCAGAACCGAGCACTGGTCGAGGAGGGACAGCGCGTCCCGGACCGATCCCTCGGCCTGCCGGGCCAGCGTCTCCGCCGCCCCCCGGGTCAGCGTGATGCCCTCCCGGGCCGCGACCATCTCCAGGTGGGCCGCGAGGAGCTCCGTGCCCACCCGGCGGAAGTCGAACCGCTGGCACCGGCCCACGATGGTGGGCGGCATCTTGTGGGGCTCGGTGGTGGCCAGCACGAACCGCACCCCCGGCGGGGGCTCCTCGAAGATCTTGAGGAGGGCGTCGAAGGCCTCCCGGGACAGCCGCTGGGCCTCGTCGATGATGTAGACCTTCTCCCGGCCCACCACGGGGGCCGTGGGAGCCCGCTCCCGGAGCTCCCGGGCGTCGTCCACCCCACCGTGGGAAGCGGCGTCGATCTCCACCACGTCCAGGTGGCTGCCCTCGGCGATCCGCAGGCACTGCTCGCACCGCCCGCACGGCTCGGGGGTGGGGCCCCGCTCGCAGTTCACCATCCGGGCCAGGATCCGGGCGGTGGAGGTCTTGCCCGTGCCCCGGGGCCCGCAGAACAGGAAGGCGTGGGCCAGCCGCCCCTCCCGGACCGCCCCCACCAGGGCCCGGACAACGTGGTCCTGGCCGATGACCTCCTCCGGCACCTGGGGCCGGTACTTCCGGTACAGGGACTGGTAGCTCTCCTCGGACACCGCTCCCGCCGTGGTCCCCCTCACGCGAAAAGGTGACCGTGCACCCGCCGTTGACCGCGAGCGCCCCGGTCGCACGACGGGGCGACGGCTCCGGCCAGGCGCCCCCACGGCACCCGCCAGGGCCCGCTTACGGCTGCTTCCTTCCGGACCTGACCGGGTTCGCGGGTTGGCGTCGCGTGGGACCCGACCTTCATCGCCGCCGCGCCCGGGGCGTCGCCGGACCACCCGGGCCGCGGGCGGGGATTCGGCCCCGCTAGAGCGGGTTGCGGGTACAGGGCACCGCTAGCTCCCCACCTAGCACGGTCACCGCAGCCGAGTATACGCCGGGGCTCCCCGGCCCGCGGCCGGGGCCGCCGGGCCGTCCGCCCCGACCCCCAGGCCCTGGGCGCGGAACCCACCGAGGAGGGCCTGGCCGCGGCCCGGGACCGGCTGGGCCCCGAGGCCTACACCCGGCGGCTCCTGGGGGGCGGCGAACCTCGAGGAGGTCCTGGTGGATGACGGGTTCCAGTTCCCCGGGGCCCTGCCGATAGGCGAGGTGGGCCGCCTGGCGGGGTGTCCCGTCCGCAGGGTGGTCCGGCTGGAGACCACCGCGGAGGACGCGGCCCGGGCGGCGTGGGGAGGTTGGCCGACCCCAGGCTCGTCTCGGTCCTCCACGACGCCCTGGAGATCCTCCGGGCCCGCCCCGGCCCCCTCCAGGTCCACACGGGGTTCGGGGACCGGGACCTCGAGCTGCCCCGCTCGGACCCCACGCTCCTCCGGCCGCTCCTCGAGGACGGGCGCACCCGCCACGTCTCCGTGGTCCTCCTGCACTGCTACCCGTTCGTCCGTCAGGCCTCTACCTGGCGACCGTGTACCCGGCCGTCCACCTGGACCTCTCCCTCGCCCTCACCTTCGCCTCCCAGGCCCCGGAGCTCCTCCTCGAGGCCCTGGACCTGGCCCCGGCCACCAAGCTCCTGTTCGCCACGGACGCCTCCCGCCTTGCCGAGGCCTTCTACCTCGGAGCCCGGTGGTGGCGGGAGGGGCTGGCCCGGGCCCTGGCCGCGCTCGTGGAGCGGGGGTACGCCGACCCGGCCCAGGCCCTTCGGTGGGGCGAGCTCGTCCTGAGGGGCAACGCGCGCCGCCTCTACGGCTGAGGCGGTGGCCTCCGCGCCAGCCGGCGGCCCTCGAGGCGGCGGGGGTGGGGCGGGCGGAACGGCGGGCCGGCCGCGGGTAGGATGGGGCCGGATGGCCGAGGGTCAGGCCCGGGGCGGGCACCAGGGGTCGGGCGGGGCCGGGTTCCCGGCGCGGGGGGTGGCCTACTTCGAGGGGCGCTTCGTCCCCCTGGAGGAGGCCAGGGTCTCCATCGCCACCCACGCCTTCAACTACGGGACCGCCACCTTCGAGGGGATCCGGGCCTACTGGAACGAGGACCGGGGCGAGCTGTACCTGGTCAAGCTGCGCGAGCACTACCGGCGGCTGCTCGACTCGGCCCGCCTGCTCCGGATCGACGTGGGCAAGACCCTGGATGACCTCTGCGAGCTCACGGTGGAACTCCTGCGGCGCAACGGCTACCGCGAGGACGTCTACGTCCGCCCCATCGCCTACAAGGCCACCCGCGCCATCAAGGTGGGGCTCCTGGGCTTCGAGGACGCCTTCTGCTGCTACACGGCGCCCATGGCCGAGTACCTCCCGATCGACCGAGGGCTTTCGGTCACGGTCTCCGGGTGGCGGCGGAACGACGACAACGCCATCCCGTCCCGGGCCAAGATCACCGGGAGCTACGTGAACGCCGCCCTGGCCGTGGCCGACGCCGAGGAGGCTGGGTTCGACGAGGCCATCCTGCTCACGGCCGACGGGCACGTCTCGGAGGCCAGCGCGGCCAACATCTTCCTGGTGCTGGGAGGACGGCTGGTGACCCCGGCCGTGGCCGACGACATCCTGGTGGGGATCACCCGCGGGGCCGTCATGGAGCTGGCGGCCCGCCTGGGGGTGCCGGTCACCGAGCGGCGGGTGGACCGCTCCGAGCTCTACGTGGCCGACGAGATCTTCCTGTGCGGGACCGGGGTGCAGGTGGCCCCCGTGACCCGGGTGGACGGGAGGCCGGTGGGCGAGGGGAAGGTGGGGGAGCTCACCCGGGCCGTCCAGGACCTCTACCTGCGGGCCGTCCACGGCGAGGTCGAGGAGTTCCTGGGCTGGCTCACCCCCGTGTACGGGGCCGAGTCCCGGGGCGGGCCGCGGGGGCGCTAGAGCTCGGCCTCGAAGGGGCGGATCCACGCCACCCCCACCACGCCGGGCCCGGTGTGGATGGCCATGGCCGCGCTGAACTCGGTGACGAAGGCCGCCCCCCCGATCCGGTCCGCCAGCTCGCGGGCTCGCTCCGGCCGCCCCGCGTGGAACACGGCCGAGCGGGAGCCCGCCGGGCCCCCGTGGGCCCGCCACTCCCGGACCACCCGGGACAGGGCCGCCGCGTTGCTCCGGGGGAGGGCCACCCGCTCCACCTGCCCCTGCCGCATCCGGAAGACCGGGCGGACCCCGAGGTGGCTGGCCAGCTCCACGGCCAGGGCCGGCACCCGCCCGCTCTGGCGGAGGAAGGCCAGGCTCTCGAGCCAGGCCACCAGCTCCACGTGCCGGGCGGCCTCCTCGGCCGCGGCCACCACGTCGTCCACCTCGCCCCCCGCCGCCCGGGCCTCGGCCGCGGCCAGGACCACGAGCCCGTGCCCGGCCGTGGCCGAGCGGGAGTCCACCACGGTCACCGGCCGGCCGGAGAGCTCCGCCCCCAGGAGGGCGTGGCGATGCATCCTGGTGAACTCGGTGGCCGGGGTGATGACCACCACGGGGCGGTCCCCCGCGGCCTCGATGGCCTCCAGGTAGTCGAGGGGCGAGGGGGCGGAGGACTTGACCGGGACCTCCCGCTCCAGGGCCCGGTACAGGCGGGCCGGGCGGAGGTCCACCCCGTCCCGGAACTCCTCGGAGCCGATCTGGACGAGGATGGGGACGAGCCGGATGTCGTGACGCCGGACCAGGGCCCGCGGGAGGCAGGCGCTGGAGTCCGTCACGATGGCGACCTGGTCAGCCATCCCACCCCCACCGAGGGACGGGCCGTAGGGCGCATTATATGGGACGACGCGGCGGCGGTCACCGACGGGCCGTTCCGGGCGGCGGCCCGCCGCGGGAGGAGGGAGCATCTCCCAGCCGAGCCGGACCTACACGATCGCCGAGCTCGTGGCCCTCACCGGGGTCCCCCCGGCCACGGTCCACTACTACCTCCGCCACGGCCTCCTCCCCCAGCCCCGGCGACTCGCCCCCAACCGCTTCGCCTACGACGACCGCCACGTCCACGCCCTGCGGCTCGTCCGGAGCCTCCGCCGGGAGCGGGACCTCCCCCTCCCCCTGATCCGCCGCATCATGCCCGAGCTGCTCCGGCTGGAGGGCGAGGAGGCCTTCCGCCCAGAGATGTGGGACCGGGCCCTGGCCCCCCGCCTGTCCCGGCGCCGGGGCCCCTCGGCCCGGCTCCTGGAGGCGGCCAAGGAGGCCTTCGCCCGCCGCGGCTACGCCGAGGTGAACGTGGACGACCTGTGCCGGGCGGCCCGCATCGCCAAGGGCTCCTTCTACCGCCACTACCGGTCGAAGGAGGAACTCCTCCTGGCGGCGGCCGAGTCCCTGGCCCAGGACCTCCGGGCCCAGCTGGCAGAGCGGCTGCCCCCGGAGGCCACCGCGGGCCGGGCGGCCGCCGAGCTGGCGGAGCTCCTGGAGCCAGCGCTGCCCGTGTTCCTGGAGCTGTTCGCCCGGGCCGTCCAGGGGCGGCCCGGGTACCGGGAGTCGGTGGCCAGGGTCTTCGGCGCCGTGGCTGGGGCGGTGGGGACGGCCACCGCCGGGGAGGGGACGCCCGAGGAGCGGGGGCGGTCGGTGCTGGGCGCCGCCCTGTCCCTCATCCTGAGCCGGGTCACGGCGGCCGGCGCCGCCTCCCTCCCACCCCGGGCCGCGGCGGAGGACGCCCTCCGGCTGTTCCCCGGCGGGTGACCAGCCGTTCCCGCACCGCCGGGGCGCCGGGACCCAGGCCCTCTCGTACAACTGGCGCGACCGGTCGGTCAGCCCTAATATTTGTCCATCAAACGGACAGGATCGGGAGCACGGTGGAGGGCTGAAGGGCCGCTCCAGGGCTCGTGTCGCTTTCGAGGGGGACGAGCATGAAGATGCTCTTCGAGAACCACAGCTTCACCACGACCCGGTGCATGGAGTTCGTGGACGTCACCGACGACGTGCAGGACGTGGTGAGACGAAGCGGGGTCACCAACGGGATGGCCCTCGTGTACTCGCCCCACACCACCTGTGCCATCGTCATCAACGAGCGGGAGTCCGGGTTCACCCAAGACTTCGAGGAGCTGGTGCGGTCCATCGTCCCCGAGGACCGGCCCTACCTCCACGACGACCTCAGCCGGAGGACGGAGAACCTGGAGGACGACCCCCACGACGTCCCCAACGGGCACGCCCACTGCCGCCAGACCCTCATCGGGTCCACCTCCCAGGCCATCCCGGTGATCGACGGGCAGCTCCAGCTGGGCCGGTGGCAGCGGATCTTCTTCCTCGAGCTCGACCGGTCCCGGGACCGCCGGGTGCTCATCCAGGTCATGGGGGAGTAGGGGTGCTCCCGGCCGAGGCGCCCGCCGCCGCCGCGGTCCTGGAGCGGGCCCGGGGCGAGAACTTCCCCGTCACCTCGCTCCTGTTCCCCGCCGCCCTCCGACCCCACCTCATGGCCGTCTACGGCTTCGCCCGCCTGGTGGACGACCTGGGCGACGAGGCGTCGGGGGACCGGCTGGCCCTCCTCGACTGGCTCTCCGGGGAGCTGGACCTCGTGTTCGGGGGAGGGACCCCCTCCCACCCGCTCCTCCGGCGCCTGGCCCGGAGCGTGCGGGCCCTGGACCTCCCCCGGGGGCCGTTCGACCGGCTGGTGGCCGCCAACCGCTGGGACCAGGTGGTGAACCGCTACGCCAGCTTCGAGGAGCTCGCGGAGTACTGCTCGATGTCGGCCACCCCCGTGGGGGAGCTGGTCCTCCGGATCTGCGGGGCGGCCACGCCCGACCGCCTGGCCCTCTCCGACGCCGTGTGCACGGGCCTCCAGCTCGTGGAGTTCTGGCAGGACCTGGGGGAGGACGCGGCCCGCGGCAGGGTCTACCTGCCCCTGGAGGACCTGGAGCGGTTCGGCTACAGCGTGGAGGACCTGCTGGCCGGCCGGACCGGCCAGCCGTTCCTCCGCCTCATGCGGTTCGAGGTCCAACGGACCAGGGCCCTGCTCGAGCGGGGCCGGCCCCTGGCCCGGAGCCTCCCCGGGCGGGTGGGGCTGGCCGTCCGCCTCTTCACGGCGGGTGGCCTCGCCGCCCTGGCCGACCTCGAACGGCGGGGGTTCGACACCCTGCGGCGGAACGCCTCCCCCTCCCGGCCCCGCCGCTGGTGGTACGCGCTCAAGGAGCTGGCCCGGTGAAGGAGCGCCCCGAGGCCGTCCGCCACTGCGAGCGGGTGACCCGGGCCCGGGCCCGGAACTTCTGGTACGGGATCCGCCTACTCCCCCCCGCCAAGCGGGAGGCCCTGGCCGCCGTGTACGCCATGGCCCGCCGGGTGGACGACGTGGGGGACGGCGACCTCCCGGCCGACGCGAAGCTCGCCGCCCTGGACCGGATCGAGGAGTCCCTGGCCCACGTGGACCCGGCCTCCCCGGACCCCGTCCTCGCCGCCCTGGGCCTGGCCACTAGGCGCTTCCTCCTCCCTCTGGACGCCTTCCGGGAGCTCGTGGAGGGGGTCCGGATGGACGTGCGGGGCACCCACTACGGGAGCTTCGAGGAGCTCCTCGTCTACTGCCGGCGGGTGGCCGGGACCATCGGCCGGCTCTCCCTCGCGGTGTTCGGGGCGAGCCGCATGGCGGAGGCCGAACCCCTGGCCGACGATCTCGGGGTGGCCATGCAGCTCACCAACATCCTCCGGGACGTCCGGGAGGACCTGGGGCGGGGCCGGGTCTACCTGCCGGAGGAGGACCTGGCCCGGTTCGGCTGCACCGGGGAGACGCTCGTCGAGGGGCGGTCGCCGGCCCTGCGGGCCCTGGTCCGGTTCGAGGCCCGGCGGGCCCGGGCCTGGTTCAGCCGGGGGCTGCGGCTCCTGCCCCACCTGGACCGGCGGAGCGCGGCCTGTGCCGGGGCCATGGCCGGGATCTACCTCCGGCTCCTGGGGCGGGTGGAGGCCCGCCCGGAGGAGGTGTTCGCCCGCCGGGTGTCGCTCCCGGGGTGGGAGAAGGCCTGGGTGGCGGGGCGGGCCCTGGCGGGGGTGGTCGCCTGATGGGCGGGCAGGGCGACCTGACGCGCGGTGCCGGGCGGCCCCACGCGCTGGTGGTGGGCGGGGGGCTGGCCGGGATGGCCGCCGCCCTGGCCCTGGCCGACGGCGGGGCCCGGGTCACCCTCCTCGAGGCCCGGAGGTGGCTGGGCGGGGCCACCTCGTCCTTCGAGCGGGACGGGCTTGTCGTGGACACGGGCCAGCACGTGTTCCTCCGCTGCTGCACCGCCTACCGGGCGTTCCTGGGCCGGCTCGGGGTGAGCGACCGCACCTCCCTCCAGCCTTGGATGGACATCCCCGTCCTTTCCCCCGGGCGCCCCCCAGCCCGGCTGCGGCGGGACCCCCTGCCGGCCCCCCTCCACCTGGCCCGGGCCCTGGCCCGCTACCGGCTCCTCTCGCCGGCCGAGCGGGCGGGCGCGGTCCGGGCCGCCATGGCCCTCCGCCGTCTGGACCCCAAGGACCCTCACCTCGACCGCCGGACCTTCGGGGAGTGGCTGCGGGAACACGGGCAGTCCGAGCGGGCCGTGCGCTCCCTCTGGGACCTCTTCGCCCTCCCCGCCCTCAACCTGCCGGCCGCCCGGGCCAGCCTGGCCCTGGCCGTCAAGGTGTTCCGCACCGGGCTGCTGGACCGGGCGGACGCCGCCGATATCGGCGTCCCCCTCGTGCCCCTGGGGGAGCTCCACGGGGAGGCCGGGCGGCGGGCCCTGGAGCGGGCCGGGGTCCGGGTCCGGCTGGGGTCCCGGGTCCGGGCCGTGCTGACCGGGCCCGAGGGGGCCACCGGCGTGGCCCTGAACGATGGGACGCTCGAGGGCGACGTGGTGGTGGTGGCCGTGCCCAACGACCGGGCCGGGGCCCTCCTCCCCCCCGGAGCGCTCCCCGCCGACCCCGCCGGGCTGGGCCTCTCCCCCATCGTGAACGTCCATGTGGTCTACGACCGCCCCGTGACCCGCCTCGCCTTCGCCGCGGTGGTGGGCTCCCCCGTGCAGTGGGTCTTCGACCGGACCGCCCCCTCGGGCCTGGACCGCGGCCAGTACCTCGCGGTGTCGCTCTCGGGGGCGGAGGAGCTCGTGGACCGGCCCGTGGAGTGGTTCCGCCGGACGTTCCTGCCGGCCCTGGCCGCCCTGTTCCCCCGGGCCCGGGAGGCCCGGGTGGAGCGGTTCCTCGTGACCCGGGAGCGGGGGGCCACCTTCCGCCAGGCCCCGGGGACGGCCGCCCTCCGGCCGGGGCCCCAGGCCCTGGTCCCCCGGCTCTACGTGGCCGGGGCGTGGACGGACACCGGGTGGCCGGCCACCATGGAGGGGGCGGTGCGGAGCGGGCTGGCCGCGGCCCGGCGGGCCCTGGTGGCCCTGGGGCGGACCGGACGGCTCCCGGCGGAGGTGGCGGCGTGACGGCGAGAGGACCCCAGGCCGCACCGTCCAGGGTGGCCCCCCCGCGGGCCTTCGAGCGGGCCCGACCCCTGATCTCGGCGGGTCTCCGCCGGGCCGTGGAGGGGCTCCCCGAGCGGCTCCGCCTCCTGGCCTCCTACCACCTGGGGTGGTCCGACGAGCGGGGGCGAGAGACCCGGGCCGACGGGGGGAAGGCCGTCCGGCCCACCCTCGCCCTCCTCGCTTCGGAGGCGGTCGGGGGGACCTTCGAGGCGTCCCTCCCGGGGGCCGTGGCCGTGGAGCTCGTCCACAACTTCTCGCTCCTCCACGACGACGTGATGGACCGGGACCGGGAGCGCCGCCACCGGCCCACCGTGTGGGCCCTGTTCGGGGTGGGGGAGGCCATCCTGGCCGGGGACGCCCTCCTCAACCTGGCCCACCAGGTCCTCCTGGCCGACCCCCGGCCCCAGGCCCGCCGGGCCGCGGCGGAGCTGTCTCGGGCTACGGCCGAGATGATCGCCGGGCAGGCCGAGGACCTCTCCTTCGAGTCCCGGGACCGGGTGAGCGTGGAGGAAGTCCTGGCCATGAGCGAACACAAGACCGCCGCCCTCCTCTCCTGCGCGGCGGCCGTGGGGGGCCTCCTCGGGGACGGACCCGACCGGGCGGTGGAGGCCCTGCGCGCCTTCGGACGCCACCTCGGCCTGGCCTTCCAGGCCGTGGACGACGTCCTGGGCATCTGGGGGGACCCGGCCGTGACCGGGAAGCCCGTGGCCAACGACCTCCGGCAGCGCAAGAAGACGCTCCCCGTGGCCCACGCCCTGGCCTCCGGGGGGCCGGGGGCCCGGGAGCTCGCCGACCTCCTGGCCCGGCCCGAGCCGGGCGAGGAGGCCGTGGCCAGGGCCGTGGCCCTCCTCGAGGCGGCCGGGAGCCGGGAGTGGGCCCTCCAGCTGGCCGCCGACCACCTGGAGCGGGCCCTGGCCGCCCTCGGGGCGGGCAGGCTCCGGCCGGGGCCCGCCGCCGAGCTGGAGGAGGTGGCCGCCTTCGTGGTCCGGAGGGACTTCTGATGGCGGTGGGCGTCCGCCCCCGGGTGGAGCAGGCCGCGGCCGAGGCCCTGCGGCGGGCCGTGGACCACCTCCTCTCGCTCCAGGCCCCGGCGGGGTGGTGGAAGGGGGAGCTCCAGACGAACGTGACCATGGACGCCGAGGACCTCCTCCTGCGGAAGTTCCTGGGGATCCTCGAGGACCGCGACCTCGTCCCCGCGGCGGCCTGGATCCGCTCCCAGCAGCAGGAGGACGGCTCCTGGGCCAACTTCTACCGGGGCCCGGGCGACCTCTCCACCACGGTCGAGGCCTACGCCGCCCTCCGCCTGGCCGGAGACCCGGTGGACGCCCGGCACATGGCCCGGGCCCGGCGGTGGGTCCTCGAGCACGGGGGCTTCGAGCGGACCCGGGTGTTCACGAGGATCTGGCTGGCCCTGTTCGGCCTGTGGCCCTGGGAGGACCTCCCGGCCCTGCCGCCGGAGCTCGTGTTCCTCCCCCCCTGGTTCCCGCTCAACATCTACGACTTCGCCTGCTGGGCCCGCCAGACCATCGTCCCCCTCACGGTGGTGGCCGCCCTGCGCCCCGTGCGTCCCATCGGGTTCGACCTGGACGAGCTCCGGACCGGGGCCCCGCCCCCGCCCCGCCAGCCCCTGTCCACCTGGGCCGGGCGGTTCCAGCGCCTGGACCGGGCCCTCCGCGCCTACGAGCGGCGGCCCTCCCCGAGGCTCCGGCGGGCCGCCATCGCCCGGGCCCTGGAGTGGATCGTCCGCCGCCAGGAAGCCGACGGCTCCTGGGGCGGGATCCAGCCGCCCTGGGTCTACTCGATCATCGCCCTGCACGTGGCGGGCTACCCGCTGGACCACCCGGTCCTGCGGGCCGCGCTGGAAGGGCTGGAGCGCTTCACGGTCCGGGACGGGGAGTTCCGCCGCCTGGAGGCCTGCCAGTCGCCGGTGTGGGACACGGCCCTGGCCGTGATCGGGCTCTCCGATGCGGGGCTCCCGGGGGACCACCCGGTCCTCCTCCGGGCGGCGGACTGGCTCCTGGGCGAGGAGGTCCGGGTCCGAGGGGACTGGGCCGTGCGGCGGCCCGAGCTGGAGCCGGGGGGCTGGGCCTTCGAGTTCGCCAACGACAACTACCCCGACATCGACGACACGGCCGAGGTGGTGATGGCCCTCCGGCGGGTACGCCACCCCCACCCCGAGCGGCTGGAGGCGGCCGTCCGGCGGGCGGTGCGGTGGGTCCTGGGCATGCAGTCCTCGGACGGCGGCTGGGGGGCCTTCGACGCCGACAACGTCCGGGCCCTGGCCCGAGAGCTCCCCTTCTGCGACTTCGGCGAGGTCATCGACCCCCCCAGCGCCGACGTCACCGCCCACGTGGTGGAGATGCTGGCCCTGGAGGGGCTGGCCACCCACCCCAGCGCCCGCCGGGGCCTGGGCTGGCTGGCCCGCCACCAGGAGCCCGACGGGTCCTGGTTCGGGCGGTGGGGGGCCAACCACGTCTACGGGACGGGGGCCGTGGTCCCGGCGGCGGTGGTGGCCGGCGTCCCCCCGCGCGACCCCCGAATCCGGCGGGCCGTGCGCTGGCTGGAGGAGCACCAGAACCCCGACGGCGGGTGGGGGGAGGACCTCCGCTCCTACCGGGACCCCTCGTGGGTGGGGCGGGGGGCGTCCACCGCCTCCCAGACCGCCTGGGCCCTGCTGGCCCTGCTGGCCGCGGGGGAGCGGTCGGAGGCCGTGGAACGGGGGGTGGCCTTCCTCTGCGACACCCAGCTCCCCGAGGGGACGTGGGACGAGCCCTACTACACGGGCACCGGGTTCCCGGGCGACTTCTACATCAACTACCACCTGTACCGGCTGGTGTTCCCGGTGCAGGCCCTGGGACGGTTCGTGCACGGCGACCGGAGGAGGCCCAGATGAGCGGGGACGGGCGCGGTTCGAAGGGGCGGGGGACGCGGGGTCCGGCCAGGGACCGGCGGCTCCTGCTGCTCACCCCGCTCTCCGTGGAGGCCCTGGCCGCCCGAGACCTGGATGGGGCCAGGGTCCTCCGGACCGGGATGGGGCCGGAGCGGGCCCGCCGGGCCGTCCCCAGGGCCCGCGCGGAGCGGGCGGACGCCGTGGCCGTGGCGGGGTTCTGCGGCGCCCTCACCGACGGGCTGGCCCCGGGCGACGTCGTGGTGGCCACCGAGGTCCTGGCCCCCGACGGCCGCCGGATCCCTTGCTCGAGCGGGCCCCTGGTGGCGGCCCTGCGGCGGCTGGGGGTCGACCGGGTCCACCTGGGGCCAGTGGCCTCCGTCGACCACGTGGTGGGGGAGGAGGAGCGGCCCGCCCTCGCGGCCCGCGGGGCGGTGGCAGTGGACATGGAGTCGGCCTGGCTGGCCGAGGCCGCTCAGGGACGCCCCTTCGCCGTCCTGCGGGCCGTGGTGGACGCCCCGGGCCGGGACCTCTCCCGCCCCCTGGCCACCCTCCGGGGCGGCGCCGCGGCCTACCGCTCCCTGCGACGGGCCCTCCCCGCCCTCCTCTCCTGGGCCCGGGCCGCCGGCCCCCGCCGGGTGCTGCTCGCCGGCCCCCGCTCCTTCTGCGCCGGGGTGGAGCGGGCCATCGAGATCGTGGAGCGGGCCCTGGACCGCTACGGCCCGCCCGTCTACGTGCGCAAGCAGATCGTCCACAACGTCCACGTGGTCCGGGACCTCGAGCGGCGGGGGGCGGTGTTCGTGGACGAGCTGGACGAGGTCCCCGAGGGCTCCCTGGTCGTGTTCTCCGCCCACGGGGTCTCCCCCCAGGTCCGCCAGCAGGCCGTGGAGCGGAACCTCAACGTGATCGACGCCACCTGTCCCCTGGTGACCAAGGTCCACGCGGAGGCCCGCCGGTTCGCCCGCCACGGGTTCCGGATCGTGCTCATCGGCCACGCCGGGCACGAGGAGGTGGAGGGCACCACCGGGGAGGCCCCGCAGGCCATCACCCTCATCGGCGGCGTGGAGGAGGCCGAGCGCCTCCCCTTCGGGGAGGACGAGAAGGTGGCCTACCTCACCCAGACCACCCTCGCCGTGGACGAGGTGGAGGAGGTGGTGGAGGTCCTGCGGCGGCGGTTCCCCCAGCTCCGGGGGCCGGGCTCCGACGACATCTGCTACGCCACCTCCAACCGCCAGGACGCGGTGAAGGCCCTGGCCCGGGAGTGCGACCTCCTGCTCGTGATCGGCTCGGACAACTCCTCCAACTCCCGCCGCCTGGTGGAGGTCTCCGAGCGGGAGGGCTGCCGGGCGCGGCTCCTGGACGACGAGACCGAGGTGGACCCGGAGTGGCTGGTGGGGGTGCGGACGGTGGGCATCACGGCGGGGGCTTCGGCCCCCGAGGTCCTCGTGCGGCGGGTGGTGGAGGCCCTGGGGAGCCTGGGGCCGGTGAAGGTCGAGGAGCGGCGGGTGACCGAGGAGTCCATGCAGTTCACCCTGCCCATCGAGCTCCGGACGAGCGAGAGGTGATCGCGCCATGCCGGTGACCCTGCGCCAGCAGCTCAAGGTGGGCCTGTACCTGCTCAAGCAGCGCCTGCGGGGGCGGGACAAGTTCCCCCTCGTGGTGGAGCTGGAGCCCCTGTTCGCCTGCAACCTGGCCTGCGCGGGGTGCGGCAAGATCCAGTACCCCGCCCACATCCTCAAGATGCGGATGTCGGTGGAGCAGGCCGTGGCCGCCGTGGAGGAGAGCGGGGCCCCGGTGGTCTCCATCGCCGGGGGCGAGCCCCTCATCCACCCCGAGATCCACCTCATCGTGGAGGAGCTCGTCCGGCGCAAGAAGTTCGTCTACCTGTGCACGAACGCCCTCCTCATGAAGAAGAAGATGCACCTGTTCCGCCCCTCCCCCTACTTCGCCTGGGCGGTGCACATCGACGGCCTGGGGGAGCGCCACGACGAGTCCGTCTGCCAGCAGGGGGTGTTCGACGCGGCCGTGGAGGCCATGCGGGAGGCCAAGGCCCGCGGGTTCCGGGTCTACACGAACACCACGTTCTTCACCCAGGACACCCCGGAGAACGTCCGGGCCGTCCTGGACTACCTCAACGACGAGCTCAAGGTGGACGGGATGATGATCTCCCCCGGATACGCCTACGAGAAGGCCCCCGACCAGGAGCACTTTCTCCCCGTGGACCGAACCCGGTGGCTGTTCCGGGAGGCCTTCAAGGGGGGGAGGCGCAGGCGGTGGCGCCTCAACCACACCCCCCTCTACCTCGACTTCCTGGAGGGGAAGGTCGACTTCCGGTGCACGGCCTGGGGGATCCCCTCCTACTCGATCTTCGGCTGGCAGCGGCCCTGCTACCTGCTGGGGGACGGCTACACCAGGACCTACCGGGAGCTCGTGGAGACCACGGACTGGTCCCAGTACGGCCGGCAGAGCGGCAACCCCAAGTGCGCCAACTGCATGGCCCACTGCGGCTATGAGCCCACGGCCGTGCTCGCCACCATGAGCTCCCTCAAGGAGTCCATCCGGGCCATCGTGGGGCACTGAAGGCCCAGCCGCCCAGAGGCCGCCTGAGGGCCCGGCCGCCCGGGGGCCGCCCTCCGGCCCCGCGGGTGCCGGTGGGAGGCCGGCCGCCGGCGCGGTAGGCTCGGGGCCGTGAGACGGCTCTCGTGGGCGGCCGCCCTGGCGACGGCCTGGAGCGGGGCCGTGGTCGGGCACCTCCTCGCCTACGCGGCGGTGGACCCCGACCCCGACGCTCGCCACCGTCATCTGCTGGCCACCGGGCACGGGTCCTTCCACGTGCTGGTTCACTCGCTGGCCTTCGTCCTGCCGGCCGCCCTGCTCCTCGCGGGCCTCCGGGCTGTCCTCCGGCCGGACTCCGCCCTGGGCACCCGGGACCGCCGCCTCTTCCTCCCGGGGCTGGCAGCCGTCCAAGTCCCCCTGTTCCTACTCCTGGAGTGCCTCGAGCGCGGCTTCTCCGTGGGGGCCGCCCTCTCCGACCCCGCCGTGCTCGTGGGCGCCGGGGTGCAGGTCCTGGTGGCGGCGGCCTCGGCCGTCCTGCTCGTGGAGCTGGGCCGGACCGTGGCCCGCGCGGTCACGGCCCCCTGGAGGACCAGGCGGCCACACCCCACCCCGGTCCCCACCCCCCTCCGCGCCGAGCGAGGGTGGGGGGCCCGGCCCCCCTTCCTCCGCGGGGCCCCCCGGCGGGCGCCTCCGGCCGCCGTCGGCGCCTGACCGACTCCCCGGAACCGCGAACCGTCCCCCGACCGGACCGCTCCCGGCGGAGCCGGGTCGTTCGCGACGAAAGGAGCGTGCCGTGTCACCCAAGCTGCGATGGCTGGCCGTCCTGGCCGGACTGGCCGTCCTGGCCGGGCTGTTCGTCGTCCTCCGCCCGGAGGGCTCGCCCACGGTGGGGCCGGCCCCGCCTTCTACCCGGATCCCCACCGTGGGCTTGCCCCCCACCACCTCGCCCACGACCCCGCCGGACACCACCACCGGGACCACGCCGTCCCCCACGCCCGAGCCGGTGGAGGTCGAGGTGGAGGTGGAGGAGGGACGGGTCCAGGGGCCCGGGCGGGTAAGGGTACCCTTGGGCTCCCTGGTCCGGCTGGAGGTCCGCTCGGACGTCCCCGACGAGGTCCACGTCCACGGCTACGACCTCCTGCGCCCCGTGCCCGTCGGGGGCCGGGTGACCCTCACCTTCCGGGCGGACGTGCCGGGCGTCTTCGAGGTCGAGCTGGAGAAGAGGGGCCTGCTCCTCGTGCGGCTGGAGGTGCGGCCGTGATCGCCCACGGGATCGGAGGACGGGTGGACCTCCCGGTCCCCCGGTGGCTCTTCCTCTACGGGGCGGCCGCGGCCGTGGTGCTCTCCTTCGTGCTGCTGGCCGCCCTGTGGCGGGAGCCCCGTCTGGAGGGGACGCCCCACAGCCGCCGGCTCCCGTCCCTCCTCCAGCGGCTCCTCTGCCACCCCACCCTCGAGTGGGCGGTGCGGGGGACCTCCCTGCTCCTGTTCGTGGTGGTGACGCTGGCCGCCTTCCTCGGCCAGTCGGTCCCCGGGGCCAACCTGGCCTCGGTCTTCGTCTACATCTGGTTCTGGGTCGGCCTGGCCCTGGCCCACGCCCTGTTCGGGAACCTCTGGGCCACGCTCTCCCCCTGGGACACCCTGGCCCGGCTGCTGGGCCTGGGAGAGGATCCTCCCTGGCGCTACCCTCCGCTCCTCGGGGCCTGGCCGGCCGCCTTGGGACTCCTGGGGTTCGTGTGGATGGAGCTCGTCTACCCGGCGGGCGCCGACCCCCGCCACCTCGGGGTGGCCATCCTCGCGTACACGGCGGTGACCCTCGCTGGCATGGCGGCCTTCGGACGGGAGGCCTGGAACCGAGGCGCGGAGACCTTCGCCGTCTACTTCGGGCTGCTCTCCCGGGTGGCCCCGCTGGCCAGGGACGAGCGGGGGAGGGTGGTGGTCCGTTCCCCCCTCCGCGGCCTGCCCTCCCTCGCTCCCCGCCCCGGCCTCCTACCGTTCGTGGCGGTGGCCCTGGGATCCACCACCTTCGACGGCTTCTCCCGCTCCGCCCCGTGGCTGTCGGCCACGGGGGCCCTGCCCCCGGTCCTCCGCACCCTGGCCGGGACCGGCGGGCTGCTGGGCATGGTGGGGGCCGTGGCCCTGGTCTACGCGCTCGCCATGCGGGCCGCCGCCTCGGTGGGCGGAGGACGATGGCGGGCCCTGGCCGCCCGGTTCGTCCACTCCCTGGTGCCCATCGCCCTGGCCTACGCCGTGGCCCACTACTTCTCGCTGCTGGTGCTGGAGGGGCAGGCGGGGCTGGCCCTCCTGTCGGACCCCTTCGGGGCGGGGTGGGACCTCTTCGGCACGGCCTCCTGGAGGCCGAACCTGGCCCTGCTCTCCGCCACGGCCATCTGGTACGTCCAGGTGGTGGCCATCGTGACCGGCCACGTGGGGGGCGTGGTGCTGGCCCACGACCGGGCCGTGGCGCTGTTCCCGCCGGAGCGGGCGGTGCGGACCCAGTACGTCTTCCTCGGGGTCATGGTGCTCTTCACCGTGGGTGGCCTGATGATCCTCTCCGGAGGATGATGGGGGCATGGGCCCGGTGACGGCTCCCGCCACCCTCCCGCCCCAGGAGGTCCCGACGTGCTAGGCCACGCCGGCGGGTTGGGCTGGGACGAGCTCGCCCTGTTCGGCGTGATCGCCCTCGTGCTCGGGGTGGTGTTCCTCCGGGGGCGGCGGTCCGGGGGGGAGGAAGAGGAGGCGGCCGACCAGGCGCGGGCCGCCGACCCCGAGGGGCCGGGCCCTCGGGCCTGTCCCTACTGCGGCAGCCCGGTGGCCGAGAGAGACCGTCGGTGTGGGGCCTGCGGGTTCCGCCTGGAGGGCGGGGGCAGCGGGCGGTGAGGCGGCCCGGCCCCCTCCGCAGGGCCGCCGGGCACCTCGCCCTGCTCGCCCTGTCCCTCGGCGGGGCCCTCT
>DATLZQ010000130.1:0-44638 GCA_035573915.1 Actinomycetota bacterium | reverse complement strand
CGGTCATCCGGTCGATGAGGAACTCGAGCCGTTGTCGCGCCCGCCGCAGCTCCGTCTTGGTGTCGGCGTTGACCGGGCCCACAACGAGGGCAGCCAGGAGGAGGGCGGCGGCCAGCGCCGCCACCGCGCGGGCAGACGGTGGCATACGGATCTGGCTCACGGGACGCTTATGCCTACCGGAGTCCGTCGGAGATGTCAAGCCGAACTCAAAGCCTCGCCCTTTGGAGGGGCCGATGCAAGCACCTGCCCCTGGACAGTGGTTTCGAGATGAGCGGCGGACGCGGGACCGCTGAGGGGGCGCGTACCGCGGGAGCTACAGATCGGTGCCGGGAAGGCCCAGGTCCCTCGCGATCAGGATCCGCTGGATCTCGCTGGTCCCCTCGCCGATCTCGAGGATCTTGGAGTCGCGGTAGTAGCGGGCCACGGGGAACTCCTCGATGAACCCGTAGCCGCCGTGGACCTGGACGGCCTGCCGGGCGCAGGTCACGGCCACCTCGCTCGCGTAGAGCTTGGCCAGGGCGGCGGCGGCCTTGTAGGGGCGGCCCTGGTCCCGGAGCCAGGCCGCCCGGTAGGTGGCGAGCCGGGCCGTCTCCACGGCCACCTTCATGTCGGCCAGCTTGAACTGGATGGCCTGGAAGGCCCCGATGGGACGGCCGAAGGCGCGCCGCTCCTTCGCGTAGCGGAGCGACTCGTCCAGGCACCCCTGGGCCAGCCCCACGGCGAGGGCGGCGATAGCGATCCGTCCGTCGTCCAGGGTCTGGAGGAACTGGGCGTAGCCCTTCCCCCGCTCCCCCAGCAGGTTCTCCTCGGGCACCCGGCAGTCGCTGAAGGAGATCTCGTGGGTGTCCGAGGCCCGCCACCCTACCTTGCGGTAGTGCCTCCCCACCACGAACCCAGGGGTGTCCGTGGGGACGATGATGGCCGAGATCTCCTTGGTGCCTCCTGGCCCCTCCCCGGTGACCGCGGTGATCGTGCAGACCTTGCTGATGGGGGTGCCGGAGTTGGTGATGAAGGCCTTGGCCCCGTTGATGACCCACTGCCCGTCCTCCAGCCGGGCGGTGGTGGCGGTGGCCGCGGCGTCCGATCCGCCCCCGGGCTCGGTGAGACCAAAGGCCCCCAGGATCTCCCCCCGGCACATGGGGACCAGCCACCGCCGCTTCTGCTCCTCGGTCCCGAACCGGTAGATGGGGTTGGCCCCCAGCCCCACCGCTGCCTCCAGGGTGATGGCCATGGAGGAGTCCACCCTGGCGATCTCCTCCACGGCCAGGCAGAACGTGAGGAAGTCCGCCCCCTGGCCCCCGTACTCCTGGGGGAAGGGCAGGCCGAACAGCCCGAGCTCCCCCATCTGCTTCACGATGTCCAGGGGCAGCTCCTCCCGCCGGTCCATCTCCTCGGCCCGGGGAGCGATGACCCCCTCGGCGAAGTCCCGGACGACCCGTCGGAACTCTTCCTGCTCGGGGGTGAGGTCGAAGTCCACGAGTCACAGGTTATCCGTTCGAGCGAGCCTCCTCTGCCCGATGACCGGCGGGAGCGGGCGTGGAACAAGGTCCCACGTTCGCCGGGGAGGCCCCCGTGACCCAGACCACCGACGAGAGGATCCTCGGCGGACGCGACGCCTTCGCGCGGCACGCCTGGCGGGAGGGCTTCGACCTGCTGAGCGAGGCCGACGGGGCCCGGCTGCTTCCTCCCACCGACCTCGAGGCGCTGGCCGAGGCCGCCTGGTGGATCGGCCGCATCGAGCACTGCATCGAGGCCCGGGAGCGGGCGTACGCCGCCTACGTGGCCGCGCATGACCTACCCGGGGCCGCCCTGATGGCCGTCTTCCTCGCCCACCACAACTTCCAGAAGGGCCGGACCTGGCGGACTCCTCCAGGGCGGCCCAGTGGTCGGAGGCGGCCGGGCGGTGGTGCGAGCGGAAGGCCATCTCCGGGTTCCCGGGGATGTACCGGGTCCACCGGGCGGAGATCATGCGCCTCCGGGGGACCTGGGCGGCCGCCGAACGGGAGGCCAGGGTGGCCTGCCAGAAGCTCCAGGAGTTCAACCGGGCCTACGCGGCGGCTGCGGGGGCCGCCCGCCGGGGCTGTCAGCGGCGGCAGGAGGTGGACGCCCCCTACGAGGCGGCCCGGGCCCGAATGCTCCTGGCCCAGGCCCACCGGGCCCTGGGCGAGAAAGAGGCGGCCGCCCTGGAGCTGCGGGCCGCCAGGGCCACGTTCGACCGGCTGGGAGCCCTGCCCGACGCCGGGCGGGCCGCCGACCTCCTGGGGCCGGCGGGCCCGGAGGCCCCGGTGCCCGGGGCCCAGCTCACCCGGACCCTCATGTTCACCCAGATCGTGCGGTCCACGGCCCTCGTGGAGGCCATCGGGGACCTGGCCTGGAGCGACCTCCTGCGCTGGCACGACCAGACCCTGCGGAACCTGTTCGCCCGCCACGGTGGGGAGGAGGTGGACCATGCGGGGGACGGGTTCTTCGTGGCCTTCGAGGAGGCCCGGTCCGCCCTGGAGTGTGCGGTGGCCATCCAGCGGACGCTCGCCCAACACCGGCGGGAGCACGGGTTCGCGCCCCAGGTGAGGGTCGGGCTCCACACCGCCGAGGCCACCAGGGCGAGGGCCGCGTTCCGGGGGCGGGGAGTGCGCCAGGCCGCCGGGATCGCCGCCCCCGCCGAGGCCGGGGAGGTCCTGGCCAGCCGCGCCACGCTCGAGGCGGCGGGCCCCGGGTTCCGGGCGGAGGAACCGGGCCCGGTCGCGCTCAAGGGGCTCGCGGAGCCCGTGGAGGTGGCCAGGATCGACTGGAGGTGACCGCCTGACGCATCAGGGACGGGCCCGGACGCTCAGGCGGGCTCGGCGGCCGGGGTTCCCCGCAGGAGCTCGGCCAGGAGCTCGGGCTCCCGGATCGCAAAGAGCCAGTCCGCCTCCTCCAGCCTGGCCCGGGCCCGGGCCATGGCCTCCGGCCCGCCCACGAGGTCGTCGCCGAACAGGGTCCCCGCCCACCACACCGTGGAGGCGCGCTCGTTCGAGTCCACCCACCCGTCCCCCGGGGCCAGGAGCTCCCGGGCCAGCTCCCTGGCGCCCTCCCGGTCGCCCTCGGCCAGGGCCACCACGGCCCGGAACGGCAGGAGCTCCCTGGTGTCGGGCTTGCCCCGCACCCCCGGGTCCTCGAGGAGGCGTCGGGCCCCAGCCCGGTCCCCCCGGGCGAGGAGGGTGAGGGCGAGCTGGCCCACCGTCCACCACACGAGGCTCCGCTCCCCCAGGCCCCGGCAGATCTCCACCGCCTCCCGGAGGTCCCGCTCCGAGGCCTCGAGCCGACCCGCCAGCCGGTGGATGCGCCCCCGCTCCCCCGCGGCGCTGGCCAGCTCCCAGCGGGCCCCCAGGTCCCGAAAGATCCCCACCGCCTCGTCCAGGCAGGCCACGGCCTCCGCCAGCCGCATGGCCCGCCGCATGGCGTTGCCCACCTGCTCCTGGGCCACGGCCACCGTGAACCGGTCCCCCCGCCGCCTGCCGAGCTCCAGGGCCTCCCGGGCCAGGGCCAGGGCCTCCTCGTTCCGCCCCACCAGGGCCCGGACGGAGGCGAGCGACGTGAGGGCCCGGGCCTCGGCCCAGGGGTCGCCGTCGGGGTTGGCCCGGGCCACGGCCAGGGCCTCCTCGAAGGTCCGCCTGGCCCCCTCGGGGTCCTCCCGCCAGTAGGGGACCCAGCCCGCCATGAGCAGGGCCCTGGCAACGGTCCAGGCGTCCCCGGTCTCCTGGGCGGCCGCCACCGCCTGCTCGAAGAGTTCGGCCGCCCGGTCCAGGTCGCCCTCCACGTTGATGACGACGTCCCCCAGGAACCGGGCGGCGTGGGCCCGGACCCAGGGGCTGTTCGGGGCCGTCTCCAGGGCCCGGACGAAGAGGCCTCGGGCCGCCTCGAACTCCGCCAGCCAGTACCGGGCCTCCCCGATGGCCGAGAGGAGCTTGGCCTCCCGCTCCCCCCAGCCCTCCCGGGGCCCGGCCAGGGACAGGGCCACGTCGTAGACGTCGATGGCCGTCCGCCACTCCATCCGCCACCGGGCCAGGTCCCCGGCCCGCCGGAGGGCCTCCACGGCCCGGTCGGCCAGGGCCCGGTCGGTCGGGTCGAGGTCGAGGGAGGCCCGGGCGGCCTGCGCTAGGTGGTAGGCGATGGAGTGGGCGAACCGGCGCTCGTCCCACCGGGCCATCCCCTCCGCCACCTCGAGGTGGAGCCGCCGCCGCTCCCGCTTGGGAAGCGACTCGTAGGCCACGTCCCGGAGGATGTGGTGGCGGAACCGCCAGGCCCTCTGCCGCTCGGGGGCCCTCTGCCGCTCGGGGGCCTCCTCCCGCGCCGGGGCCCCTTCCCGGTCCCGGGTTCCCTCCCCGTCCGGCTCCCGGACCAGGACCTCCGCCTCTTCCAGCTCCCCCAGGACCTCGGGCCGCGGCCTGGCCACAAGAGAGAGCTCCTCCAGGCTGAAGCTGGCCCGGGGGAAGACCGAGGCCGTGCGGGCTAGGGCCCGGGCCTCCTCCCCCAGGTGGTCCAGGCGGGAGGCCACCACGGCCTGCACCGTGGGCGGGAGCAGGTGGGCGTGGTCGGCGCCCAGGACGTGCTGTGGGTGGGCCCGGAGGAGCATGCCCGTGGTCTCGATGATGAAGAAGGGGTTCCCGCCGGCGTGGCGGGCCACCTCCCGCGCGGTGTCCCGGTCCAAGGACTCCCCCGCCGCCTCCGCCAGCTCGGTGGCCTCCTCCTCGGTGAGGGGGTCGAGCCGGATGGTCAGGGCGTCGGCGATTCCGCCTCCCCAGGAGGCCCGGCGCTGGAGGAGCTCGTCGCGGCCCACGCACAGCACGAGCAGGGGGAGGCGGCGGGCCCGCCGGCAGAGCTCCTCCACGAGGTCCAGGAGCTCGGCCCGGGCCAGGTGGACCTCCTCGAAGACCATGACCACGGGAGCCTCCCGGGAGAGCCCCTCGACCAGCCCGAGCAGGCCGGCCCGGAGCTCCGCCCCCCGGAAGCGGCCCCCTTCCTCGGTCCCCCCGGGCCGGGCCTCGGGGGAGGGGCCATCCCGCTCCGACCCGAGCCCCAGGGCGAGCCCGAGCCGGGCCACGACCTGCTCCACCCGGCCCGGCTCGCAGCACCCCCGGACCACCTGCTCGAGCCGCTCCCGAACCCTGGCCCGGGGGGCTCCGGGCTCCACCCCGAGCGTCCGGCGGACCATGTCCGCCACGGGCCCGAAGGCCACGTCCTCCTCGAACTCCGTGGCCCGGCCCGTAAGGACCGTGACCTCCTGGGGGAGGCTGGCCAGGAACTCCTCCACCAGCCGGGTCTTGCCGATGCCGGCCTCGCCCAGGACCGTGACCAGGTGAGCCCGCCTCGCCTGCTCCACCCTGGCGAAGGCGTTGGCCAGCAGGGCGAGCTCGGACCGCCGCCCCACGAGCTTGATGGTCCGCCGGGAGGACCGCGGGGAGAGGCCCTCCACCGGCCAGGCGTGGACGGATCCTTCGAACCCTCGGGCGGCCACCGACCGGGAGGGGCCGAAGGCCACGGCGTGCTGGGTGAGCGCGTGGGTGGTGGGGCCCACCAGGACCTCGCCAGGGGAGGCGGCCTCCTGGAGCCGGGCCGCCAGGTTCACGGCGGCCCCGGCGACGAGGAACTGTCCGGCCGGGCCGGGCCCCGCGGCCACGGGTCCCGAGTTCACCCCGGCCCGGACCAGGAGGGGCGCGGGGAGCCCCAACTCGTCGCCGAGGCGGGAGGCCCGGTCCCGGATGGAGAGCGCGGCCCGGACGGCCCGGAGGGCGTCGTCCTCGTGGGCGTGGGGCAGGCCGAACACGGCCATCACGGCGTCCCCTACGAACTTCTCCACCCGCCCCCGCAGGGCCTCCACCTCGGCCGCGGCCATCCGGAAGAAGGCCCCCATGACCTCCCGGTAGCGCTCGGGGTCGAGGCCCGCCGCGAGCTCGGTGGAGTCGGCCACGTCCGCGAAGAGGACGGTCACCACCTTCCGCTCCTCAGTGGTGGCGACCTCTGCCGGGGCCCCGCACCGGGGGCAGAACCTGGCCTCCGGCGGGAGGGGGGCCCCGCACTGTCCGCAGACCCGGCCGCTCACGGGCCCAGGATACGGGGCGACGGGACGTGCCGTTCTCTGCTCACCGGCACAGCCGACGGCAGGAACGCGCGGCAACCGCTCAGGGGCTTGGGCTGTTGGCGCTTCGGCTCAGACCCTCAGCGGTAGATCGTGGCGGGGAGGACCTCTTCGGAGAGCTCGGCGGCCACCTGGCGGTCCTGGGGCGGGGCCAGCCGCTCCCCCAGGACCTGGGCCCGGGCCCGGCAGAACGCGCAGAACCGCCCGGTGGTGGGCTGCCCGCACCGCTGGCAGGGGGTGAGGCGCTCGGCGGCCCGGTCCTCGGACCGGAAGAGCTCCGCCGCCCGGTCCAGGTACCCCAGGAAGAACTGGGCCTTGGTGCCCGGCGAGGCCGACTCCAGCCGGTTCAGGGCCTCCTTGTAGCGGAGCTGGGTGTTCCCCGCCACGAGCGGGCACTCCTCCACCTGGTAGTCGATGCCCCGCAAGAACGCATAGGCCGCGGTCTCGAGCTCCGAGACCCGCACCAGGGGCTTGACCTTCTTCACCATCCCCGGGCGGGCGGGCAGGACCGGGTACTGGCGGGCGATGTACTCGGTCTGCCACCGCAGGGTGTTGCCGAGGAGGGTGGCGGCCTCGTCGTCCAGGTTGTGGCCGGTGGCCAGGACGTCGAACCCTCGCTCCAGGGCCACCCGGTTGAACACGTAGCGCTTGGAGAGCCCGCACACCGAACAGGTGGACCGGGCCCCCCGCCGGCCCGCCGTGGGGATGTCGAACCCGTACTCCTCCCTGAGGTCCACCTCGATGAGAGGGGCCCCGCGAGCCCGGGCGAAGGCCCGGGCCTTCTCGCCCGAGGCGTCCGAGTACTCCCCGATCCCGAGCCCCAGGTACAGCCCGGTGGCGTCGTGGCCCAGGTCCAGGAGGACGTCCCACAGGGCCAGGGAGTCCTTCCCGCCGGAGACCGCCACCAGCACCCGGTCCCCCGGCCGCATCATGTCGAAGTCCTCGATGGCCCGCTGGACCTGGCGGCGGACGTGCTCGAGGAAGCAGTCCCGGCAGAAGGCGGCCCCGTGGCGGCGGACCTCCACCACGGCGGGCCCCCGGCACCGCCGGCACCGCATGCCCGGGCCCCTCCCGGCCCCGCCCGAGATCACCGGGCGGATCTCCACCTCGTCGGGGTCCTCCAGCCGGTCCTCCCGGGTGAGCAGGGTCCGCTCCCGGATCACGAGCACGGTGTCCGGGTCGATCCCCAGCTCGGCAAGGAGATCCCGCACCTTGCGGGGCCCCGGGACCTCCACCACCCGTTCGGGGTTGCGTAGCCGGACCTTCATCCCTCCCACGCTAGCAACCGCCTTGTGCCCGCCGCCACCCGCGGCTCCGGCGGGGCGCCCACCCCGCGGGCGTCCCGGCCGGCCCGGCCGGCCCGGCCGGCTCACCCCTCCGGCGCGAGGTCGAGCGTGGCCAGGGGGACGATCTCGCAGTCCGCCAGGGGGTAGTGGGCCTCGCTGTAGGTGACCAGGGCCCGCCCGGTGAGGGCGGCCGTGGCCTGGATGATCCCGGCGAAGAAGTCCACCCGGTACCCCTCGTCGGCGCAGCGGACCAGGTAGTTGCCGGCTGCCCGGGCCACGGCCGCGTCCAGGGGCACCACCTCCACCCCGGCCAGCTCCTCCTCGGCCGCCAGGTACTCCTCGGGGCTGAGGGCCCGCCGCAGCTCGAGGAGGGTGATGGCGCTCACGGCCAGGGACCCGCGGCGGCGGAGGGAGGCCAGGACCGCTGGGGCCTCGTGGAGCCCCCGGACGGCCCAGATCAGCACCACGGTGTCGAGCAGGTACCGGGTGGGCCCGCCCGACCCGCCGCCCGGCCCCACTCCCCGCTCCGGCCCCTGCCCTCGCCCGGCGGTCACGGCGCCCGCTCCCTCGGGGCCCGCCGCTCCAGGCACAGCGGGGGCAGGTACTCCCCCACCCGCTCCCGGACCCACCAGGCCCCGGTGGCCCGCCGCTCCGCCCAGGTGCTGAACCGGTACCGGTAGAGGCTGGCCCGGACGAAGTTCGGGGGTCGGTCCGGGAAGGGGTTCCGTCGCAGCAGCTTGAGGGTGGCCCGGTCGTTCTCGAGGAGGCGCTCCACGAGGACGAGGATCCACGGGTGGGACAGGGGCGTGGACATGGCGGCGAACCACATGAGCCAGTCCAGCCGGAGGTGGTAGGGGGCCACCTGGGGGGGCCGGCGCCGGGGGTCGCCGGGCTTGCCCTTGAACTCGTAGGCCTCCCACCGGGAGGTGGCCGAGGGCACCGGGTCGGCCGTGCCCTCGATGACCACCTCGTAGCGCTCCTTGGTGATGCTCCCGAAGGCCCCGTAGGTGTTCACCAGGTGGAGCGGGTTGAAGCTGAAGTTCATGAGCTGGTGGCGGGAGAGGAGGTTCCGCACCGGCCAGTAGCTCAACGCGGCCACGGCCGCGGTGCAGGCCAGGACCAGGGCCTGGTGCCACAGGGGCGAGGGCAGGAGGGGGCCCGGCCGGAAGGGCAGCACGGCGGCGAGCTGGGCGTCGCTGAAGGCGCTCACGGCCAGCGTGAGCGTGAGGAAGTTCAGCCACGAGAAGTTCCCCGAGAGGATGAGCCAGCTCTGGTGGACGACGATGGCCAGCCCCGCCCCGGCGGCCACAGGCTGGGGGGCGAAGAGGGCGAACGGGGCCCCCAGCTGGACCAGGTGGTTGCCCACCACCTCGAGGCGGTGGACCAGGCGGGGCAGGCGGTGGAAGTACCAGCTGAGGGGGTTGGGCATGGGCTGGGTCTCGTGGTGGTAGTAGAGGCAGGTCAGGTCCCGCCAGCAGGGGTCGCCCCGGAGCTTGATGAGGCCGGCCCCCAGCTCCACCCGGAACAGCAGCCACCGCAGGAGCCAGACCACGGGGGCCGGGGCCGGGTTCCGCTCCGAGCCCAGGAACATGGCCAGGAACCCCGCCTCGAGCAGGAGGGACTCCCACCCGAACGCGTAGAAGGTCTGGCCCACGTTCACCACGGAGAGGTACAGGGCCCAGAGGAGGAACCAGGTCGCCATGGGGGCCCAGGCCGGGCCGGCCTGGGGGAGGCCCGCCACCAGGAGGGCAGCCAGGGCCACCCCCGTCCAGGCCACCGCCGCGAGGAGCCGGTCCGAGTAGCGGAAGTGGAAGAGGCTGGGCGACCGCCGGAAGGGGACCGCCGCCACGAACCGGGGGACGGGCAGGAGCCCGCGCTCCCCGAGCAGGGGTCGGAACTGGTTGGCGGTGACCAGGAAGGCGATCAGGTAGATCGCTCCCAGGGTCCGCCCGAGGAGGAAGCGGGCCACCCAGTAGTCGGGAGCCTCGACCCACTCCATGGGCCCCACCGTCAACGAGCGTAGCGAGGGCCAGGGAAAGCCGCGCCTTCCGCGGCCCGCGGTCCTAGGCTGGAGCCGTGCCCCGGGCCGTGGACACCGTCGTGGTGGGGGCCGGGCCGAACGGGCTGGCCGCGGCCATCCAGCTCGCCCGGGCCGGGCGGTCGGTGCTGGTCCTGGAGGCCGCCGACACCGTGGGCGGGGGGTGTCGGTCCGCCGAGCTCACGCTCCCCGGGTTCGTCCACGACGTGTGCTCGGCCGTGCACCCCCTGGCCGCCGCCTCTCCCTTCTTCCGCACCCTCCCCCAGGAGGAGCTGGGGCTCACCTGGGTCCACCCCCCGCTCCCCCTGGCCCACCCCTTCGACGACGGCTCGGCCGCGGTGCTCCACCGTTCGGTGCTGGAGACCGCGGAGGGCCTGGGGGCGGACGGCCCGGCCTGGGGGCGGCTGTTCGGCCCCCTCGTGCGGTCAGGGCGGGACCTCCTGGACGACCTCCTGGGGCCCCTCCGCCTCCCCCACCGGCCACTGGCCCTGGCCAGGTTCGGGCTGCGAGGCCTGTGGTCCGCCCGGGCCCTGGCCGCCCGCTTCCGGACCGAGCCCGCCCGGGGGCTCCTGGCCGGCCTGGCGGGGCACTCGGTGCTCCCCTTCCGGCGGTTTCCCTCGGGGGCGGTGGCCCTGGTCATGGGGACCCTGGCCCACCTGGTCGGCTGGCCCCTGGCCCAGGGTGGCTCACAGCGGATCGCGGACGCCCTGGCCTCCTGCGCCCGGGCCCTGGGAGTGGAGGTCCGCACCGGGGCCCGGGTGGCGAGCCTCCGGGACCTCCCCGAGGCCCGGGCCATCCTCTTCGACCTCTCCCCTCGGCCGCTCCTCCAGGTGGCGGGGGAGGCCTTCCCCTCCGGGTACCGCCGGGCCCTGGAGCGCTTCCGCTACGGCCCCGGGGCGTTCAAGGTCGACTGGGCCCTGGACGGGCCCATCCCCTGGAAGGCCGAGGCCTGCTCCCGGGCGGGGACCGTCCACCTGGGGGGCACCTTCGAGGAGGTGGCCGCGGCCGAGGAGGCGGCCTGGCGGGGAGAGGTCCCCGAGCGGCCGTTCGTCATCCTCGCCCAGCCCTCGCTCTTCGACTCCGAGCGGGCCCCATCGGGGCGCCACACGGCCTGGGCGTACTGCCACGTCCCCAACGGCTGCCCGGTGGACATGACCGAGCGCATCGAGGCCCAGGTGGAGCGGTTCGCCCCGGGCTTCCGGGACCGGGTCCTGGCCCGCCACGTCATGTCCCCGGCCGACCTCGAGCGGCACAACCCGAACTACGTGGGGGGCGACATCGTGGGGGGCGCCATGAGCGCGAGCCAGCTCCTCACCCGCCCGGTCCCGCGGCTCGACCCCTACGCCACCCCAGACCCCCGGCTCTTCGTGTGTTCGTCCTCCACGCCCCCCGGGGCCGGGGTGCACGGGATGTGCGGCTACCACGCGGCGCGGTCGGCGCTGCGCCGGGCCCTCGCGTAGCGGGCGCGAGCTGAGCGAGCAACCGCTTGTTTCGATACCTCGGCAGATGTCCCGCCGTTCTAGCCAGAGGAACAGGTTCATCCTCAAGGGCGCGACGCTCTTCTCCGCCCTGGCAGGACGCACCCCACCGCCCCACGCGAGACCTCGACCTCTTGGGTTTCGGTGAGGCAACCGTGGAGGCCGTGGAGCGGGCCTTCGTCGACGCGGTCCAGGCTCCGGCTGAACCGGACGGCCTCGAGTTCGACCCCCGGTCGATCCGCGGGGAGGAGATCCGAGAACAGCAGCAGTACGGGGGCGTACGAATACGCCTCACGGCCCATCTGGCTGAGGCCCGGATCCCGCTCCCGGATGAAGGACTTCTACGACGTCTGGGCTCTCGCTGCGCAGAAGCCCTTCGAGGGCCCGAGACTTCGGGACGCCATCGAAGCCACCTTCCGCCGGCGACGTACACCCATGCCGCGGGACCCGCTCGCTCTCACAGCCGACTTCGCCGACGACCCCTCCACGCGAACCCGTGGACCGGCTTCCTGAGCCGCAGCGGCCTCGACGGGCCGGACCTCCCGATGGTGATCGACGTCCTGCGAGCCTTCCTCCTTCCTCCGGCCGAGTCCATCCTGCGTGCCCAGCCCGTCGACCGGGTCTGGCCACCGGATGGCCCCTGGCGTCGACCGGCTGACGCTGGCGTGGAAGGACGACCCCGCACGCCCCGGTGGCCCTGAGCGCCCCGTGGGGGAGCCTCGGCTCAGGGGAAGTGGCGGCGGCAGCGGGCCTGGTATTTCTCCCCGCCCCCCACGTGCTCCGGCACGAGGTCGGTGGCCCCCGCCTGGGAGGGAGCCACCCGGACGTGGTACACCGCCTCCTCCCCACACAGCGTGCAGATGGCGGTGAGCTTGTCCACCCGCTCCGCCAGGGCCATGAGCGATGGGAGGGGCTCGAAGGGGCGCCCCTCGAAGGTCACGTCCAGCCCCGCCACCACGAGCACCGTCCGGCGGGCGAGCCCCAGGGCCACCTCCACGAGGTCGGGCCCGAAGAAGTGGGCCTCGTCCACGGCCACCAGGTCGGCCTCGGGGTCGGCCCTGGACGCGAGCTCGGCCGGGGACGCGACGGGGAGGGAGGGGTGCTCGAGCCCGGCGTGGGAGACCACGCGCCCCGGGCCGCCCCGGGTGTCCAGGGCATGGGCGAACAGCTGGACCCGGCGGCCGCCCACCAGGGCCCGTCGGACCCGGCGGAGGAGCTCCTCGGTCTTGCCGGCGAACATGGGCCCGGCGATGACCTCGAGCCTGCCCGCCGCACGCTCCATCGGCTCGCCCGTGGCGGCTACGAAGGCGAGGTGGGCCCGCTCGGGTCGGGCCGCCGGTACTCGATGAGCTGGACCGTGTTCCCGTCGGGGTCCTCGAACGAGGCGAACCGGGCGTACCCCTCCACGTCGCCCTCGTGACCGAAGCGGACCCCGCGCTCGGTGAGGACCGCCCGGGCCCGGTCCAGGTCGGCCACGGCGAAGACGGCGGTGGCCCCGCCGGCCGACACGGGGTGGCCCTCCACCGCCGCGTGGAGGGCGAACTGGCGCCCGCCGACGTCGAACACCGCCCAGGTGTCCCCGTCCCGGCGGACCAGGTGCAGGCCGAGGACGTCGCGGTAGAAGGCCACGGCCCGCTCCAGGTCCGAGACCCAGTAGTAGACGTGGTCCAGGCGTTCGACGACGGGTGCCGGGCCCTCCACCGCGGGCCGAAGTGTAGCAGGGGCGGCCTTACCGTTCTCCCGCGGGCCTCGCGGGCTCGCCCCGGCCGATCAGGGCTAGGGGGTCTCCCGCCTGCACCACCGAGCCGGGCCCCACCCGGACCTCCCGCACCACGCCGGAGCTCGGGGAGGCCACCTGGGTCTCCATCTTCATGGTCTCCAGCACGGCCACCGGGTCCCCGGCCCGGACCGGCTCCCCCTCCCGGACCAGGACCTTGAGGACCGTGCCCTGCATGGGCGCCACCACCGCCCCCCCGTCCCCGGAGGCAAGCGGCGTCCCGGCCGCCACCGAGGCCGCGACCGCCGGGTGCCACAGGCGCACGGCCGAACCCCCTACGACCAGGACCTTCTCCCGCGTGTCGGTGGGGGCCGCTACGGTCTTCCCCATGAGCGCGTCCAGGGCCCCGCCCTCCACCGTCTCGGTCGTGTAGCTGCCGTCGACGAACTGGGGATGCTCCAGGAGGAGCCGGTGGGCGGGGGCCGTCGTGGGCAGGCCCTCCACCACGAACTCCCCCAGGGCCCGGAGGGCCCGGCGGCGAGCCTCCTCCCGGTCGGCGCCTCTGACCACGAGCTTGGCCAGGAGGCTGTCGTAGGCCACGGGGACCTCGTCCCCCTCCCGGTAGCCCGAGTCCACCCGCACGCCGGGCCCGGCCGGCTCCCGGTACCGGCCGATCCGGCCGGGCACGGGGAGGAACCCCCGGGCGGGGTCCTCGGCGTTGATGCGGCACTCGATGACGTGGCCCCGCGGCTCGAACCGGCCGCCCGGGGCCAGGTCGGCCTGGTCGAACCCGAGGGGCTCCCCCGCGGCCACCCGGAGCTGGCAGGCCACGAGGTCCAGCCCGAGGAGCTCCTCGGTCACGGTGTGCTCCACCTGGAGCCGGGCGTTGACCTCGAGGAAGTAGAAGCGCCCGTCCTCGTCGACCAGGAACTCGACGGTGCCCGCGTTCACGTACCCGCAGGCGTCGGCCACGGCCGCCGCCGCCCGGCCCAGGGCCGGCACGACCTCGGCGAAGCGAGGGGGCGGGGTCTCCTCCACGAGCTTCTGGTGGCGGCGCTGGAGGGAGCAGTCCCGGGCCCCCAGCCACAGGGTCCGCCCAGGGGCGGGCGCCAGGACCTGGACCTCGATGTGCTTGGGGCGTTCCAGGTAGCGCTCCAGGTACACCTCGCCGTAGCCGAAGTAGGCCTCGGCCTCCCGGACGGCCGACTCGAAGGCCGCCGCCGCGTCCTCGGGGGAGCGGACCACCTTGAGCCCCCGCCCCCCTCCCCCGCCGGCGGCCTTGATGACCACGGGGAACCCATGCTCGCGGCCGAAGGCCACCACGTCCTCCGGCCCGGAGATGGGGTCCCGGGTGCCGGGCACGGCCGGGACGCCCACCGACTCGGCCAGCCGGCGGGCCCCCACCTTGTCCCCGGCCAGCCGGAGGGCGGAGGCCGGAGGCCCCACCCAGACCAGGCCCGCCTCGGCCACCCGCTCGGCCGCGTCGGCCCGCTCGGAGAGGAACCCGTAGCCCGGGTGGATGGCCTCGGCCCCGGTCCGCTCGGCCGCCTCGAGGATCCGTCCCACGTTCAGGTAGGTCTCCGTGGGCGAGGCGCCGGGCAGGTGGACGGCCCGGTCGGCGAGCTCCACGTGGAGGGCCCGGGCGTCCAGGTCGGAGAAGACCGCCACCACCTCCACGCCCAGGTCGTGGCAGGTGCGGGCGATGCGGACCGCGATCTCGCCCCGGTTGGCCACCAGGACCCGGCGGAACATCACGCCTCCGCTTCGCTGCGGACCGTGGCCCGCCCGGACCAGGACCCCCCCAGGGCCACCGCGGTCCGCCCGGCCATCAGGACCTCCCCTCGCCCGCCGCCCGCCACCACCGGGGCCCGGCCCGGGACACCTGGCTCCGCAGCTCGTGGCCCACCTGCTCCCGGAGGAAGGCCGCCACCTCGAGGAGCGCCTCGAGGCGGGCCACCCCCGTCTCCACCCCCATGTCCATGAGCATGTGCACGAGGTCCTCGGTGGCCACGTTGCCCCCCGCCCCGGGGGCGAAGGGGGACCCGCCCAGCCCCCCGATGCTCGCGTCGAAGTCGTCCACCCCCACCTGCATGGCCGCCAGGACGTTGGCCATGGCCGTACCCCTCGTGTCGTGGAAGTGCAGGTTCAGGGGGACCCCTGGGAACCGGGCCCGGAACCGGCCCACCAGCTCCCACACCCGGGTGGGGGTGGCCATCCCCGTGGTGTCCGCCAGGGAGACGGAGGAGATCCCCAGGTCGAGGAGCCGGGCCACCAGGTCCAGGACCTGCTCGGGGGGGACGTCCCCCTCGAAGGGGTCGCCGAAGGAGGTGGAGACGGCGGCGTCCACGGGGAGGCCCGCCTCCAGGGCCAGGGCCACCGCCTCCCCCACGTCCCGCAGGGACTCCGCCACCGGCTTGCCCACGTTGTGCAGGCTGTAGCCGTCGGAGGCCGCGATGAACACGCTCAGGTAGTCGAAGCCCCCCACCTCGAGGGCCGCCTCCGCCCCCTTCCGGTTCGGGACCAGGGCCGAGTAGCGCACACCCGGGTTGCGCTCCACCAGCCGCCATACCTCGGCCGCCCCGGCCATGGCCGGCACCTTCTTGGGTGAGACGAACGAGACCGCCTCCACCTTGGGGAGGCCCGTGCGCGACAGGGCGGAGATGAGCCGGGCCCGGACCTCCACTGGCAGGGGCCGCTCGGACTGCAGGCCATCCCGGGGGCCCACCTCTCGGATGGTCACCCGCTGCGGCAGGGCGGTGGGGGCGGAGGGGCGGTCGCTCACCGGCCCTTCCACCGGGGCTCCCGCTTCTCGTTGAAGGCGGCGATCCCCTCCCGGCGGTCCTCGGTCCCCACCACCCGCCTCCAGGCCAGGTCCTCCAGCTCGATCCCGTGCTGGAGGGGGAGCTCGGTCCCCCGGTCGATGGCCCACTTGGCCTCCCGCACGGAGACCGGGGCCGACCGGCACACCTCCCGGGCGAGCTCGAGGGTGGCCGGGGCGAGCTCCGCCCGGGGGACCACCCTGGCCACCAGCCCCACCTCGTGGGCCTCCTGGGCCGTCATCCGTCGCCCGGTGAAGATGAGCTCCTTGGCCCGGGCCGGCCCCACCTTGCGGGCCAGGAGCTGGGTCCCCCCACCCCCCGGCAGGATCCCCACCCGGACCTCGGGCAGCCCGAACTGGGCGTCCTCGGAGGCCACGATGAGGTCGCAGGACAGGGCCAGCTCGAACCCCCCGCCCAGGGCGTAGCCGAAGACCGAGGCGATGGTGGGCTGGGGCACCGACCGGACCGAGTCGAACATCCCCCGCATGAGGATCCGGTTCCGGAGCCACCCCGCGTCGTCCAGGGCCGCCCGCTCCTTGAGGTCCGCCCCCACGCAGAAGGCCCGCTCCCCCTCGGCCGCCAGCACCACCACCCACACGTCGTCCTGGGCCGCGGCCTGCAGGACCGCCCCCGCCACCTGGTCCGCCATCCGCGCGGAGAGGGCGTTCATGGCCTCGGGGCGGTTGAGCGTGACCGTCGCCACGTGGTCCTGGACGGTCAGCCGGACGAGCTCCGGGGCGGCCTCGGAGCCCATCACACTGGGGGCACCCCGTGGCGGCGCCCGCTGAACTCCCGGTCCTTCCTCCCCATCTGGCCCAGGCGCCGGATGAGCTCCCCCCGGAGCTCGTCGGGGGCGACAACCGCGTCCACCACGTTCTCCGAGGCCAGCCGGAGGATGTCGATGTCCCGTTCGTACTCCCGGCGCTTCTCCTCCACGAACCGCCGGCGCTCCTCGGGGTCCCCGATCTCCTGGATGCGGTTGTAGTAGACGGCGTTGACCGCGGGCTCGGGCCCCATCACCGCGATGCGGGCCGTGGGGAAGGCCAACGTGGCGTCCGGCTCGAACCCCGGCCCGGCCATGGCGTACAGCCCGGCCCCGTAGGCCTTCCGCACCACCACGCAGAACTTGGGCACGGTGGCCTCGGAGACTGCCGTGATGAGCTTGGCCCCGTGGCGGATGATGCCCTGCCGCTCCACCTGGGACCCGATCATGAACCCCGGCACGTCGGCCAGGAACACCAGGGGGATGTTGAAGGCGTCGCACAGCCACACGAACCGGGCCACCTTGTCCGCGGAGTCCACGAACAGCACCCCGCCCTTCACCATGGGCTGGTTGGCCACCACGCCCACCACCCGCCCGTCCAGCCGGCCCAGGCCGACGATGACCTCCCTGGCCCAGTCCGGCTTGAGCTCGAAGAACGAGCCCTCGTCCACGAGGCCCGCCACCAGCACGTACATGTCGAAGGGCTGGGACTCGTCCTCCGGCACCAGCGTGGCCAGGGACCCCCGGTAGGCCGGGGGCCGGCCCTCGGCCCGGGGCGGCTCCTCCAGGTAGTTCGAGGGGAAGTAGGAGAGGTAGGCCCGGGCGGCCTCGATGGCCGCCTTGTCGTCGGGGACCACGAGGTCCGCCGAGCCGCTCACCTCGGCGTGCATGCGGGCCCCGCCCATCTCCTCCAGGGTCACCTTCTCCCCCACCACCTCCTCGGCCATCCGAGGGGAGCCCAGGTACATGGAGGCGTTCTTCTCCACCATGAACACTGCGTCGCAGAAGGCCGGGATGTAGGCCCCGCCCGCCGCCGAGGGCCCGAACAGGCAGCACACCTGGGGCACCCGCCCCGAGGCCTGGACCTGGTTGTAGAAGATCCGCCCCGCCCCCCGCCGGCCGGGGAACAGGTCCACCTGGTCGGTGATGCGGGCCCCGGCCGAGTCCACCAGGTAGACGATGGGGAGCATCCGCTTCCTGGCCAGCTCGATGATCCGGATGATCTTCTCCACCGTCCGGGCCCCCCACGACCCCGCTTTGACCGTGGGGTCGTTGGCCATCACCGCCACGGGCCGCCCGCCCACGGAGCCCACGCCGGTCACCACCCCGTCGGCCGGGAGGTCCCCGGCCAGGGCGTTCACGAGGAGGCCGTCCTCGGACCAGGTCCCCTCGTCGTCCAGGAGGAGCCGGAGCCGGTCGCGGACGAAGAGCTTCCCCTGCTCGACGAGCTTGCGGTGGTACTTCTCGGGCCCACCCCGCCTGGCCCGCTCGACGGCCTCGGCCACGCGGGCGGCCGCCCCCGTCGGCTGGGCGGGCCCCTGGGCAGCGTCCCTGTCCTCGGCCACGCCGAAAGTGTAGCCCCCGACCTGGTAGGGTTCGGCTCCGAGCCCGCGCCCGCGGGCCCCCGCCGTGACCGTGACCGCCGGGACTCCGACCGCCACGACCTGGAAGGGGCAGGCCGACCTGGAACGGGCGGCCCGAGCCCTGGCCTCCCGCCTCCCTCCGGAGCTCGGCGGGCTGGCCCGGGTGGCCTACAACTACCGCTGGTCCTGGACGCCGGGCGGGCCCCGGGTCTTCCGCGACGTCGACCCGGAGCGCTGGAAGGGCGTCTGGGAGAACCCGGTCCGCCTCCTCCTCGAGGCGCTCCCCGAGTCGCTGCGGCGGGCGGCGAGGGACCGGGAGCTGCTCGAGCGGGCCCGAGCCCTGGAGGAGGCCCTGCGGGCCGACCTGGCCAGGCCGTTCGCCGCCTCCCCGACGCGGCCCGTGGCCTTCCTCTGCGCGGAGTACGGGGTCCACCCCTCGCTCCCCCTCTACTCCGGGGGCCTGGGGGTCCTGGCCGGGGACGTCCTCAAGGAGGCCTCCGACCGGGCCCTCCCCCTGGTGGGGGTGGGGCTCCTCTACCGGGAGGGGACCTTCCGCCAGCGGGTGGACCGTTCGGGCTCCCAGCGCGAGGTTTGGGCCGCGCTGGATCCAGAGCGGCTCCCCGCCGCTACGGTGACCGGGGACGACGGCCGCCCCCTCACGGTCTCCGTCCGGCTGTGGGGCCGGGAGGTCCGGGCCCGCGTCTGGCGGGTGGACGTGGGCCGGGTCCCCCTCTACCTGCTGGACGCGGCGGTCCCGGAGAACGCCCCCGAGGACCGCTCGATCACCGCCCGGCTCTACACGGGCGAGCGGCGGCTCCGGCTGGCCCAGTACGCCCTCCTGGGCATCGGGGGCGTCCGGGCCCTGCGGGCCCTGGGGGTCGATCCGGCCGTGCTCCACCTCAACGAGGGGCACGCCTCGCTGGCCCCCCTGGAGCTCGCCCGGGAGCGGGTCCAGGAGGGGAGGCCCTTCCAGGAGGCCCTCGAGGACGCCCGGGCCCGGACCGTCTTCACCACCCATACCCCGGTCCCGGCGGGAAACGAGACCTACCTCGCGGAAGAGCTACGGGAGGCGCTCGGGGAGGAGCTCGAGGCGATGGGGGTCGGCCCCGAGGAGGTCTTCGGCCTGGGGCGGGCCCGGCCCCAGGACCGGGCCGAGCCGGTGGGCCTCACCGTCCTCGGGATCCGGACCAGCCGAGGGACGAACGGGGTGAGCCGCCGCCACGGGCAGGTGGCCCGCCGGATGTGGCGGCACCTCTTCCCCGGCCGACCCGAGGACCAGGTCCCCATCGGGGAGGTCACCAACGGAGTCCACCTCCCGACCTGGATGGCGCCCCCCATGCGGGCCCTCCTCGACCGCCACCTGGGGCCGGGCTGGGCGGAGCGGGCCGCCGACCCCGCCACCTGGGAGGTCGTGGAGGCCGTGGCCGACCACGAGCTCTGGGCAGTCCGCCGCGAGCTTCGGGCGGAGCTCGCCGCCTTCGCCGGGGCCCGGGCCTGGAGGGGGGCGGCCGAGGGTGGCCCGCGCGTGGGCCTCGACCCTCACCTCCTCACGGTGGGGTTCGCCCGCCGGGTGGCCGCCTACAAGCGGCTCGACCTCCTCGTCCACGACCCCGGCAGGCTGGCCGACCTCCTGGCCGGGCCTCCGGGCTTCCAGCTGGTCGTGGCGGGCAAGGCCCACCCGAGCGACGAGGAGGCCAAGGGCCTCCTCCGCCGGGTCCTCTCGCTCTGGGACGACCTCTCGGGCGACCCCCGCCTGGCTGGCCGGGTCCTCTTCCTCGAGGACTACGACCTGGCCGTGGCCCGCCGCCTGGTGGCCGGGTGCGACCTGTGGCTCAACCTCCCCCGGCCCCCGCTCGAGGCCAGCGGCACCAGCGGGATGAAGGCCGCCCTCAACGGAGCCCTCAACCTCTCCACCCTGGACGGCTGGTGGGCGGAGGCCTACGACGGGACCAACGGGTGGGCCATCCCTCCGGCCGAGACGCCCGACCCCGAGGCCCAGGACGCGCACGACGCCGAGCACCTCTACCGGCTGCTCGAGGAGCAGGTCCTCCCCCTCTTCTACGACCGTCCCGACGACGGCCCGCCCGCGGGCTGGGTCAGGCGGATCAGGCGATCCCTCCTGACCGTCGGGCCCCGGTACGGCGCCGCCCGGATGCTCGACGACTACCGCGCCCGGGTGTACCGGCTGCCCTGATGCCCGGGCCCACGACCCCCCCTCGCCCGGGCTCGGCCGGCCCCCTACTCCTGAGTGAGTCCCTCCCCCAGGAGCCGGGCCTTCTGCCGTTCGAACTCCTCGTCGGTGATGACGCCCTCGTCCCGGAGGCGGTTCAGCTTGGCCAGCTCGGCGGCCACGGAGAAGCCGCCGGCGGCGTGGGCCATCATCCGCCGCTGGTTCTCCTCGCTCACCTCGTAGATCACCTTCTGGACCTGCTCGGGGTGGCGGATGTCGGTGAACTGCTGCTGGCCGTGCTCCCCGGCCGACTCGATGGTGAGGTCGCCCGCCCCGATGAGGCGCTCGAAGACCGTCTGGGCGAACCGGACGTCGTTGATGTTCTCGAGGGGGATCTCCATCGAACGCCTGGCGATCCACCCCTCGCGGTGGATGAGCCGGTCCGAGGTCACCACGAAGTGGCTGGTGGCCCAGGCCACGAAGGCCCGCAGCGGCGAGGCCACGAAAAGGGCCAGGCCCACGCCCACCACGGCCCACCGGACCCAGGTGGGCCAGGTCGCCGGGACGAACAGCAGCGCCACCGTGGTCCCCGCCACGATCACGGCGGCCACAAGGGTCGGAGGGACCAGGGCGATCCAGTGGGGCCGGAGGTCGAGGACGACCTCCTCCCCCTCGGCCAGGAGCCGGCGCGGGAACCCCACGGCCGCGAACGCTACCTCCCCGGCGGCCCGGAGGGCAAGGGTCCTCTCATCCCCTCGACCGCGTCTTGGTGGCCTCGCGGGCCTGGCCTAGGGGGCCTCCACGTGGGCCACCTCTCCGAACCGGACGGCGGCCACCCCGGCGGCGGTCGCCACGAGGAGCTCCCCCTGGTCGCCGACGCCCACGGCCCGCCCCTCGACGGTCCCCCCCGAGGTCGTGAGGGCCCGGACCTCCCGGTCCACGGTGGCGCAGACCGCCCGGTAGGCGGGGAGGACCTCCGCCCGGAGGTTGGCGCCGTCCGCCCGGTACCGGGCCCCGAGCTCCGCCAGGAAGGCCCGCAGCAGGGAGACCGGGTCGGCCCTCCCGCCCTCCATGGCCACGCTCGTGGCCAGGGGCCGGAGGTCCCGGGGGAAGTCGTCCGGACGCTGGGCCACGTTCACCCCCAGGCCCACCACCACGTGCTGCACCGAGCCTCCCCGCACCCCCGCCTCCACCAGGACGCCCCCCAGCTTCCGCTCCCTCACCACGAGGTCGTTGGGCCACTTGCAGCGGGCGTCCACCCCGCAGGCCGCCCGGCACGCCTCCGCCGCCGCCAGCCCCCCGAGCAGGGTCAGGAGGGGGGCGTCCTCCGGCGCCAACGACGGACGGAGCAGCACCGAGACCAAGAGCGAGGCCCCTTCGGTGGAGAACCAGGACCGCCCCAGGCGCCCCCGGCCCGCCTCCTGGTGGCCGGCCACCACCACCGTCCACTCAGGGGCCCCCTGGGCGGCCAGGCGGAGGAGGTCGGCGTTGGTGGAGCCCGTGACGGGGAGGAAGTGGACGGGGGCGGAGACCCCGGCCCCTCGGGCTGCCTCCTCGACGCTATGCTCCGTGAGCATGCTGGGACCTTTCGGACGTGCGTCATCATCCTACGGGGGAGCCGCCCGACCGCTCCCGGGCCCGCCCCAGCAGGCCCGGGCGAGGACGAGGAACGCCCATGTCTGAACCGAAGGTCCTGGTGGCGAACCGCGGGGAGATCGCGGTCCGGGTCATCCGGACCTGCCGGGAGATGGGGATCCCCGTGGTGGCCGTCTACTCCGACGCGGACCGAGAGTCGCTCCACGTGGAGCTGGCCGACGAGGCCTACCACCTGGGCCCGGCCCCGCCCCTGGAGTCCTACCTCAACATGGCCCGGATCCTCGAGGTGGCCCACAAGGCCCGGGCCACCATGGTCCACCCCGGCTACGGGTTCCTCTCCGAGAACGCGGCCTTCGCCCGGGCCGTGGCCCGGGAGGGGTTCACGTTCGTGGGGCCGCCCCCCGAGGCCATGGAGGCCATGGGGGACAAGGCCGCAGCCCGCCGGACCGCCCGGAGCGTGGGCGCCCCCGTGGTGCCGGGGACCCTGGACCCCGTGGGCCCGGAGGAGGCCGTGCGGGAGGCGGAGCGGATCGGCCTCCCCGTGGTGGTCAAGGCCGCCCACGGCGGCGGGGGCAAGGGCATGCAGGTGGTCCGGGCCCCGGAGGAGCTGGGGCCGGCCGTGGCGCGGTGCGCCAGGGAGGCGGCGAGCTACTTCGGCCGTCCCGAGGTCTACCTCGAGCGGTACCTGGCGCGCGTCCACCACGTGGAGGCCCAGGTGCTCGGGGACGCCCACGGGCACCTCTCGTTCCTGGGCGAGCGGGACTGCAGCAGCCAGCGGCGGCACCAGAAGCTCCTCGAGGAGAGCCCCTCGCCGGTGGTGGACGAGGCCCTCCGGACCCGGATCGGGGAGGCGGCGCTGGCCATCTCCCGGGCCGTCGGGTACGTGAACGCCGGGACCGTGGAGTTCCTCGTGGACGAGGAGGGGTCCTTCTACTTCATCGAGATGAACACCCGCCTCCAGGTGGAGCACCCGGTGACCGAGATGACCACCGGCCTGGACCTGGTCCGTCTCCAGATCCTGGTGGCGTTGGGCGAACGGGTGGAGGTGACGCCCGCACCCCGCGGCCACGCCATCGAGTGCCGGATCAACGCGGAGGACCCGGCCCGCGACTTCCTCCCAGGGCCGGGAGTGGTCACCCGGTACCGCCCTCCCGAGGGCCCCTTCGTCCGGGTGGACGCGGGCATCGACGAGGGCCGCCGGGTCCCCGGGGACTACGACTCCCTGGTGGCCAAGCTCATCGTGTGGGCCGAGGACCGGGAGCTGGCCCGCCGGCGGATGGTCAGGGCCCTGGACGAGTTCGTCATCGAGGGGATCCCCACCACCATCCCCTTCCACCGCTGGCTGCTCGAGACCGAGGAGTTCCGGGGCGGCCGGGTCCACACCCGCTTCGTGGGGGAGGCCCTGGCCGCGGGGGCCTTCCGGCCCGCCCCCGCTCCCCCGGCCGTCCCCTCCGGCCCGGCCCCCCGCCCGGTCCGACTGGTGGTCGAGGTGGACGGGCGGCGGGTCCCGGTCACGGTGTGGGACGACGGGCTCCGCACCCCGCCTCGGCCCGTGGAGGCCCCGGGCCACGCCCACGTCGGAGGGGACGGGGGCGAGGTGGTGGCCGCCCCCATGCAGGGCACCATCCTCTCGGTCCTGGTGGAGCCGGGCCAGCAGATCACGGCGGGTCAGACCATCTGCATCCTCGAGGCCATGAAGATGGAGAACCACATCCAGGCCCACCGGGACGGCACCGTGACCCGGGTGGTGGTCTCCAGGGGGGACGTCGTGGAGAGCGGCCAACCCCTGGCCGTCATCGAGTGAGGGGCCACCACCCGTGGGTGGCCGTCCCCGCGTGAGCCGGCCGGGGCCTAGAGTGGTGAGTGTCCGGCAGGCTGGCAGGCGGGAGGTGGAGACCATGCCCAAGGTCATCGGCTCGATCATCGAGGGCTCCATGCGCACGGAGGCGCCGGGGGGGACGCTGCGGTCCATCAACCCTGCCAACCTCGGGGACACGGTGGCCGAGGCCCGGCTGGCGGACGTGGAGGTGTTCCTCGAGGCGTGCCGGGTGGCCAAGCGGGCTCAGCGGGAGTGGGCCAGGGTCCCGGCCCCGGTGCGGGGGCGGGCCGTGCAGCAGGTGGGCCGGCTGGTGGAGGAGAACAAGGAGGCCCTGGCCCGCCTCATCACCCGGGAGATCGGCAAGCCCTACAAGGAGTCCCTGGGCGAGGTCCAGGAGGTCATCGACACCTGCAACTTCTTCGTGAGCGAGGGGCGGAGGCTCTACGGGCAGACCGTCCCCAGCGAGCTCCCCGACAAGCAGCTCTTCACGTTCCGGGTCCCGGTGGGGGCCTCGGTGATCATCACGGCCGGGAACTTCCCCGTGGCCGTGCCCTCCTGGTACCTGGTCCCCGCCCTCGTGTGCGGGAACGCCGTGGTGTGGAAGCCCGCGGAGTACACCCCGGCCATCGCGGAGGCCTTCAGCCAGCTCTTTCTCCACGGCGGGGTGCCCCCCGGGGTGTTCAATATGGTCCTGGCCGACGGCCCCACCACCTTCGCCGCCCTGGAGCGGGGCCTCGAGGAGGGCCTCGTCGACAAGGTGGGCTTCACCGGCAACACGGACGTGGGGCGGCGGATCGGGGAGCTGTGCGGGCGTCACCTCCAGTCCCCCACCCTGGAGCTGGGAGGGAAGAACCCCCTGGTCATCATGCCCGACGCCGACCTGGACCTGGCCGTGGAGGGGTGCCTCTTCAGCGGCTTCGGCACGGCCGGCCAGCGCTGCACCTCCCTGGGCACGGTCATCGTCCACGAGTCCGTCCACGACGAGTTCCTCTCCCGGTTCGTGGCCGCCGTGGAGCGCGCCCCCATCGGGGACCCCATGCAGCCCGTCCTGTACGGGCCCATGCTCACGGCCCGGTTCTGCGAGCGGTTCGAGGGGTGGCTGCAGAAGATCCAGCCCCACCACAAGGTCCACGGCTCCACCGGGGTGGGCCGGATCACCTCGAAGAACCCGAGGGAGGGGTTCGTGGGCGACCCCGACATCGGGCTCTACTACCACCCCACGATCGTCGACGGCATCACCATAGAGGACGACCTGTACCGGCACGAGACCTTCGGGCCCATCGTGGGGGTGGCCTCCTTCACCACGTTCGACGAGGCCATGGAGCTGGCCAACGGCCACGGCTACGGCCTGTCGTCCTCCATCTACACGAACGACCCCCGCAACGTGTTCCGGTTCCGGGAGCGGATCACGGCCGGGATGGTCTCGGTCAACAACTCCACCTCCGGGGCCGAGGCCCACCTGCCGTTCGGGGGCAACGGGAAGTCCGGCAACGGGAGCCGCCAGGCCGGGATCTGGGTCCTCGAGCAGTTCACCCGGTGGCAGGCCATGAACTGGGACTACTCGGGCCGTCTGCAGAAGGCCCAGATGGACGTGGCCGACGTGGCGGCGGACCTCGGGTTCCGGCTCCCGGACTGAACCCGGCGGGCGGCAGCCCAGCGCCCTGCACGATACCGTGGCCCGCCCGGGCCCCGGAGCCCAGGGGCGAGGGGTGGGTCCTCTCGGTGCGGCGTCGGTTTGACGGGACGGCCCGGCCCGGGAGACGATGCCCACCACCCTGCGCGTCCGAGGAGGTGATGCCCGCGAGGTCCGCAGCTGCCGCCTGGTTACGACCCCACCGGACGCCGGCCGAAGGGCGAGGCCCCTCGGGGCGTCCGTGACGAGAGACAGGAGGTGAGGGACGGTGCGCCGTCGGACCATGCTCGCCCTCGGGACGGTGGCCCTGGCCACGGTCCTGGCCTTCCTCGCCGTTCCCGGGCAGGCCGGGATCAAGGGAGGGTTCAAGGCCAGGCTCACCGGGTACCAGGAGACGCCTTCCATCTCCACCGGGGCCACCGGGCAGTTCCGGGCCCGGGTGAACCCTGCGGAGACCGAGATCAGCTTCGAGCTCAGCTGGAGCGGCCTGGAGGGCGGAGACGCCGCCGCCGCCCACATCCACCTGGGGCAGCCCGGAGTGGCCGGGGGCGTGGTGATCACCCTCTGCGGCTCGCCCAAGCCCGCCTGCCCCACGGGCGCCTCGGCCAGCATCTCGGGCACCCTGACCGCCTCGGACGTCCAGGCCCTCCCCGCCCAGGGCATCGCCGTCGGTGAGCTCGCCGAGGTCCTCCGGGCCATGCGGCGGGGGTTCACCTACGTGAACGTCCACACCGCCACGTTCCCGGGAGGGGAGATCCGAGGGCAGATCCGCCGGTAGGGAGAGGCAGGCTTCCCGCCGCGCCTGCCGGGCCTCCCCGACCCGCCCTCGCGGGGAGGCGCGGGGCTACGGGCCCTGGGCCTCCCGCGGGGGCGGACGGCCCCAGCTCTCCCGCCCCGTGAGGACCACCCCAGCCCCGGTGATCCCGTAGATGCGGTTCACGCTCACCAGGACCGCGGTGAGCCGCTCCACGATCCGGGCCATGGAGAGGGGCCCCACGTCCACCCACCGCAGGTTTGGGATCCGCTCAACCAGCCCCCCCACCGTGGCCTTGGCTTCGTCGTCGGCCCCGCACAGGAGGACGTCGCCCTCCACCGGGCGCTCGAGGTCCTGGAGGGGCTCGGCCGCCACGGTGTGGAACCCCGCCACCAGGGCCACGTCCTTTCTCAGGATGGCCCGGGCCTGCTCGGCAGCGGACCCCTCCCAGGGGGTGAGGACCTGCCAGGCCGGACGGCCCACGGCCGAGGCCAGCGGGGTGGTGGTGTCGCAGACCACCGTGCCCGGCCGGAGGGCGTCCCGGATCGAGCGGTAGATCTCGGCCTGGCCGGCGTACGGGACGGTCACGAACACCACGTCCGCGCAGGCGGCGGCCTCGTCGTTGGTGGTCCCCGAGACCTCCCCCCGGGTCCCCGCCCCCGCGCCGAGCTCGAGGATCTCCCGGGCCCGGGTGGCCGCGGCGTGCCCCCGCTCCTCGGACCGGGACCCGATCACGACCTCCTCCCCGGCCATGGCCAGCCGCAGGGCGAGCCCGAACCCCTCGTCCCCGGTCCCCCCGATGATGGCGATGGGCATGCCGGGCCGAGGATACCGCGGGCCCGAACTACCGGGGGGCCCGGTACTCCCCGAACACCTCCCGCAGGACGTCCGAGACCTCCCCCAGGGTGGCCCCGGCCCGCAGGGCCTCCCGCATGGGGTAGAGGAGGTTCCCGGTCCCCCGGGCCGTCTCCCGCACGACCTCCAGGGCCGCCCTCACCGCCCCCTGGTCCCGGCGGGCCCGGAACGCCCGCAGCCTCCTCACCTGCTCGGCCACGGCCGCCTCGTCGATCCGGAGGATCTCGGGAGGCGTCTCCTCCTTTTCCCGGAAGCGGTTCACCCCCACCACCACCCGCTCCCCCGACTCCACGGCCCGCTGGAGGCGGAAGGCGGACTCGTGGATCTCGTCCTGGACCCACCCCGACTCGATGGCCGCCACCGCGCCCCCCATCCCCTCGATCTTCTCCAAGTACTGCCAGGCCCGGGCCTCGATCTCGTTGGTGAGGGACTCCACGAAGTACGCGCCCCCCAGGGGGTCGACCGTGTCCGTCACCCCCGTCTCGTAGGCCAGGATCTGCTGGGTCCGGAGGGCGATCTTGGCGGCCTTCTCCGTGGGCAGGGCCAGGGCCTCGTCGTAGGAGTTCGTGTGCAGGGACTGGGTCCCCCCGAGCACCGCGGCCAGGGCCTCCACGGCGGTGCGGACGATGTTGTTCTCGGGCTGCTGGGCGGTGAGGGTGGCCCCGCCGGTCTGGGTGTGGAACCGGAGCATCATGCTCCTGGGGTCCTTGGCCCCGAACCGGTCCCGCACGATCCGGGCCCACATGCGGCGGGCCGCCCGGAACTTGGCCACCTCCTCGAAGAAGTTCAGGTGACAGGCGAAGAAGAACGACAGCCGGGGGGCGAACTCGTCCACCTCCAGGCCGGCCTGGAGGGCGGCCTCCACGTAGGCGATGGCGTTGGCCAGGCTGAAGGCCACCTCCTGCACGGCCGTGGCCCCAGCCTCCCGCATGTGGTAGCCGGAGATGGAGATGGTGTTCCAGCGGGGCATCCGCTCCCGGCAGTAGGCGAAGAGGTCGGTGACCAGGCGCATTGAGGGCTTGGGGGGGTAGATGTAGGTCCCCCGGGCCGCGTACTCCTTGAGGATGTCGTTCTGCACGGTCCCGCCCAGCCGCTCGGGGGGGACGCCCTGCTCCTCGGCGACCAGCTCGTAGAGCAGGAGCAGGATGGCGGCGGTGGCGTTGATGGTCATGGAGGTGGTCACCCGGTCCAGGGGGATCCCCTCCAGCAGGATCCGCATGTCCTCGATGGTGTCGATGGCCACCCCGGTCTTGCCCACCTCCCCTTCGGCCCGGGGGTGGTCCGAGTCCAGGCCCATCTGGGTGGGGAGGTCGAAGGCCACGGAGAGGCCAGTCTGCCCGTGCTCCAGGAGGTAGCGGAACCGCCGGTTGGTCTCCCGGGCCGTGCCCATGCCCGCGTACTGGCGTATGGTCCACAGCCGACCCCGGTACATGGTGGGGTAGACCCCCCGGGTGAAGGGGGGCTCGCCCGGCCGGCCCAGGTGCCGCGCCGGGTCGAACCCCTCCAGGTCCTCCGGCCCGTACAGGGGCTTGACCTCGATCCCGGAGTCGGTGAACCGGCGGTCCTCCATCTCCCTCGAAGCCTAGCGCCCGGCCAGGGCCGGAGGAGGGGCCTTCGGGGGTTCAGTCCCTCCGGAGGATGGCCAGGACCTCGTCGTGCAGGATCCCGTTGCTGGAGACGGCGGAGCCGCTGGAGGGGTTGGGGCGCCCCTGGAAGTCGCTGAACCTCCCCCCGGCCTCCTCCACGATGAGCTGGACGGGGGCCAGGTCCCAGAGGCTCACCTCCATCTCCACCGCGACGTCGGCGGCCCCCTCCGCCACCAGCATGTGCATCCAGAAGTCCCCGAACCCCCGCACCCGGTAGCAGCGAGCGGCCAGGTCCAGGAACCGGTCCAGCAGCCCGTACTTCCGCCACGTCCGGAGGCCGCCGAAGCAGAGCTGGGCCCGCTCCAGGCGGTCCACCGAGGAGACCCGGATGGGCCGCCCGTCGGCGAACGCCCCACCGCCCCTGGTGGCCCACCACCGCCTGGCCAGGGCCGGTGCGGAGACCAGGGCCAGCACGGTCCGGCCCTCCCGCTCCAGGGCGAGGAGGGTGGCCCACACCGGGATCCCCCGGAAGTAGTTCTTGGTCCCGTCGATGGGGTCGATGATCCACCGGCCCGAGCCGGTAGCCTCCTGGCCCCCGAACTCCTCCCCCAGCACCGCCTCCCCCGGGCGCTCGGCCTCGATCCGAGCCCGAAGGGCCTCCTCCACGGCCCGGTCGGCCTCGGTGACCGGGGTCTGGTCGGGCTTGGTCTCCACCCGCAGGGCGGGGGCCTGGAACCGGGGCAGGGAGATGGAGTCCGCGAGGTCGGCGAGCTCCATGGCGAAGGCCAGGTCCCGGTCCACGTCGGGCCAGGGTACACGGCTCGGGCCGACCGGGACGGACCGCCAGCGGGACGCCACGGTCAACCGGCTCAGGGGACGGCGCGGGGCGTGTCCTTCCGCTAGGCTCGAGGTGCCGTGGACATCACCCACCCCGCGGTGGAGCACTACGTCCGGGAGCTCCTGGCCCGCCACGACGACCCGGTCCTCCTCGAGATGGAGGCGGAGGCGGAGGAGCGGAGGTTCCCCATCGTGGGCCGGATGGTGGGCGTCGTCCTCGAGCTCCTGGCCCGGGCCATCGGGGCCCGGAGGGTGTTCGAGCTCGGGTCGGGGTACGGGTACTCCGGCTACTGGTTCGCCCGGGCCATCGGGCCCGACGGCGAGCTCCACCTCACCGACACCGACCCGGAGAACGAGCGGAAGGCCCGGGAGTACCTGGGAAGGGCGGGCCTGTGGGGCGTGGTCCGGTTCCACGTCCAGGAGGCCTTGGCGGCCCTGGAGGAGGCGGAAGGGGCCTTCGATGTGGTCTACTGCGACATCGACAAAGCCGGGTACCCCGCCGCCTGGCAGGCGGCCCGGGGCCGGGTCCGGGTGGGGGGCCTGTTCCTCTGCGACAACACGCTGTGGTCGGGCCGGGTGACGGGGGCGGAGCCGGAGGCGGACCCCCACCCGGAGTGGACCGAGGCCATCGGCGAGATGAACCGGGCCATCGCCTCGGACCCCGACTACCTCTCCACCATCCTGCCGGTCCGGGACGGGGTGACGGTGGCCCTCCGGCTCCGGTAGCCCGCGGGCCCCGGCGACGCAGCCGCCGGGTGGATCGGGGGAAGGCCCCGGGCCTCTGCTAGACTCCGCCCCGCCTCGGGGCCGCGGTCGCGCCCGGCGGGGCGGGCCCCGGAACGCGAGATAATCGGAGGTGCCGGTGGCACGACGAGTCGCGAGGAGCGCGGGAAGCGAGTTCGGGACTCTGTACCGGGGTCGGGCGCGCGGGCAGTGGTCCTGGGTCGCTCACCGGGTCACCGGGGTGGCCATCATCCTGTTCCTGTTCGCCCACGTGGTGGACACCGCCCTGGTCGGGTGGGGCCCGGAGGCCTACAACCGCGTGGTGGCCGTCTACCACAACCCCGTGGTCCGGCTGCTGGAGCTGGCCCTGGTGGCGTTCGTTATCTACCACGCCCTCAACGGGGTCCGGATCATGGTCATCGACTTCTGGCCCAGGGCGTGCGACTGGGAGCGGCAGCTCACCCTGGCCACCGTGGGGCTGTTCGCGGCCGGCATGGTCCCCATCGCGCTGATCATGCTGACCCCGGTCTACGAGGAGCTCGTGGGCCCCGTCCCGGGGTGGTGGCCGTTCTGATGGCTGTGGGCACGGGTCGCCCCACCGAGCTCGCCCGCCCCGCCCCGGCCCCCGTGCGGGTGGGGCGCGAACGGCCCCCCCGGGGGGCGGAGTTCTGGTGGTGGATGTTCATGCGGATCTCGGGGCTGGCCCTGCTGGTGCTGGCCGTGGGCCACGTCCTGATCATGCACGTCGTGGACGAGGGCGTGGAGCGGGTGGACTTCGCCTTCGTCCAGCTCCGCTGGCAGAGCGTCTTCTGGCGGACGTGGGACTGGCTGATGCTGGTCCTGGCCCTGGTCCACGGGGTGAACGGCCTGCGGGTCATCGCCCTGGACTACGTCCGCCGGCCCGGGTGGCGCACGGTCGTCACCTGGTTCTTCTACCTGGCCGGCATCGTGGCTTTCGCCCTGGGCTCGGTGGTGGTGTTCACCTTCGACCCCTGCCGCTGGCCGGGGACCGCGGGCGTGGCCTGCCCATGAGCGCCGGAGGGACGCCCCGAGGAACGGGGGGAGGGTCACGGTGACCACCTACCACACCTACGACGTGGTGATCGTGGGGGCCGGGGGGGCGGGCCTCCGGGCGGCCATCGAGGCCGCGGACCGGGTGAAGACCTGCGTGATCTCCAAGCTCTACCCCACCCGCTCCCACACCGGGACGGCCCAGGGGGGGATGTGCGCGGCCCTGGGCAACGTGGAGGAGGACTACCCCGAGTGGCACGCCTTCGACACGGTCAAGGGGGGCGACTACCTCGTGGACCAGCCGGCCGCCCTCATCATGTGCGAGGAGGCGGTGGACGCCGTCATCGAGCTCGAGCACTGGGGGTTCCCCTTCAACCGCACCCCCGACGGCAAGATCGACCAGCGGCGGTTCGGCGGCCACACCAGGAACCACGGGGAGGCCCCGGTGCGCCGGGCCTGCTACGCGGCCGACCGGACCGGCCACATGATCCTCCAGACCCTCTACCAGCAGTGCATCCGGCGCGACGTCCGTTTCTACAACGAGTTCCACGTGCTGGACCTGATCCTCTCCGATGACGGCCGGGCCGCGGGGGTGGTGGCGTACGAGCTGGCCACCGGGGAGATCCACGTGTTCCGGTCCAAGGCCGTGCTGTTCGCCACCGGCGGGTACGGGCGGATCTACAAGATCACCTCCAACGCCCACACCCTGACCGGGGACGGGCTGGCCATCTGCTACCGGCGGGGCATCCCCCTTGAGGACATGGAGTTCTTCCAGTTCCACCCCACGGGGATCTACAAGATGGGCATCCTCATCTCCGAGGCCGTCCGGGGCGAGGGCGGCGTCCTCATCAACAACGAGGGCGAAAGGTTCATGGAGCGCTACGCCCCTACCATCAAAGACCTGGCCCCCCGGGACCTGGTCAGCCGGGCCATCTACCAGGAGATCCGAGAGGGCCGAGGGATCGACGGCAAGGACTACGTCTATCTCGACGTCCGCCACCTGGACCCTGAAATCCTCGAGAAGAAGATCCCCGACGTCACCGAGTTCGCCCGGGTGTACCTCGGGGTAGAGCCCCTTCGGGAGCCCGTCCCCATCCAGCCCACGGCCCACTATGGGATGGGGGGGATCCCCACGGACGTCGACGGACGGGTGGTGGTGGGCCCGGACGAACGGCCCGTGCCGGGCCTGTACGCGGCCGGGGAGTGCGCCTGCGTCTCGGTGCACGGGGCCAACCGTCTGGGGACCAACTCCCTCCTCGACATCGTGGTCTTCGGGCGGCGCGGGGGGCGCCACGCGGCGGAGTTCGCCGCGGGGTCGGACCTCCCGCCCCTACCCGAGCAGCCCGAGCGCGAGACCGAGGAGGCCCTGCGGTCGCTCCTCAGCCGCACCGGTGGGGACTCGGTGGCGGACATCCGGGAGGAGCTCCAGGAGCAGATGTTCGACTTGGCCGGGGTGATCCGCAACGAGGACGGCCTGCGCAAGATGCAGGAGATCCTGGGCAACCTCCACGATCGGTACCAGCGGGTGGTGATCATGGACAAGGGCCGGGTGTACAACACCGAGCTCATGGAGGCGGTGGAGCTCGGGTTCCTCCTGGACCTCTCGGACACGGTGGTGGCGGCGGCCCTGGCCCGGGACGAGAGCCGAGGGGCCCACTACCGGGAAGACCACCCGCTGCGGGACGACGAGCACTGGCTCCGCCACTCGCTCGCCTACCGGGAGCCGGACGGGTCGGTCCGGCTCGAGTACAAGGACGTGAAGCTCGGTCCCTACGTCCCCATGGAGCGGAAGTACTGATGGCCGAGGCCCCCGTCCTCCACGTCCCCGGGGGCCCTGGTGAGGCGGAGGCGGCCCCCCGGGAGCCGGGGGCCGGGCGTCGACCAGGAAGGGCCCCCGTGGGCCAGGTGGTCTCCCTCACCCTGCGCATCCGCCGGTTCAACCCCGAGGTCCGCCCGGACCCCTGGTGGGACGAGTTCACCATCGAGGCCGAGGCCAGCGACCGGCTGCTCGACGCCCTCCACTACGTGAAGTGGTACCGGGACGGGACCCTGGCCCTGCGACGGTCCTGCGCCCACGGGATCTGCGGCTCGGACGCCATGGTCGTCAACGGGAGGAACGCCCTGGCCTGCAAGGTCCTGGTCAAGGACGTGACCCCGGTGGTCACCGTGGAGCCGCTGCGGGGACTCCCGGTCCTCAAGGACCTGATCGTGGACATGGAGCCCTTCTTCGCCGGTTACCGGCGGGTCCTCCCCTTCCTCATCAACGACGAGGAGCCACCGGAGCGGGAGCGCCTCCAGAGCCCGGAGGAGCGGGAGCGCTACGACGACACCACCAAGTGCATCCTGTGCGCGGCCTGCACCACGTCCTGCCCGATCTTCTGGGGGGACGGGGAGTACATCGGGCCCGCCGCCATCGTCAACGCCCACCGGTTCATCTTCGACTCGAGGGACCGGGGGGCCAGAGAGCGACTGGAGATCCTGGCCGACCGGACGGGGGTGTTCCGCTGCCGGACCACCTTCAACTGCACGGAGGCCTGCCCCCGCGGCATCAAGGTCACCAAGGCCATCCAGGAGGTCAAGCGGGCCATCATGTTCGAACGGATGTGAGGCCCCAGGCCCGGGCACCGGGAGGCCGCTCCCCCCAGCTGAGCCCGCCCCGCACAGACGGACCCCGACCCGCACGGGCCGGGTCGGGGTCGAGAGTGGCTCGTGGTGGACGCCTAGAGGATCCAGGACGCCGTGGCGGCGACGGCGAGCGCGGCGACCACGCCCACCACCGCCCCGAGGCGAAGGAACAGCCTGAGCATCTTCCCGCCTCCTTTCTCCCGGAAGCACCGCTCGCCCGCAGTGGGGACCCGCCTCCCGGACTCGGGGACAGTGAACCGCCCGGGCGTGGGTCCGAACATCGGCAGGACGGGTAGATTTGCCCGCCCCGGGCGTCCTACGTCAGGGGTCCGAGCGGCCCACGAGCGTTGACCCCCATTTGGGGGATGGGGGACGATCTCAGGGAGGACAGCAAGGGATGGCCGCCCAGCGAGCCGAACGGACCACCCCCGACCACCCTGGCTTCGTGGCGTTCGAGGCCGGGGTGGTCCTCCCCACCCTGGCCCTCATCGGCGCCCTCCTGGCCCGGCGCCCCGCGGCCCTGGAGCCGAGCCTGCTGCTGTGGGGGGCCCTGATCGCGGTGGTGGACCTCCTCCCGGTGCCGGCCTGGCGGGGGCTCATGCTCCTCCTCGACTTCCCCCTTCTGGTAGCGGTGGCCACCCTCCACGATCCGGCCGCCGCCGCCCTCACCCTGTTCGTGGCCTCAGTCGACCCCCGCCTCCTCCGGGGCGAGGTGGGCCTGCTGCGCAACCTCTTCAACCGGTCCCAGCTCGCCCTCTCCGCCCTGGCCGCCAGCGTGGTCTACCAGCGGCTGGCCCCCCCGCCCGCGGCGTCGGCCGAGGTGGCGGTGGCGGCCCTGGGGGCCATCCTCGCCGCCTACGCGGTCAACGCCACGCTCGTGGCCGTGGGCGCCTCTCTGCTCTACCGGGAGTCCCTGGCCCGGGTGTCCCGCCAGCTGAGGATCGGGCACCCCGTGGAGTTCCTCGTGAGCTACCTGGGGTTGGGCGGGATCGGGGTGGTCGCGGCCCGCCTGTACGAGGAGGTGGGGTTCTGGGCGGTCCTGTCCCTGGTGGTGCCCCTGGTCGTCATCCGGCAGCTGTTCTTCCGGACCCTCGCGCTGGACCGGGCCCGGGCGGAGCTGGCCGCGGCCTACGAGGCCGAGCGGGCCCGGGTGAAGGACCTGGAGGAGCTGGACCGGAGGAAGGCCGAGCTGTCCCGGATGCTCACCCACGACTTCATGCACGCCATCGCCTCCCTCCGGACCTACGCCTCGACGCTCATCGACCGGTGGGAGCAGCTCGAGGACACCCGCCGGCTGGAGGTGGTGCTGTGGATCGAGCGGGGGGCCACCAGGCTCCGGGACCTGGCCGAACACTCCGCCGCCCTCATGCAGCTCGACACCGACTCCCTCACCCTCACCACCCGCCCCGAACGGGCCGGCGACCTGGCCCGAGAGGCCTCCGACTCGCTCCCCGAGCTGGCCGAGCGGCTCCAGGTGGTAGCGGAGGGCGAGGCCGAGGAGGCCCTGGTGCGGGCCGACACCCCCCGGGTCCTGCAGGCCCTGCGCAACCTGCTCATCAACGCCGAGCGGTACTCCCCTCCCGGCACCCCCATCGAGCTCCGCATCCGGGACGGCGGGGCGGAGGTGGTGTACACCGTGACCGACCACGGGCCGGGGATCGCCCCGGAGGACCTCCCTCGGCTCTTCCGGCGGTTCTCAAGGCTCGACAACTCGAGGGACGTGCCCGGCTCCGGCCTGGGCCTGTACATCGCCCGCCGGATCGCCGAGGCCCACGGCGGGCGGATCTGGGTGGAGAGCCGGGTGGGCGAGGGGTCCTCGTTCTCCCTGGCCCTCCCCAAGGAGGACGGGGCGCTCCGGCCCGCGCCCGGAGGGGATGCCTGGTGAGCCCCCAGGGCCCCCTGAGCCCCGAGGGCCCCCGGGGCCGGCCCGTCCGGGTCCTCATCGTGGACGACCACCGGATGTTCACCGAGGCCCTCCGCCTCCTGCTGGAGGGCGCCCAGGGGATCCACATCGCGGGGGCCGTGCCCACGGCCGAGGAGGCTTTCGCCTTCTGCCGGCGGGAGCCCGTGGACGTGGTCCTCATGGACATCGACCTCCCCGGCCTGGACGGGGTGGCGGCAACCCGCCGCATCCGCGAGGAGCACCCCGACACCCAGGTGGTGGTGATCACCGCCTTCACCCAGAGCGACCTGGTGGCCGGGGCCGTGGCGGCCGGGGCCTCCGGCTACGTGCCCAAGACCCACGCCGTTGAGGACCTGGTCTCCGTGATCCGCCTGGCCGTGGAGGGCGGGGTGGTGGTCGCCACCGGCGACCTGCGACCGGCGGACCTCCCCCGGGCGCAGGCCGCGGCCCTCACCCGCCAGGAGCCGGCTCCGCCCGGCCCCGGCCGCCGCAGGCCCGGGCCGGCCCTCACCCAACGGGAGCTCGAGATCCTGCAGGGGCTGGCGGACGGCCTCTCCACGGAGGAGGTGGCCAGGACCCTGGCCATCAGCCCCCTCACAGTCCGGGCCCACATGAAGAAGATCTTCGCCAAGCTCGGAGTCCACTCCAAGGTCAACGCCATCGTGGCCGCCGCCCGCCAGGGCCTCATCCGGATCGCCGAGCCCGGCCCGGGCTGACCAGAGCCCCGGGGCGGCCGGCCACAGGGGCCGGGGCGGCGAGGGTAAGCTCGGCCCGTGGCCCTCCGCGTGACCCTCATCCCCGGCGACGGGATCGGCCCCGAGGTCGCCCGGGCGGCCCGCCTGGTGGTCGAGGCGGTCGGGGTCGAGGTGGAGTGGGACGTCCAGGAGGCGGGGGCCGCCGTCGTGGAGCGGGAGGGCACCCCCCTCCCGGAGCGGGTCCTGGCCTCGATCCGGGAGACCCGGACCGCCCTCAAGGGGCCCATCACCACCCCCGTGGGCACGGGCTTCCGGAGCGTGAACGTGGCCCTCCGCCAGGAGCTCGACCTGTTCGCCGCGGTCCGCCCGGCGGCGGCCCTGCCCGGGGTCCCCACCCGACACCCGAACGTCGACCTCGTGGTGATCCGGGAGAACACCGAGGACCTCTACGCGGGGATCGAGTTCGTGGCCGCCAGCCACCAGCTGGAGCGGCTGCGGACCCTGGTCCGGGAGCTCGCGGGCTACGAGATCCCCTGGGACGCGGGGGTCACGGTGAAGCCGATCAGCGTGACCGGGACCCGGCGCATCGTCCGGTTCGCCTTCGACTACGCCCGCCGTCACGGGCGGTCGAAGGTGACCGTGGGCCACAAGGCCAACATCATGCGGTTCTCGGACGGGGTGTTCCTGGCCACGGCCGTGGAGGAGGCCCGAAGCCAGTCCGACCTGGCCTTTCAGGAGGTCCAGGTGGACGAGCTGGCCCTCCGCCTCGTCACGGAGCCGGAGGACCTGGACGTCCTGCTCCTCCCCAACCTGTACGGGGACATCCTGAGCGACCTCTGCGCGGGGCTGGTGGGGGGGCTGGGGCTGGCCCCGGGGGCCAACCTCGGCTGGGAGTACGCGGTGTTCGAGCCCGTGCACGGGAGCGCCCCCGACATCGCGGGCCGGGGCCTGGCCAACCCCGTGGCCATGATCCTCTCGGCGGCCATGATGCTCGCTCACCTCGGCCGGCACCAGGCCGCCCGGGCCGTGCAGGAGGGGGTGCGGCGGGTCCTGGCCGAGGGGCGGGTCCGCACCCCCGACCTCGGGGGCCGGTCCTCCACCATGGAGGTGGCCGAGGCCGTGGCCCGGGCCGCCACGGAGGCGGCGGCTGCCCCGGCCCGCCTCAGCGCTGGGCCTCCGCCCCCCGACCGGGAGGCGTCCTGGGGACCTGTCAGCAGCCGGGCTCCCCGGGGTGGCCGCAGCAGCCCCGGAGGAGCCCCACGGCCACGGCCCGGTTGCGCAGGGTGAGGTAGAGCTTCCGGGCCAGGGGGGCCTGGAACTCCCGCCAGTTGGTGAAGAACTGACGGGCCGAGCCGCGGGGTCGTCGCGCCTGCACGGCTACATCCTGACACGGGGGTCGGGGCCCAGGCGCGGCCGCCTGGGCCGGCCCGTGGGGAGGTGGTAGCCGAGCCGGGCCGGGAGGCCGACCGCCAGGCGGGTCAGGACGCCCGGCCGCCTGCCCCGCTCCTCCGCCCGGTCCTTCCGGATGGCGGCCGCGTTCACCAGGGCCGCCCCCAGGGACCGGAGCGGCTCGGGGGGAAGCGGGGGTGGGAGGCGGTTCACGAGGGGGAGGCGGGTGAGCTCGTCCTCCGCCCCCAAGACCAGGGAGGCCAGGACCTGTCCCCCCAGGTGGCTGGGGGCCACCCCGTTCCCCGAGTAGCCCGCGCCGAAGTGCACCCGCCCCCCGGGGAAGGTCCCGAAGAAGGGGAGGTGGGTGGGGGAGACGTCCACGGGGCCACCCCAGGCCTCCACCAGGCGGACGGAGGCGAAGGCGGGGAAGAACCGCCGGAAGCCCTCCACGGTCCGCCGGACCGCCTTCCGGTCGTGGGTGAACCGGCGGTCGACGCGGCCGAACGCGTCGGTCCGGGCCCCGCCCCCGCCGAAGGCGATCCGCCCGTCGGGGGTGGTCCGGAAGTAGTGCAGGGAGGTCCGCAGGTCCGTGATGCACTCGCCTCCGGTCCACCCGAGCTCTTCGAGGAGCCCCGGGGCGGGCTCGGTCAGGACCAGGTAGCTCCCCCGGGTGACCAGGTAGCGGCGGAGCCGGGGGAAGCCCTGGGCCCAGGCGTTGAGGGCCAGGACGGCCTGGCCGGCCCGGACCCGGCCCCCGGGGGTCTCCGCCGTGCAGCCGCCGCCCCCGGCTGCGAACCGCACCACCGGGGAGCCCTCGTGGACCCGAACGCCGAGCTCGAGCAGGGCCCGGCGCAGGCCCCGGGCCAGCCGGGCCGGTTGGACCGTGGCCGCGGCCCGCATGAGGACCCCACCCCGGAAGACGGGCGAGCGGCAGCGGGCCCGGACCTCCTCGGCGGAGAGGGCCACGAGCTCCTCCCCCACCCCGAGCCGGGCCGCCAGCTCCACCGCCTCGGCGAGCCCCGCTTCCTGGGCGGGGGAGCAGGCCACCCCCAGGTAGCCGGCCTTTCGGTACCAGGCGTCCACCCCGTGGTCCAGGCACCACCGGCCGATGGCGTCCACGCTCTCCGCCACGGCCCGGCAGGCCCGGAGGGCGGCCTCCTCCCCGAAGAGGTCCACCAGGCGAGGCAGCTCGTCCCACCAGCCCGTGACGAACCCCCCGTTTCGCCCGCTGGGGCCCCCGCCCAGGATGTCCGCCTCCAGCAGGACCACACGGATCCCGGGAGCCCGCCGGGCCAGGAAGTACGAGGTCCACATGCCCGTGTAGCCCCCGCCCACCACCACCACGTCGGCCTCGGTGGAGCCCGCCAGCGGCGGGCAGGGCTCGCCCGGGTCCGCCCGGAGGGCCTCCCGCAGCCACCAGCTCCGCCTGGCGCCGGGAGCGAGGTCGTGGTCCACGACGTCAGGGCCCGGGGCCGGTCACGCCGTGACCTTCTTGAGGTCCTCGCACTTCGAGCGAATCCCCTCGGCCGCCTCCCGGAGGGCCCGCAGCTCGTCCTCGTTGAGGTCGAGCTCGACGACCTCCTCTACCCCGCCCCGGCCCAGCCTGGCCGGGACCCCGACGTAGACGTCGTGGATCCCGTACTGGCCGGTGCACCAGGCGCACACCGGGAGGACCTCCTTCGTGTCCCCCACCACGGCGTTGACCATGCGGGCCACCGCCGCGGAGGGCGCGTAGTAGGCGCTCCCCTTCTTGAGGAGGGCCACGATCTCCGCCCCGGCGTCCCGGGTCCGCTGGTACAGCCGCTCCAGGGTGGCCTCGTCCACGAGCTCGGTGAGGGGTCGCCCGTCCACCGTGGCGTGGCGGGGCAGGGGGACCATGGATTCGCCGTGGGACCCCAGGGTCATGGCCTCCACCCGAGACGGCGACACCCCGAGCTCCTCGGCGATGAAGGCCCGCAGGCGGGCCGAGTCCAGGACCCCGGCCATCCCCATGACCCGCTCCCTGGGGAAGCCCGACACCTCGGCGGCGAGGAACGTCATCTCGTCCAGGGGGTTGGTGACCACGATGAGGACGGCCGAGGGCGAGTGCTCCACCACCCGCTCCACCACCTCCCGGACGATCCTGGCGTTTCGGTCCAGGAGGTCCATCCGGCTCATCCCGGGCTGCCGGGGGAAGCCCGCGGTGACGACCACCACGTCCGACCCCGCCGTGTCGGCGTAGTCGTTGGTCCCCCGGATGTTGGGCTCGAACCCCTCGATGGGGGCGGACTGACGCATGTCCAGGGCCAGCCCCTGGGGCAGCCCCTCCACGATGTCCACCATCACCACGTCGTCGGCCAGCCCCTTCTGGACCACCCGCATGGCGGTGGTGGCCCCCACCGCCCCGCTCCCGACCACGGTCACTCGCATGGTTCGCCTCCTCTTCGCGCCGTCTCCGGCGCCATCCTACGAAGCGGGGCGACGCCGCAGCAGCTGGACCCAGGGCGAGCGGTACACGGTCAGGTACTGGGGCCTGAGGCGGGCCAGGACCTCCCCGTAGTCCGGGTGGGCGGACAGGTCCGCGGGCAGGATCACGTAGTCCACGGCCAGGTCCACCGGCACGGGCCGCCCCTCGTAGCGGTAGTCGCCCCAGTAGGTCCCCCGCCACGGATTGGGGAACTCGTAGATCTCCACCCGGTGGCTGAGGTGGGGCACCAGCAGGTAGTGAGCGGACACCGAGGCGCCCGGTGGGATGAGGGCCACCGCCTCCCGGACCGAGGCGATCCGCTCCCGGGCCTGGGGGCTCGTCACGTCGGCCAGGAACCCCGGCGACCGGGACCAGGGAGTGGGCCCCCACACGTTGGCCGCGCTGAAGGCCGCCGCCACCATGAGCCCGATCAGCCCCGTCCGGAGGGCCCGGGACCGGGCCCTGCCCACCCCGACCACCGCCCCGGCCACCACGACCGGCACGATGGGTGCGCTGTAGTGGTAGTGAAGCTGAAACTGGTACGGGAAGGTGGAGAGCAGGTTGGCCAGGAGAGCGGGCAGGGCGACGAGGAGGGTCCCCGGGGCAAGCAGCGGGAGGAGCCCGGCCGGGGCGAGCAACTGCCATACGTACCAGGGGCGACCCTCCCGGGCCAGCAGGCGGAGGACCTCCCCGGGCGCGTCCACCACGGCCCGAGCCAGGCCCACCGGCCCTCCGAACGCCAGGCGGCCCGTGTAGATCGGGCCCGGCCCGAAGGCGGGAAGGACCACCCACAGGGCGAGGGCGAACCACGCCAGCGACAGGCCGGCCACGAGCAGGCCCACCGGGCGGTGGTGGACCGCGGCCACGTACAGCCCGAGGGGGAAGGTGAGGAGCGCGACGTCCTCCTTCACGAGGAGCATGAGGGACACCGTGACCAGGAACGGGGCCCACCGTCCGGAGGCGGCGAAGAAGAAGGCGAACAGGGCGAGGGGGACGATGAAGGCGTCGGGGTGAAAGTTCTCCCAGTTGATCCAGCCCACGGCCGGCATGGCCAGGTAGGCCAGGCCCACGGGGACGGCCAGGGCGTCGTCTCGCAGCACCCGCCGGGCCAGCAGGAAGGCGGCCACCCCGCCGCTGCCCAACGCCACGGTCTGGGCCACCAGGAGGGTGGCCGCGGACGGCACCACCCAGTACAGCGGGACCAGGAGCAGGAGGAAGAAGGAGGTGTGGTCCCCGAACAGATTGAGCCCCCGCACCGTCACGAAGGGCTCCCGGAACCGACTGAGGAGCCACACCCCCTGGTCGAAGATGCCGAGGTCGAACCCGAAGGTGGCCAGCCCCCGGTGGTTCCGGACGGTCCACGAGCTGTACAGCCAGACGTAGGCCCCCACCGCGGCGACGACCAGGGTGGGGGTCCATGGCACCCTCCGGAGGGGGGAGGCGGCGGGCGCCGAGGCCCGCGACCCCGGGGGCGCGTCAGCCCGCCGCGAGCTTCTCAATCACGGCGTCCGCCACCTGGCTGGTACCTACGGCCGTGGGGTCGTCGCGGGTGGGCTTCATATCGTAGGTCACCGACTTCCCCTCCTTGATGACCGCGGCGATGGCGGCCTCCAGTCGGTCGGCGGCCCGCTCCTCACCCAGGTGGCGGAGCATGAGGACCCCGGAGAGCATCATGGCCATGGGGTTGACCTTGTTCATCCCCTTGTACTTGGGGGCGCTGCCGTGGGTGGCCTCGAACACCGCCACCTCGTCTCCGATGTTGGCCCCCGGGGCCACCCCCAGCCCCCCGATGAGCCCGGCGCACAGGTCGCTGATGATGTCCCCGTACAGGTTCGGGAGGACCAGCACGTCGTACTCGTCGGGCCGCTGGACGAGCTGCATGGCCAGGTTGTCCACGATCCGGTCCTCGAACTGGATGTCCGGGTACTCCTGGGCCACCTCCCGGGCCGTGGCCAGGAACAGGCCGTCGGAGAACTTCATGATGTTCGCCTTGTGCACGGCCGTGACCTTCTTGCGCCCGTACCGGCGAGCGTACTCGAAGGCGAACCTCACGATCCGGCGGGTCCCGGTCACCGAGATGGGCTTGATGGAGATCCCGGCGTCGTCGCGGATCCGCTTGCCGGCCACGTCGGCGATGAAGTCGATGAGCTTGCGGGTCTCCGGCTGGCCCTGCTCGAACTCGATGCCCGCGTACAGGTCCTCGTGGTTCTCCCGGCAGATCACGATGTCCACGTTCTCGTACCTCGAGCGGACCCCGGGGTACCACTTGCAGGGCCGCAGGCAGCAGTACAGGTCCAGCTCCTTGCGGAGGGCCACGTTCACGCTCCGGAAGCCGGTCCCCACGGGCGTGGTGATGGGGCCCTTGATGGCCACCCGGTTCCTCCGGATGGACTCGAGGACGTGGTCGGGCAGGGGCGTGCCGTACCTGTCCATGACCTCGGCCCCGGCCTCCTGGACGTCCCACTCGAACTCCACGCCGGTGGCCTCGAGCACCCGCCGCGTGGCCTCGGAGAGCTCGGGACCCACGCCGTCCCCGGGGATGAACGTTACCCTGTAGGCCATCAGCTTCCTCCTCGTGCGTTCCGGTCCGCCGTCCGGGGCCCATGCTAGCGGACCTCGACGGCGTCCAGGTGGGCCCGCCCGGATCGCCGGCTCCGGGACCGTGGCTACCCGTTGGTAAACTTGCCGCGAACACAGGGCACGCGAGGAGCGGTTCGTGACGGTCGGGAAGGGCCTCGAGGACGTCGTCGCCGCGCAGACCCGGATCTCGGACATCGACGGGACGCTCGGCAAGCTCTGGTACGCCGGCTACACGATCGAGGACCTGGCCGAGCACTCCACCTTCGAGGAGGTGGTCTTCCTCCTCCACCACCTCCGGCTCCCCACCCGGGCCGAGCTCGACGAGCTCACCGAGCAGATGGTGAAGGAGCGGGAGGCCGCCGAGTTCGTGACCGGCCTCCTCCCCACCCTGGCCGAGCAGAGCTCGCCCATGTCCATGCTCAGGACCTGCGTGTCGGCGGCCTCCGCCTACGACCCCGACGGGTGGGACCAGTCGCCCGAGGCTACCTACCGCAAGGCCATCCGGCTGATCTCGCTCATCCCCACCCTGATCGCCGCCTACGACCGCCACCGCCGGGGCCTCGCGCCGGTGGACCCGAACCCCAAGCTCCCTCACGCCGCCAACTTCCTCTACATGCTCCACGGGGAGGAACCCGAGCAGCGGAAGGCCGAGATCTTCGACACCTGCTTCATCCTCTACGCCGACCACACCATGAACGCCTCCACGTTCACCGCCCGGGTCACGGCCTCCACCCTCTCCGACATCCACTCGGCCGTGGTGGCGGCCATCTGCGCCCTCAAGGGCCCCCTCCACGGAGGAGCCAACGAGGAGGCGATGCGGATGCTCCAGGAGATCGGGGAGCCGGGCCGGGCCGAGCCGTACGTGCGCGACCTCCTGGCCCGCAAGCAGCGCATCATGGGGTTCGGCCACCGGGTGTACCGGACGGTGGACGACCCCCGGGCCACGATCCTCCGGGAGCTGTCCCGGGAGCTCGGGGAGATGACCGGAGAGCCGCGCTGGTACGAGATCTCCCGGGAGGTGGAGCGGGTGGTGCGGGAGGAGAAGGGGCTCCGGCCGAACGTGGACTTCTACATGGCGAGCGTCCTGCACTACCTGGGGCTTCCCACCGACCTCTTCACGCCCATGTTCGCCGCGGCCCGGGCCGCGGGCTGGACGGCCCACATCCGGGAGCAGTACGCCGACAACCGCCTGATCCGGCCGGACTCCGAGTACATCGGGCCCCGGGACCGGACCTGGGTCCCCATCGAGGCCCGCACGGCCACCGGTCCCTAGGGGCCCCCGCGCAGGGTCTCCGGGGGGCCCCGGCGCAGGGGCCGCCGCGCGTAGGCCAGCCCCAGGCCCAGGTAGAACAGGGCCAGGAGGAGCACCCCGAGGCGGAAGCCCACCGGCAGGACGGTGGGGACGAAGGCCCCCACCACCCAGGCCAGCTGGAAGGCCACCTCGTAGCGGACGAACACCCGCCCGTGGGCTCCGGCCGGAGCCGACCGCTGCATGAGGCTCTGGAAGGCCAGGCGGCCGAACTCCGTGGCCATGCCGGCCAGGGCGGCGAAGGCCACCAGGACAGGCAGCCGGAAGGCCCCGTAGGCCACGAGGGCGGCCAGGCCCGCTCCCAGCAGGGAGAGCAGGACCACGGCCTCCTCCCGGGTCCGGCGGGGGAGCCGGGGCGCGGCCAGGTCCCCGAGGAAGCCGCCCACCACGGCCGCCCCGGCCATGGCCCCGAACCACGACGTCGGCTGGTCCCCGGCCCGCAGGGCGAAGGCCGCGAGGAACAGCAGGAACCCGCTGGCGGCCCGGAGCCCCGTCATGCCCGCCGCCGCCACGTCCAGGGCCGGCACCCGGCCCAGCCGCTCCACCCGCCCCTCCACCGGCGGCGGCCTGGCCTCGGGCAGCCGGAGGTTGAGGAGCGCGGTGAGGGCGTAGGCCGAGGCCGCCGCGTACAGCGTGGCCGCCGCCCCACCCAGGCGCAGGGTGAGCACGGCCGGCACGGTCCCCAACGCTGCCCCCGCCACCGCCAGCCGCCCCAGCCTGGCGTTGGTCCCCACCAGCTCGCGGTGGTCGGCGTAGGCCATGGTCAGGGCGTTCTTGGTGACCGTGTGGGTCCGGGAGAGGACCAGCACGAGGAAGGCCAGGGGGAAGAGAAGGAGGGAGCCCAGGCGGGGGGCGGCGGCGATGGCCGCCAGGGCCCGGCCCGCGGCCGAGGCGAACGAGAGGGCCCG
>DATLZQ010000129.1:0-7475 GCA_035573915.1 Actinomycetota bacterium | reverse complement strand
GGCGGGGCTCCCCCCCGCCTCCGTGAGCAGCCCCGCCGCGGACCTGGGCTACCGGCTGGACGTGGAGGCCACCGTGCGGGAGGTGCTCGGCCGGGGCCGGCAAGCGAACCCCCTGGCCGCTCTCCTCGACCACCTGGTGGGGAGCTTCGCCACGGTGGAGGTCGACCCCATCCAGCGCCTGGACGAGGCCCGGTTCGAGGCCTGGGTGGCCAGGGCGGCGGAGGAGCTCTCGGTCCCCGCTTCCGAGGGCGGCCTGCGGTTCATCGGGACGGTCGTCCAGGCCATCTACCCGAGGCCGGGGGCCGTCGTGGACCGGGCCGAGCTCCGGGACCGGGTCCGGGCCGCGGTCCTGAGCCCGGGTCCCGACCGCATCGCCGTCGCCACGACCCGCGTCTCTCCCCGCACCACCTCGGACCAGGTGAACCAGGTGCTCGCGCGGGCCCGCCAGGTCCTGGCCGGCCCCATCACCCTGGCCTCGGGGACCGGCTCGGTCACCCTCACCCCCGAGCAGGTGGCCGTGGCGCTCGACACCGAGGTGGTGGAGCGGGCGGACGGGACCAGGCTCCGGCTGGTAGCCGACCCCCGCAGGCTGCGGCAGGTCCTGGGGGACGAGGTGGAGCGGCTGGAGTCCCCTCCGGTGGACGCCTCCTTCGCCGTGGTCGGGGGGGAGGTCCAAGTGGTCCCCTCCCGGCACGGGGTGGCTTTCGACCCCGAGGAGGCGGCCCGCAAGCTCGTCCGGGCCGCCCTCCGGAAGGGTCGGACCGCCCGGCTCCGGGGGACGCCCGTGGAGCCCGAGCTCACCACCCGGGAGGCCCGGGCCCTCCACATCACCGAGCTCGTGTCCACCTTCACCACGTACCACCCCTGCTGCCAGCCCCGCGTCCACAACATCCACCTCATCGCGGACCTGGTGGACGGGCACGTGGTCATGCCGGGGGAGGTGTTCTCCCTCAACGAGTTCGTGGGGGAGCGCACGCCGGAGAAGGGGTTCGTCCCCGCCCCCGGCATCACCAACGGCGAGTTCGTGGACCAGTACGGGGGCGGGATCAGCCAGTTCACCACGACCATGTTCAACGCCATCTTCTTCGGGGGCTACGAGATCCTTGAGTTCCAGCCCCACTCCTACTGGTTCAGCCGCTACCCGATGGGGCGGGAGGCCACCCTTTCCTGGCCCAAGCCCGACCTCCGGTTCCGAAACGACAGCGACGCCGGCATCTACATCGACACCTCCTACACCGACACGTCCATCACGGTGACCTTCTACGGGCACACCGACGTGGAGGTGAGCTCGGTCACCGGCCAGCCCTACGACGTGGTCCCTCCCCCCGTGGAGTGCCGCCCCAACCCCTCGCTCAAGAAGGGGGAGGAGATCGTGGTCCAGGAGGGCATCCAGGGGTTCACGGTGCGGGTCACCCGGACCCTCCGCTACCCGAACGGGCGGGAGGAGACCGAGGTCTACACCACGAGGTACCGAACCCTTCCCACCGTCGTGGAGCGGCGGAGCTGTCCGGGGAACGAGGGCTGAGGCCCCGGCCCCTCAGACCTCCACCGGCCCGCCCGAGCGCCAGTACCGGTCCCCGTCCCGGGACAGGAACCCCTCGTCCACGAGGTAGCGGCGGAGGGCCGCGTGGTCGTCCTGGAACCGCTCGAGGACGACGTTCACCCGTCGGGCCGCGGGGTAGAAGCCCGGGCCGGAAGCGCTTGCCGGGCGCCGGGCCGGGGGTCAGGATGGCCCCCTGATGGAGCCCCTGCGGGTCGTGCTGGTGCCCCACACCCACTGGGACCGGGAGTGGTACCTGTCCTTCGAGGCCTTCCTGGAGCGGCTGGTGGCCATGATGGACGGCCTCATCGAGCTCCTGGACCGCGACCCCCGGTTCGCCCACTTCCACCTGGATGGCCAGGCCGCCATGGTGGACGACTACCTGGCCGTCCGGCCGGAGCGGGAGGCCGACGTCCGCCGGCTGGCCCGGGAGGGCCGGATTTCGGTGGGCCCCTGGTTCACCCAGATGGACGAGTTCCTGATCTCCGGGGAGTCGCTGGTCCGGAACCTCGAGTGGGGCCTGCGCCGGGCCCGGGAGTTGGGGGCCGACCCCCGCACAGGCTACCTCCCCGACCAGTTCGGCCACGTGGGGCAAATGCCCCAGCTCCTGCGGCGGGCGGGGATCGGGCGGGCCGTGGTCTGGCGGGGGGTGCCGTCGGCCGTGGACCGGACGGCGTTTTGGTGGGAGGCCCCCGACGGCAGCCGGGTCCTGGCCGAGTACCTGGCCTTCGGCTACGGGCTGGGCTACCCGGTGGGGCAGGCTCGGTCGGTGGAGGAGTTCGTGGGGGCCGTGCGCCGGGCGGCCGAGGTCCTCGCCCCTCACAGCCCCCGGGACCGGCTCCTGGTCCCGGTGGGGGCCGACCACTTCGGCCCCCCCGCCCACCTCCCGGACCTCTTGGAGGGGGCCCGGCGGGACGGCACCGACGGGCTCCAGGTGGAGATGGGCTCGGTCGACGGCTACCTGGACGGCCCCGAGCCCCCCGACCTCCCCGTGTGGCGGGGAGAGCTCCGGTCGTCGGCCCGGGCCCACCTCCTCCCCGGGGTGTACTCCGCCCGGGTCCACCAGAAGCGGGACCGGGCCCGAGCCGAGGCCGTCCTCGAGCGCTACGCCGAGCCCCTGGCCGCCCTGGTCCCGGGATTCCCCTGGCCGGAGGAGGAGCTTCGGGAGGCCTGGCGGCTCCTGCTCTGGAACGGGGCCCACGACTCCGTGTGCGGCTGCTCGGTGGACGAGGTGGCCAGGGCGGTGGACGCCCGCACCGCCCGGGCCCGGGCCAGGGCCGAGGCGGTGGCCCTGCGGGCCCTGCGGGCCCTGGGGGAGCTGGTGGGACCGGCGGGTAGGGTCCGGTTCAACCCCTCGCCGTTCGAACGGGAGGGGGTCCCGGGCCTGGGGTGGCGGGTGGAGCCCGGCCCCGGCCCGGAGGGGGCTGAGGAGGGGGCGTGGCCCGGGCGTCCGTGGCCCGTGGGGGAGCCCGTGGCCCTGGAGGTCCGAGGCGACCGGGTCCTCGTGGCGGGCCTGGGGCTCCGCCTCCTCGACGAGCCCGACGTGGGAGACCTCTACAACTTCTGCCCCGCCGAGGGGGCCACCCCCTCGCCCCCGGAGCGGGTGGAGGTCCGGGGCGGGGAGGCGGTGGCGACCTTCCCCGGGCTCGCCGTGCGGCTCTGGGCCCTGCGGAGCCCCGAGGACCCCTTCATCCGCCTGGAGGGGGTGGTGCGAAACGAGCGCCCCGACCACCGGCTTCGGCTCTACGTGGAGCTCCCCCAGCCGGCCGCGGGCTCGGTGGCGGGGTCGCCCTTCGAGCTCGTGGAGCGCCCGCTCCGCTCGGAGGGCGGGACCGAGCTACCCTCCCCCACCTGGCCCGCCCGGGGGGTGGTCCTGTCGGGCGGGGTGGCGGTCTTGGCCGAGGGCGTCTTCGAGTACGAGGTGGCCGAGGAGCCGCCGGCCCTGGCCGTGACCCTCCTCCGCTGCGTGGGGACCATCAGCCGTCCCAGCCTGGCCACCCGCCCCTGGCCGGCCGGGCCCGACGTCCCCACGCCCCAGGCCCAGATGGTGGGGGAGACGGCCTTCTCGCTGGGGCTCCTCCCCGGGGCCCGCCGGGAGGAGCTCCTCCCGGCCTGGGAGCGGTTCGCCCTGCCTCTTCTTGAGGCCCCGGCCCGGGGCGGAGGCCACCTCCCCCCGGTGGGGCGGCTCCTCGAGGTGGCGGGGGCGGAGCTCTCGGCCGTCCGGCGGGTGGACGGCGAGCTCGAGGTCCGGGTGTGGAACTCCGACCTCCGGCCCCGGGAGGCCAGGGTGGGTGGACGGGCCCTCGCGCTCAGGGGGGCGGAGGTCCGGGACGTCCGCCTCCCCGGGTGACCCCCGGGGCGAGGCGGCTTCCCGCGGTAGCCCCGGGCGGCTCGGGCCCGGGGGCGCGATTTTCGAGTAGCCTGGCTGGGCGAGCCATGCGCACCACCCTCGAGGAGACCCGCAAGCACGTCGTCCGGCTCTCGGTGGAGGTCCCCCCGGAGGAGTTCGCCCGCGACCTGGAGGAGGCCTACCGCCACGTGGCCCAGGAGCTCACCGTCCCCGGGTTCCGCAAGGGGCGGATCCCCCGGCCCATCGTGGACGCCCGGGTGGGGCGGGAGCACGTGATCGAGCACTTCGTCCGGGACTTCGTCCCCACCTACTGCCTGCGGGCCCTCCGGGAGCACGACCTGGCCCCCATCGGCGAGCCCGAGATCGACGTGGAGCGGGTGGAGGACGGCAAGCCCCTGCGGTTCACGGCCACGGTGGAGGTCCGGCCCCGGCTGTCGCTGGAGCCCGAGCAGTACCGGGGCCTCAAGGTGGAGGTCCCCCCCGTGGAGCCCACCGAACGGGAGGTGGACGAGTACCTGGACCGGCTCCGGGAGCGGTTCGCGGAGCTCGAGTCCGTGGCCCGGCCCGCCGCCAAGGGGGACTTCGTCCTGGCCGACGTCCGGGCCTCGGTCCACGACCGGGATGTCCCCGAGGCCAGCCGTCCCGGGTTCTTCACCGAGGTGGGCAAGGAGGAGCTGGTGCCCGAGCTGGACCGGGAGCTGGAGGGGGCCCGCAAGGGCGACATCCTCAAGTTCAACGCCACCCTGCCCGATCGCTTCGGCGAGCTGGCGGGCCAGGAGGTCACCTTCCAGGTGCTCGTGAAGGAGGTCAAGGCCAAGCGCCTTCCCCCCGCCGACGACGAGTTCGCCCGCACGGCCTCGGAGTTCGACACTCTGGAGGAGCTCCGGGAGGACGTGCGCCGGAGGCTCCGGGCCCTGAAGGAGGCCGAGGCCCGCTCCGTGCTCCGCAGCCGGGTGCTGCGCAAGCTGGCCGAGCTGGTGCAGGACGTGGAGGTCCCCGAGCGGCTCGTGGACGAGGAGACCAAACGGCGGGTTCAGGCGGCCCGGGAGCGGGCCGAGCGGGCCGGGGTGCGGCTGGAGGACGCCCTGGCCGAGGAGGGCCTGGACGAGCTCCGGTTCCGGGTGGACGCCCGCAACCACGCCCTGCGGGCCATCCGGGCGAACCTGGCCCTGGAGGCGGTGGCCCGCCGGGAGGGGATCCAGGTCACCCGGGAGGACCTGGAGCGGGAGATCCGGGCCCTGGCCCGGGACACCGGCCGGGACCCCAAGGAGGTCCGCCGGATCCTCGAGCGGACCGGCCAGGTGAGCAGCCTGGCCGGTGATATCATGCGATCCAAAGCCCTCGAGCTCCTGGTCGAAGCGGCCGAGGTCGTCCAGGAGGGCGAGGCAGGCCCTCCAGAGCCCTCGGAAGGATGAGCGAGATGAAGGACTACCTGGTTCCCATCGTGATCGAGCAGACGACCCGCGGGGAGCGGTCGTTCGACATCTATTCCCGGCTGCTCAAGGAGCGGATCGTCTTCCTCGGCACCCCCATCGACGACACCGTGGCCAACCTCGTCATGGCCCAGCTCCTGCACCTGGAGAGCGAGGACCCGGACAAGGACATCAGCCTCTACATCAACTCCCCCGGCGGGGAGATCACGGCCCTGTTCGCCATCTACGACACCATGCAGTACATCAAGCCCGACGTCTCCACGATCTGCATGGGGCAGGCGGCCTCGGCCGCGGCCGTGCTCCTCGCCGCCGGGGCCAAGGGGAAGCGGTACGCGCTGCCCCACGCCCGCATCCTCATCCACCAGCCTCACGGCCAGGCCGGCGGCCAGGCCGTGGACATCGAGATCCAGGCCAAGGAGATCCTGCGCTACCGGGAGCTCCTTGACCAGATCCTGGCCAAGCACACCGGGCAGCCCCTGGAGAAGATCAAGCGGGACACCGACCGGGACTTCATCATGACCGCCGAACAGGCCAAGGAGTATGGGATCATCGACGACGTCATCACCAGCCGGAAAGTCCAGCCGGAGCTTGCCGCTGCCGCCGCGACCTCGTCGTAGACTTACCCCCATGCGCGAGGGGGGCGTGCGGAGGACGGTCGGCGAGACCGGGAGGGGTGGGTGATGGCGAAGTTCGGCGACTCGGACCTGCTCAAGTGCTCGTTCTGCGGGAAGTCGCAGAAGCAGGTCAAGAAGCTCATCGCCGGGCCCGGCGTGTACATCTGCGACGAGTGCATCGACCTCTGCAACGAGATCATCGAGGAGGAGCTCTCCGAGACCGCCGAGCTCAAGCTGGACGAGCTCCCCAAGCCCCGTGAGATCTACGAGTTCCTCGACGACTACGTGATCGGCCAGGAGCAGGCCAAGAAGGTCCACGCCGTCGCCGTCTACAACCACTACAAGCGGATCCAGGTGGGGGCCAAGGCCGGGGACGACGTCGAGCTCCAGAAGTCGAACATCATCGTGATCGGCCCCACTGGGTGCGGCAAGACCCTCATCGCCCAGACCCTGGCCAAGATGCTCAACGTCCCCTTCGCCATCGCCGACGCCACGGCCCTCACCGAGGCGGGCTACGTGGGGGAGGACGTGGAGAACATCCTCCTCAAGCTGATCCAGGCCGCCGACTACGACGTGAAGAAGGCCGAGACCGGGATCATCTACATCGACGAGATCGACAAGATCGCCCGCAAGAGCGAGAACCCCTCCATCACCCGGGACGTGTCCGGGGAGGGGGTCCAGCAGGCACTCCTCAAGATCCTGGAGGGGACCGTGGCCAGCGTGCCGCCCCAGGGAGGGCGCAAGCACCCCCACCAGGAGTTCATCCAGATCGACACCACGAACATCCTGTTCATCTGCGGCGGGGCCTTCTCGGGGATCGAGAAGATCATCGAGGCCCGCATCGGGCGCAAAGGGGTGGGGTTCGGGGCGGACGTCCGGGGCATCCAGGAGAAGGACCTGGGGGAGATCCTGAGCCACGTCCTCCCCGAGGACCTCCTCAAGTACGGGCTGATCCCCGAGTTCGTGGGCCGGCTCCCGGTCATCACCTACGTCCACAACCTGGACAAGCAGGCCCTCATCGACATCCTGACCAAGCCCAAGAACGCTCTCGTCAAGCAGTACAAGAAGTTCTTCGAGTTCGACGGGGTGGACCTCGAGTTCACCCCGGACGCCCTGGAGGCCATCGCCGAGCAGGCCCTCCTGCGGGGGACGGGGGCCCGGGGACTTCGGGCCATCCTGGAGGAGGTCCTGCTCAACGTGATGTACGAGCTCCCGTCCCGCAAGGACGTGAGCAAGTGCGTGATCACCAGGGACGTGGTCCTCAAGGGCGTCAACCCCACCCTGGTCCCCCGGGAGAAGGAGCGGGCTGCCCGCCAGCTCAAGGAACGGACGGCCTGAACCCCTCCCTTCGGAGGTCGGGGCCCGGGGCCGTCCCCGGACGACCTAAACGGATGGCCCCCCTCGCGGCTTCATGACCTGACGTGGACGACCCCCGGGCTCGACAGCGGCTGGCCTCGGCTCCCGCGCGGGCCGCCGGGGCGGGGCGGTCGTTCGAGGCCTTCTACGAGGAGGAGCGGGACCGGGTGTTCGGCGCCCTG
>DATLZQ010000128.1:0-48142 GCA_035573915.1 Actinomycetota bacterium | reverse complement strand
CGGGTGGAGGCCCCGCCCGAGCTCGAGGCCCCCGCCCCCGTCGAGGCGCCGGCCGAGGCCCCGCCCCCCGTGCAGGCACCGCCCGAGCTCGAGGTTCCCTCGCCCGTCGAGGGCCCCCCGCCTGCACCGACCCCGCCGCCGCCCGCCCAGGAGCCCGAGCCCGAGAGGGTGATGGTGCCCTCGGTGGAACCCGAGCCGGTGGAGGCGGACGTCGCGGCGCCCGAGCTCGAGCCGGCCGAGGAGCTCCGGGTGGTGGAGGTGGCTGAGGCCGAGGAGGCGGCCGAGGCGGTGGAGGAGCTCCCCGCGCCCGCCGAGGAACCGGTGGAGGTCGCTGAGGAGGCCCCGGAACCCGTGGAGGCCGCCGAGGAGGCCCTGGAACCCGTGGAGGTCGCCGAGGAGGCCCTGGAACCGGTGGAGGAGGCCCCCGCGCCGTCCGAACAGACGGCGCTGGCCGAGCCGATGCCCGAGCTCGGGGGGGCGCGGACGGCCGAGGAGCGGTCCCGGGAGCTCCTCGAGGCCATCCCTTCCGTGCCCGAGCCGGCGGCCGCGGTCTCGGCGGCCCGGGAGGCGGAGGAGGGCCCGGCCCTCTCCGTCCGGGTCGTCGCCGTGGGGGCCCCACAGGAGTTCCGGGACCAGGTGGGCGCGGCGTTGGGCCTGGCCGACCCCGCGGCCGTGGAGTGGGTCCCCACCGTAACGGCGGCCGAGGAGCTCCTCCTGCACTCCGACCGGCCAGTGGAGGTCCTCGTGGTGGCGCCCAAGGTGAAGGAGGCGGACGCCTTCGGCCTGGCCGAGATGGCCATGCGGACCTCCCCGGCCACGACCGTCATCTTCGCCCGGGAGGGCGACCGCGAGCGGATCATCCCCAGGGCCATGCGGGCGGGCGTCCGGGACGTGGTGGACCTCACCCTCGGGGTCGAGGACCTCAAGGACGCCCTGGATCGGGCCGTGACCTGGGCCGTCAGCCTGCGCTCCACCCGGGCCCTGGGCCAGCGGCTTGAGGACCAGGCCCTGGGCAGCGTGATCTCGGTCTTCTCCTCCAAGGGAGGCACCGGCAAGACGTTCCTCACCGCCAACCTGGGCCTCGCCATCGCCGACCGCACGGGCGAGGAGGTGGCCCTCTTCGACCTGGACTTCGTCATGGGGGACCTGTTCGCCTACTTCGGGCAGGACCCGGACCGGACCATCGAGCAGCTGCTCGAGGTGGGCACCCTCACCGACGTGCACGACATCCGGGCGGCGGGGACGAAGCTCGCCGACCGGGTGTGGGGCTACGCGGCCCTGCCGGACCTGGAGGCCTCCCCGGCCGCCCAGGAGGTGTCGCGGGTCCTCCGGGCCCTCCGGCGAGCCTTCCCCTACGTGGTGGTGGACGCCTCGACCGACTACTCGGACCGGGCCCTGGAGGTCTTCGACGCCTCGGAGGCCATCTGCCTGGTCACCCAGCTCGACATCGTGGGGGCCCGCCACCTCTCGGTGGACCTGGAGACCCTCCGCCGCCTCCACCTGCCCAGGGAGAAGATGCGGATCGTCCTGAACCGGGCCGACGCCAAGGTGGGCCTGGACCGGTCCGCCGTGGAGCGGGCCCTCAAGGTGAGCGTGGACGCGGCCATCCCCTCGAGTCCCCTCGTGCCCACCTCCGTCAACCGGGGCCGTCCGCTCTACGTCGACCAGCCCGACTCCGAGGTGGCCAGGCGGGTGGCGGAGTTGGCCGAGCGCCTGGTGGGCGGGGCCGAGGAGGAGCCCAGGCGCCGGCGGCGCTTCAAGCTGCTCTGAGCTCCCGGCCGCGCTGACGCTACGCGGCCTCCGCCAGGGCCCCCAGGGTGGCCTGGTCCGAGGCGTACAGGACCCGGACAGCCGCCCCCCGCACCAGGGCCCGGACCGGGCGTCCCTCCCCCAGGTCCTGCACGGCGTCGGCGAACTCCCGGGCGTCGGCCTCGCTGTCCCACACCGTGTCCAGCACCAGGGCCACCCGCTCCCCGTCGGTCCAGGCCCGGTACTGGCCGCCGTCCCACCCTGCCGCCGCCGCCCGGGCCCTGGACTCCGGGAGCTCCACCCCCAGGTACAGCTGGAGCCACCCCTCCCCCACGTCCTGGAAGTCCAGGTCCTCCCAGCCGGGCCCCAGGACCTGGGCGAAGTCCGGGACGGCCACGGCCTGGGGGGCGTCGTTCGGGAACCGCTCGGGGTGGAGGACCTGTTCGGTGGACCGGGGCGGGTCTTGGAACGCTCGGTCCAGGGCCTCCTGGCCTCCGCGCGCCAGGAGGGCCCGCACGAACCGCTGGCCGGCCTCGTAGGGGAAGAGGAACTGCCCCTCCACGAAGGGCGGGACGGAGGCGGGCGGCGGCGCCAGGGCCCCCGCCTCCAGCTGCAGCTCGAGGACCTCGTCCAGGCTCAGGTGCCGCTGGGCCCAGCGGATGGAGACGTCCTGGGCGTCGCCCTCCACCAGGGCCTGGAGGGCCGACGCCTCCTCGTCCCGGCAGGCCCGGCCGAGGGCGTCCAGGCGGGTGAGGTCGAACCGCTGGTCCTGCAGGGCGTGGGTGAGCTCGTGGGCCAGGGTGAGCCGGGCCAGCGGCGAGGGCGAAGGGTCCCCCACGAAGACCAGCCGCTTGGCCACCGTGTCGTAGAACCCGACCACCTGGCTGGCGGCGAAGTCCACCACCGAGCGGAACAGGTCCGAGTCCTGGGGGATGGCCCCCATGAGGGCCCAGGCCCGCTCCCGCCGCTCCGCCACCTCCCGGGGGAAGTCCCGGCGGATCCCGGCGGTGACGAGCTCCCCGATGCGGGCCTGGGTCACGGGCTGGGCGGGCACGGGGCGCTCGAAGCGCAGCCCCCGGACCTCCTCGACCTGGCGGGCCACCTCGGCCAGGGGCCCGGGGAGCGGGGCAGCCGCCGGGGGGCGCGGCGAGGGGGCGGGGCCGTAGGGGCACTCGGGTGCGTCCGGCCCGGGCCGGGCCCTGGAGCCCGGGGGGGAGGGCGACCCCTCCGTGGCCGGGCCGGTAGGGCCGGTGGGGCCGGGCCCGGGGCCGGTGGGCCCGGCCCCACCCGTGCAGGCCCCGGCCGCCCAGGCCAGGGCCAGGGAGAGGGCCAGCAGCCGGCGAGCCCCCCTCCTCATGGGCCGGCCCCCGGCTGGTGCCCTCAGCGCCGGGGCCGCATGAGAAGGGCCACCACGGTGCAACCCACGGCCCCCGCGGACAGCCCCAGGGACACCCAGGGGCCCAGCTCGCTGGCGCCGAAGTGGCCCGCCCCCACGGCCACCACCGACCCCAGGAGCAAGAGGAAGCCCACGGCGAACACGGCCAGGGGGGACACGCTCACCCCAGGCGCTCCTCGAGGTAGTCCACGAGCTTGTCAATGGGGATGCGGTCCTGGGCCATCGTGTCCCGGTCCCGGACCGTGACCTGACGGTCGGTGAGGGTGTCGAAGTCGATCGTCACGCAGTAGGGCGTCCCCACCTCGTCCTGGCGCCGGTACCGCCGCCCGATGGCCCCGGCGTCGTCGTAGGCGGTCATCCACCGGGGCTTGAGCAGCTCGTGGACCTTCTTGGCCTCCGGGACCAGGAGGTCGTTGCGGGAGAGCGGGAGCACGGCCACCTTGATCGGAGCCAGGTTCTTGTGCAGGGCCAGCACCACCCGCTTCTCCATCTCCCCCTTGGCGCTGGGGGCTTCGTCCACCCGGTAGGCGTCGAGGAGCACCACCAGCAGGATCCGGTCCACCCCCGCCGCCGGCTCGATCACGTAGGGGAGGTAGCGGCGGTCGTTCTCCTGGTCGTAGTAGGTGAGGTCCTTGCCCGAGGCCTCCTGGTGCTGGCGGAGGTCGAAATCGGTCCGGTTGGCGATGCCCTCCAGCTCGCTCCAGCCGAAGGGGAACTCGTACTCGATGTCCGCGGCGGCCTTGGCGTAGTGAGCGAGCTCGTCGGGGGCGTGGGGCCGGACCCGGAGCTTCTCCTCCCGGATGCCAAGGTCCCGGTACCACCGCAGCCGCTCCTCGATCCAGTACTCGAACCACCGCTCGTCGGTCCCGGGCTCCACGAAGTACTCCATCTCCATCTGTTCGAACTCCCGGGTCCGGAAGATGAAGTTGCCCGGGGTGATCTCGTTGCGGAAGCTCTTGCCGATCTGGGCGATGCCGAAGGGGATCTTCTTGCGGCTGACCTGCTGGACCGTGACGAAGTCCACGAACATGCCCTGGGCCGTCTCCGGCCGGAGGTAGGCCACGGAGGCCTCGTCCTCCACCGGCCCCATGTGGGTCTTGAACATGAGGTTGAACATCCGGGGCTCGGTGAACCGGTCGTGGCCGCAGTTGGGGCAGCGGGGCCGGGCCGCCATGTCCACCGTGCTCTCGTCGGCCTCGTGGCCGGACTGGGGGGCGTGGAAGCCGGGGATGTGGTCGGCCCGGAAGCGCTGGTGGCACTGGAGGCACTCCACCAGGGGGTCGGTGAAGGAGCGGACGTGCCCGCTCGCCTCCCACACCCGGGGCGACATGATGATGGCCGACTCGAGGCCCACGATGTCGTCCCGGAGCTGGACCATGCTCCGCCACCAGGCGTTCCGGATGTTCCGCTTGAGCTCCACGCCCAGGGGGCCGTAGTCCCAGGACGAACGCAGCCCCCCGTAGATCTCGCTGGACGGGAAGACGATCCCCCGGCGCTTGGCCAGGGAGGCGACGGTCTCCATGAGGTCCGCCATGAGCGCTCCTCCTTTCCCGGCCGCTGGCGGCAGCCGCTGGCGTGGGGGCCATGATAGCGGGCCCCGGCCCCGGCGGGCCGGGGGCCGAGCCGGGCCGGGCCTCGCGAGGGCCCGTCAGGTCGAGATGGTCGGGCGGTAGGGCAGCTGGGCGGCCCGGTCGATGGCGTCCAGGGCCTCGGGGGGGAGGCCCTGGAGGCGCACGGCGGAGCGCAGCACCTGGAGGTAGGCCTGGGTGGGAGGGATGAAGGTCCCGGTCTGGTGGGCCACCCGGAACGTGAAGGCCACCACCCGGCCCCCTGGGCCCTCCACCGAGACGTCCTCCCGGCGGAAGAACGTGGGGTGGCCGTGGTAGGCGTCCAGCCCGGACACCTCCTCCTCGGGGACGGACCAGAGGACGCCCCACACGTGGGCCCGCTCGTCGAGTTCCAGGTTGGCCGCGCCCCCCTCCCATTCGGTGGAGTACACGCTGAAGGCGAGCCGGAACCCGTTTAGGCGGGCCGGGCCGAGAGCCACGGCCCCCGGACACCGCCTCGCCATCCGCTGTGGGTCCATGTTCGCCCCGTAGGCGAAATAGAGGACCGCCATTCCACCGGATCATACGGACGGAGGGGGCCGCCTCGCTGCTCCCGTCGGGCGAAGCGTCGCCGGGCTACCGGTCCTCGATCGCCCCGAACCGGCGGTCCCGCTTCTGGTAGTCCCGGATGGCCTCGTAGAGGACCTCCCGGGTGAAGTCCGGCCAGTAGATGGGGGTGAACCAGAGCTCCGAGTAGGCCGACTGCCAGAGGAGGAAGTTCGAGATCCGCATCTCCCCCCCGGTCCGGATCACGAGGTCGGGGTCGGGCATGTCCGGGTAGTACAGGCGGGAGGAGATCGACTCCGGGGTGAGCCGCTCCCCCTTGAGCCGGCCCCGGTCGTGGTCCTCCAGGAGGCGGCGGACGGCGTCCACGATCTCCGTCCGCCCCCCGTAGTTGAAGGCGATGGTGAGGGTGAGGCGGCGGTTGTGCTTGGTGAGCTCCTGGGCCTCCTCCATCTCCCGGGCCACCGAGGCAGGGACCCGCCAGGAGCGCAGGCGCCCGGCGAACCGGATCCGGACCCCCCGCTCGTGGAGCTCGTCCCGCCGGCGCCTGAGGAGGTCCCGTTTGAAGTTGAGGAGGTAGCGGACCTCCGAGGCCGGGCGCCGCCAGTTCTCGGTGGAGAAGGCGAACACCGTGAGCCAGGGGAGCCCGATCTCCAGGGCCCCCTCGACCGTGTCGAACAGGGCCCGCTCCCCGGCGGCGTGGCCCTCGGTCCGAGGGAGCCCCCGCTGCCTGGCCCACCGGCCGTTGCCGTCCATGACGATGGCCACGTGGGCGGGGAGCCGGCTCCGGTCCAGGTCCTGGAGGAAGCTCACGCCCGTCACCCCGTCCCGGGGACCCCGGCCCCGACGGGCTGGGGGCGGCGGGCGAAGGGGCCGCTGGGGCGGGCCAGGAGGGCCAGGCTCCGCAGACGTCGCTCCAGGTGGTACTCGGCGTAGCCGTAGAGCATGGCGCGGGCCTCCCTCCGCACGGGGTCGGGGGGCGAGAGGTCCCCGGCGCTGGCGAGGTCGGCCCGCGCCAGCCGCTCGAGCCACGCCACCGCCGCCGCCCCCACCGGTCCCGCGCCCTCCTCCGCGCACCGCCCGCACACGGTCCCCCCCTGCCCGGCGGAGAACTGCCCGTGGGGGCCGGGCGCCCCGCACACCGCGCACCCCGACAGGCTGGGCTGGAAGCCGGTCAGCGAGAGCAGCTTGAGCAGGAAGCCCTCGGCCACGGCGGCCGGGTCCCCGGGCCGGGCCTCCAGGGCCAGGAGCCCCTGGCGCAGGAGGAGGAATAGCCGGACGTTCCGTTCGTGCTCCTCGGCCACGGCGTCAACCGCCTCCAACATGGCCTCCGCGGCAGCGATCAGGCCGAGGTCGGAGCGGACCCGTCGGAACGGGTGGAGGATCTCGGCCTGGGTGACCGTGTCCAGGCTCCCCCGGCCCCGGTACAGGAGGAGGGAGACGTGGACCATGGGCTCGAGGCGGGCCCCCCAGCGGCTCCGGGTCCGCCGGATCCCCTTGGCCACGGCCCGGACCTTTCCGGACCCCTGGGTCAGGATCGTGACGATCTTGTCGGCCTCGCCGAGCTTGATCGCGCGGAGGACGATCCCCTGTTCCTTGTAGAGCGGCATGGACGAGTCGAATCGTACCCCGACCGTTCACCGGCGCCAGGGATGCCCGGGGGCCGCGACGAAATCTCAACAGGGGCGGGCGGCCGCTCCCCGACCCCTCAGCCGCCCATGGCCTCATGTTCCGCATCACGACCTCGAGGGTCCGCGTGAGCTCGGCCGTGGGGCTGAACTCGACCACCCTGGCCCGGGGAAGATCTCCGGGGTGTGGCCCGGGCCCACCTGGTAGGCGTCCCCGGCCACGAACTCCTCCTCGCCCTGGGCGGTATAGAAGATCAGCTTCCCCTCGAGCACGTAGCCCCAGTGCTCGCACTGGCACCGGTCGTCCGGCAGCCCCACGGCCGCGGCCGGGGTCACCGCCCGGCCCGCTCCCCGGCCAGCCGGGCGAGGTTCCGCACGCCGCGGCGGGCGGCCCCCTCCGAGGCCTTCCGGGCGACCGTCGAGAGCACGGGCACGCGGAGCACGGCGAGCATCCCCGGCAGCTCGCTGATCCGGGTGATCCGCGCGGTGTAGTCGATCCGGCAGGCGCCCGACGGCTCCGGCACGAGCTCGTACCGGTGCACGATCGTCCAGTCCACCGCGCGGCCCCTCTTCGTCGTGAGCCGGGCCTCGGTGACGAACTCGAAGCGCCGGGGCCGGTCGGCCTCGGTCACGACCGAGACGTCGGTGAACCCGCCCATCGGGTCCGTCCCCTCCGTCCGGAACTCGGTGCCCACCCGGGCCTGACCCTCCGGGGCCTCGACCGAGAGCAGCCGGCTGCTCCGCTTCTGCCGCTCCCCGCCCCAGATCAGGTGGGTCCTCGGATCGGCCAGGAGCTCGTACACCGCCGCCGCCGGCGCCCGGCAGCCGGCGCTGGCGCGTGCTGTGAGCTCCGCCGGGAGCGCGTTGGCCCGCCCGCCCCTCGTCCGTGCGTCCATCCCGCACCTCCTCCTCTCGGGACGGCACGATCGTGCCCCCGTCGGGGTGGGGGAGGATCGGGAAGGTTCCCTATCTCCGGGAGCGATCCCGGGAGGGGAGGTCGTCGAGGTTCCGCAGCGCCCAGGCGGCGGCCTCGCCGCGGGTACGGGCGCCGAGCTTGGCGAGCACGTTGCTGACGTGGTGGCCGGCCGTCTTCGTGCTGATGTAGAGGCGGGCGGCGATCTCGGCGTTCGTGAGGCCCTCCGCCAGGAGCCGGAGGACCTCGAGCTCGCGACGGGTGAGGAGCCCCCGGTCCTTCGGGCCGGTCCGGCCCCGGACCCCGAGCCGGCGGAGGAGCGCGGCGGCCTCGTCGGCCTCCCGGGGCGCGCCCAGCCGCTCCAGCGCAGCCAGGGCGACCCTGGCCTCCCCCGCCGCCACCTCGGGCCGCTCGGTCCCCAGCGCCCGGGCCAGCTCCAGCCGGGCCCGGGCCGCGTCGAGGGGCATGTCCTGCGCGGCGAAGCCCGCGACCGCCCGCTCCAGGAGCGCCACGGCCGCCGCATCGCCCCGGGCCAGAGCCACGCGCCCCAGGGCCAGGTCGGCCTGGGCCCCGATCCGCGGCAGACTAGACCGCCGGGCGACGTCGGCCAGCGCGCCCGCGGTCTCCGAGGCGCTGTCCACGTCCCCCTGGGCCAGCTGCACGCCCACGAGCAGGGCGAGGAACGGTGCTCCCAGCACGCCGTTGCGGCCCACCCGGTTCAGGCGTCGGTGGACGACCGCCGCGGCCATCGCGTGCTCCCCGCGGGCCAGGTGCAGCGAGGCGAGGGCGTGGGCCGCCTCCGGGAGGTCCTCGAAGCCGGCCAGGAGCTGCTCCGCCTCCTCGATCCGGCCCTGGGCCAGCCGGAGCTCGGCGAGCTTGGCCGCCGGGTGGACGCACCGGGACCGGTGGCCGGTCGTCCGCAGCGCGCCCAGGCCCTCGGCCAGCATCCCCTCCGCCTCGTCCCAGCGGCCGGAGGCGAGGAACATCTCGGCGCAGCACGCGTAGCAGAACGAGAGCACGGGGAGGTGGCCGTGGCTCCGGATCCAGCTCTCGATCACGCCGCCCCACCGTTCGATCCGCTGCCAGTCCGCCGCCAGCTCGAAGGCGGCCACGGCCACGCAGGTGACCTCCCCGATCGTCTCCGGGCTCGCCACCTCGCCGCCCGTCGCCGCCGCCATGGCCTCGTCGAGCTTGGCGGTCCCCGCCACGACGTCCCCCGCCGCGACCTCCGCGTAGCCCAGACGGGCCAGCGCGGCGGTCTCCAGGTCCGCGTCCTCTAGCCGGCGGGCCAGGTGGAGCGCGGCGGCCGCCCCCCGCCCCATCGCCCGGGCGTCGTCCGATCGCTCCGCCCGGGCGAGGGCGAGCCACCCCGCGACGGCGTCCTCCCCGAGCCCCGCCACCAGGCCCTCCGCTCTCGCCACCCACCCGTCGCTCGCCGGGCGGTTCCCGATGGCCTCCAGGTACTCCCGGGCCAGCCACAGGGCGATCCGGGCCGCCCGCGCCGCGTCCCCCCGGCGGCGAAACGCCGCGAAGGCCTGCGTGCGCTGGTGGATCGCCCCGTCCACGTCGCCGAGCCACCAGAGCGCCCGACCCAGGCCGTCCCGGGCCTCCGGGTCCTCGTGCTCGTCCAGGGCGGCGAGGAAGGCGTCCCGGGCAGCTGCCCAATCGCCCCGGCCGAGTGCGTCGAACCCCGCCTCCAGTGGTGCCGCCGCCCGCGACATGTCGGGGATGATGCCATCTGGAGCCCCGCCCGGTACAGAGGCCCAGCCACCCGGTAGCTACTCCTCCTGCCCTTCGGGACGTAGGTCGGGACCCGATGGGGAGTCGGGTCGAAGGTCACACGCCCATCGGGTGCCACACCGTCTTCATCTCCATGAAGGCGGTGATGGCGTAGGGGCTCTGGGCGGCCTCGTCGAACCAGTCGACGGTCCCGTCCCGGACCGTCCGCTTCACGTTCGTCGCCGCCGCCGCCTCCACCTCCGGCACGAGGTGTTCGGGGACCCCGGTGAGGTCCAGGGCGTTCACGTCCATGTGGGAGGCGAGCCACGGGACGAGCTCCCGCTTGTAGCCCGTGAGGACGTTCACCACCCCCGGGGGGACGTCCGAGGTGGCCAGGACCTCGGCCAGGGTCACCGCTGGGAGGGGCTTGCGCTCGCTGGCCAGGACCACGGCCGTGTTGCCGGAGACGATGACCGGGGCCAGCCTCGAGACCAGGCCCAGCAGGGCCGGCTCCTCCGGGGCCACCACCCCCACCACCCCGGTGGGCTCGGGGACCGTGAAGTTGAAATAGGGCGCGGCCACGGGGTTCACCGTCCCCAGGACGTGGTGGACCTTGTCGGACCACCCCGCGAACCACACCCACCGGTCGATGGAGGCGGCCACCTCCCGCTCGGGATCGGGAGACCCCAGGGCCTCGAGCTCCCGGGCGAACTGGTCCCGGCGGCCCTCCATAAGCTCCGCCACCCGGTAGAGCACCTGTCCCCGCTGGTAGGGCGTGGCTTCCCACCATCCCAGCCAGGCGGCCCGGGCGGCCCGCACCGCGTCCCGGAGGTCCTTGCGGGAGGCCCGCGCCGGCCGGGCCAGCACCTCCCCCTTGCGCCCCAGGACGGGGTAGGAGCGGCCGGACTCCGAACGGGGGAAGGCCCCGCCGATGTAGAGCTTGTAGGTCTTGCGGACCTCGAGCCGGCCGGCCACGTCCCTCACCGCCTGGCCCCGTCCGGGGTGAGCTCGAGGTAGGGCTCCAGGCCGTGCAGGCCCCCCTCCCGGCCGAACCCGCTCTCCTTATAGCCCCCGAACGGCGAGCTCGGGTCGAAACGGTTGTAGGTGTTGGCCCACACCACCCCGGCCCGGAGCCGGCGGGCCATCCAGAGGATCCGGGATCCCTTCTCCGTCCAGACCCCCGCCGACAGCCCGTAGGCCGTGTTGTTGGCCTTCTCCACGGCCTCCTCGGGAGTGCGGAACGTGAGGATGGAGAGGACCGGCCCGAAGATCTCCTCCCGGGCGATCCGGTGAGACTGGGAGACCCCGGTGAAGAGCGTGGGCCGGAACCAGAACCCACGCTCGGGCAGGGGGCAGTCCGGCTGGTAGATCTCGGCCCCCTCCTCGATGCCGGAGGCCACGAGGTCCTGGATCTTCTCGAGCTGCTGCCGCGAGTTGATGGCTCCGATGTCGGTGTTCTTGTCCAGGGGATCGCCCACCCGCAGGGTCTGGAGTCGGTCCTTGAGCTTGGCCAGCAGCGGCTCGAACACCGACTCCTGGACGAACAGGCGGGAGCCGGCGCAACACACGTGTCCCTGGTTGAAGAAGATCCCGTTGACGATGCCCTCGATGGCCTGGTCCAGGGGGGCGTCCTCGAAGACGATGTTGGCCGCCTTGCCCCCGAGCTCCAGCGTGAGCCGCTTGCCCGTCCCCGCCACCGTCCGCTGGATGAGTTTGCCCACCTCGGTGGAGCCGGTGAAGGCCACCTTGTCCACGCCGGGGTGGCGGACCACCGCGGCCCCAGTCTCCCCCGCCCCGGTCACGATGTTCACCACCCCCGGCGGAAGGTCGGCCTCCTGGATCACCTCGGCCAGGAGGAGGGCGGTGAGGGGGGTGGTCTCGGCGGGCTTGAGGACGCAGGTGTTGCCCGTGGCCAGGGCCGGGGCCAGCTTCCAGGCCGCCATGAGCAGGGGGAAGTTCCACGGGATGACCTGGCCGGCCACCCCCAGGGGACGGGGACGGCGGCCGGGGAAGGCGTACTCGAGCTTGTCCGCCCACCCCGCGTAGTAGAAGAAGTGGGCCGCGGCCAGGGGGAGGTCCACGTCCCGGGACTCCTTGATGGGCTTGCCCCCGTCCAGGGACTCGAGGACCGCGAACTCCCGGCTCCGCTCCTGGAGGGCCCGGGCGATCCGGAAGACGTACTTGGCCCGCTCCCGCCCCGGCAGGTCCCGCCAGTAGCGCTCCCACGCCTCCCGGGCCGCCCGCACCGCGAGATCCACGTCCTCCGGGCCCGCCTCCGCCACCTCGGCCAGCTTCTCCTCGGTGGCCGGGTTGATGGTCTCGAAGAACCGGCCGCTGCGGGGCTCCACGAACTCCCCCCCGATGAACAGCCCGTACCGGGGACGGATGGTGACGATGTCCCGGGCCTCGGGGGCGGGGGCGTACTCCCAGGGGCCGGCACGGTGGAGGAGGCGAGCCTCCCGGGCCTCGATGCGCCGCCCCCCGCCCTCTCGGGCGGCCTCCGCCTCCCGGCGCTCCAGCCCCCCCTGGGGCCCGCCCTGGGGAGCCCGAGGGGCCTCGGCTCCGCCCCGCTCCGGGCCCCGCTGGTCCGGCCGCTCGCTCACCGCCTCCTCCCCTGGCCCCACCGCGTCAGTCCAACGTGAAGTAGTCGGGGCCCTGGTAGGCGCCGGTCCGCTCCTTCGCGATCTGCATGAGGACATCGTTGAGGAGCGTGGAGGCCCCGATCCGGAACCGCTCGGGGGTCATCCACTCCCCACCCAGCGTCTCGTACAGGAGCACGAGGTACTGCACGGCCTGCTTCGACTGGCGGATCCCGCCCGCCACCTTGACCCCCACCCGCCGTCCGGTCTCCAGGAAGAAGTCCCGGACGGCCTCCATCATGCAGAGGGCGGCGGGGAGGGTGGCCCCCACCCCGATCTTGCCGGTGGAGGTCTTGACGAAGTCCGCCCCGGCCGCCATGGCCAGGAGGGCCGCCCGCCGGACCTGGTCGTAGGAGCCGAGCTCTCCTACCTCCAGGATCACCTTGAGGTGGGCGGGCCCGCAGGCCTCCTTGGAGGCCTGGATCTCCTCGAAGGCCTGCCGGTACCGCCCGGCCAGGAAGGCCGAGCGGTTGAGGACGATGTCCACCTCCTGGGCCCCCATCCGCACCGCCTCCCGGACCTCGGCCAGGCGCGCCTCCAGAGGGGCCAGCCCGCTGGGGAAGGCCCCGGCCACGCTGGCCACCCGCACTCCCGTCCCCCGCAGCTGGCCGGCGGCTACCGGGACCAGGTTCGGGTAGACCACTACCGCGGCCACCGAGGGGATGGAGGGGTCCGTGGGGTCGGGGCGGACCGCCTTGGCGCAGAGCTGGACCACCTTGCCCGGGGTGTCCATCCCCTCCAACGTGGTGAGGTCCATGCACCGGATGGCAAGGTCCAGGGCCCACAGCTTGGCCTCCCGCTTGATCGAACGGCGAGCCAGGGAGGCAGCCCGCTCCTCGAGCCCTACGGCGTCCACCCCACCGGTCCGGACCACGAGGGCGGCCGCGGAGGCTGGGCTGAACGCCGCCCCGGCCTCGGCAAGGGGGGCCTCGGGCTTCGCCATGCCCGCGGGCTGAGTGGTCATGAAAGCCTCCTCCGGGAGCCGCGGGATCCCCTGGCTATGGTAGCCGGGCCAGGGCCACCCGAGGGGACCTACAGGGCGGCCACCCCCACCACCCTCCCCTCCACCGAGTGGGGCACCGCCCGGGCCGTGCCGGTCTCCACCTCGAGCCCGCCGGTCTCCACCTCGAGCCCCCGGAGCGTGCCCGCGTCCGTGACGAACACGAGCCTCCGCCCGGAGAGGAACCAGGCGAGGCAGGGGGAGCAGTCCGCCCCCGGGCGGACCCCGAGCGGGAGCAGGCTGACCCGGCCCGAACGGGGCTGGACGAGGACCAGGAGCGGCTCACCCCCAGGGAGGCGACCGAAGAGGGCCAGGGTCCGCCCGTTGGGGGAGAAGCCCGCGGGCCCGTTCAGCTCGAGCCTGCCCTGGGGTGAGAGCAGCACCTCGTCGGCCTCGTGGCGGACGTCCGTGACGTGGAGGGAGCAGGAACCGGCGCAGGGAGGTCCGACCCAGGCCAGGAGGTCCTCGTGGGCGGCCAGGACCCGGGCCGGCGGGCCACCTTCGAACACCTTCACCCCGGACTCGGGGAGCCAGACCTCGAGGCGCCCACCCCGGAGCCCGGCCACGCCCACCCGGAGGCCCGCCACTGGCCGGAGCCTCGGGGGGAGGGCCACCCACTCGGGAACGGCCCCCCCGTCCAGGGGAGCCCGGCGGACCACGAAGCGGCCCGGCCCGAAGCGTGCCGACAGCCAGATGGAACCCCCGGCGCCCGGGAGCGCCTGCTCCCCCCGGCCGAGGGGGAGGAGCGCCCGCGGGTCCAGCACCACCGCCGCCTCGGTTCGGCCCGGGAGGGGACCGGGGGGCTCACGCGTGCGGGCGGCCACGATCCTGCCCAGCAGTTCCCCCGTGGAGAGGGCCCAGGTCGTCTCCACACCGGCCAGGACGAGGGACCCCTCCTGGGCGAAGAGCATCCCGAGGGGCTCGCCGGTCCCGGGAGCCCGGAGCCCGAGGGAGTAGAGGCGCCCGTCCCCGTCCAGGAGGACGACCCGGCGCATCCCCCGGGCGTCCTCCACGGACAGCGCGAGGGGCCCCTCCAGCTCGAACGGGACCCGGGCGGTCCCGGCCGGTGAGGCAGCGCCCGCGGTCGCCCCGCCCCCGGACGTGGGCGGCGTGGGCTCAGCGGGAGGCTCGGTGGGGCCCCGGGTGGCGGCCCAGGCCAGGGCCGCCGCCGCGAGGAGCCCGACTGCCCACCCGGCGCTCCGCCGCCGTCCCCTCCACGGAGAGCGACCGCCCGGCCCGGGCTCCCCGGGCAGGACGTAGGCCACGGTGACCGGGCGGCCGCAGGAGGGGCAGACCTCGGCCCCCTGGGGGAGCCTGCTCCGACACTCCGAGCAGATCTCCACCCCGCCTCCCCGACGGTCGCCTCTCGCCTCCCCGCCCCCGGGCCGCTCCTCCCCGGAGGCCCTTCGGCCGGTCCCGGAGGCCCTGCCGCCCACCCTACACCCCCAGGCGGGCCAGGGCCGCGGGGTCCCGCTGCCACTCCCGCTGCACCTTCACCCGCAGCTCCAGGTAGACCCGGCTGCCCAGGAGGAGCTCCAGCTCCTCCCGAGCCCGGGTCCCGATCGTCTTGAGGGTCTGCCCCCCCTTGCCGATCACGATGGGCTTCTGGGACTCCCGCTCCACGTACACCGTGGCCTGGACCCGGGTGAGCCCCCGCCCCTCGTCCCGCTCCAGCTCTTCCACGACGACGGCGATGGAGTGGGGGACCTCCTCCCTCGTGACTGCCAGGGCCTTCTCCCGGATCACCTCCCCCACCCGGATGGAAAGCGGCAGGTCCGTGGCCACCCCCTCGGGGTAGATGGGCTCCCCCTCCGGCAGGGCGTCCACGAGGACCTGGAGGAGGTCACCGGTCCCCGCCCCGGTCTTGGCGGACACGGGCACGATGTGGTCGAACTCGGCCAGCTCGCCGGCGGCCGCGAGCTGGGGGACCACGGCGTGGTGGCGGAGGAGGTCGACCTTGTTCACCGCGCACACCTTGGGCCCCGGGTGCGGCACCACCTTGCTCTGGGCCACGTAGGCGTCCCCCCGCCCCACCCCGGCCGCGGCGTCCACCACGAGCAGGACGACCTCGGCGTCGGCCACCGTCTCCCCCACCCGCTGGTTGAGGACCTCTCCCAGGGCCGTGCGGGGCTTGTGGAACCCGGGCGTGTCGGTGAAGACGATCTGGAAGTCCTCGCGGGTGAGGATGCCCCGGATCGGCAGGCGGGTGGTCTGGGGCTTGTCGGAGACGATGGCCACCTTCTGGCCGACCAGGGTGTTGACCAGGCTGGACTTGCCCACGTTGGGCCGTCCCACGACGGCCACGAAGCCCGCCCGGAACCCCACGGCTCACCTGGCCGCGGCCAGGTCGTCGGGGCCGAACCCGTCCGCCAGGAGCTCCGAGAGGCGCCAGGCCCGCCGGGCCCCCGAGGCCGCCTCGGAGATGACCGTCATCTCCGCCCCGAACTCGTAGAGGAACTGCCGGCAGGCCCCGCAGGGAGGGGTGGGGGTGCGGGCCGCCGAAACCAGGGCCACGGCCTCGATGCGCCGGGCCCCGGAGGCCACCGCGGCGGCGGCCGCCACCCGCTCGGCGCAGATGGACAGGCCGTAGGAGGCGTTCTCCACGTTGGCCCCGGTGAACGTGCCGGCGTCGGTGCGGACGGCCGCCCCCACCGGGAAGGCGCTATAGGGGGCGTAGGCGCGTTCCCGGGCGGCCCGGGCCGCGGCCACCAGGAGCTCGTCCGCGTCCGCCGCCTCAGCCAACCCCCGCCTCCTGGTCCCGCCCCTCCTCCGGCCGCCGCTGGATGAGGACCTTCGCGATGCGGCGGCCCTGGACCTTCTCGGCGGTGAAGACCAGGTTGTCGTAGGTGACCTGCTCGCCCTGGGTGGGGACGGCCCCGAGCAGCCCGTACATGAGCCCGGCCACCGTGTCCCACTCCTCGTGGGGGAGGTCCACCCCGAGGAGCTCGTTGAGCTCGTCGATGGAGAGCCGCCCGTTCACCCGGTAGGTGTGCTCGTCCACCGGCTCCACCTGGGGCTCCTCCCGGTCGTATTCGTCGGCGATCTCCCCCACCAGCTCCTCCAGGATGTCCTCGATCGTGACCAGGCCGCTGGTCGATCCGTACTCGTCCACCACGATGGCCATGTGGACCCGTTTGGCCTGCATCTCCTTGAGGAGCTCCGAGACCTTCTTGGTCTCGGGGACCACGTAGGGCTCCCGCATGATCGAGGCCAGGGCCACGTCCTCCTTGCCCGCGTGGAGGTGACGCAGGAGGTCCTTGGCGTAGGCCACCCCCACCACGTCGTCGATGCTCCCCCGGTACAGGGGGATCCGGGAGTAGCCGTGCTTGAGCATGAGGTCCAGGACGTCCCGCACGCTGGCCTCCACCGGGGCGGTCACCATGTCCGGCCGGGGCACCATGACCTCCCGGACCAGGGTGTCTCCGAACTCGAAGATGGAGTGGATGAGCTCCTTCTCCTCCTCCTCGATGGCCTCCTCCTCCGAGGCCATCTCGGCCATGGCCCGGATCTCCTGCTCCGTCACGAACGGGCCCTGGGGGAGGCCCTTGCCGGGCATGATCACGTTGGCCAGGCCGATGAGGGCCCGGGCCACGGGGCCGAAGGCCCGGGTGATCCCCACCACGAACGGGGCCAGCCGGAGGGCCACCCGGTCGGTGTGCATGACGGCGAAGGTCTTGGGGGTGATCTCGGCGAAGACGAACAGCAGCACGGTCATGGCCACGGTGGCCACGATCTCCCCCAGGTCGCGGAGGTGCCGGACGGCCACCACCGTGGCCAGGGTGGTGCCCCCCAGGTGGACGAGGAGCGTGAGGAGGAGGACCACATTGAGGTACCGGGCGGGGTTCTCCACGATCCGGACGAGCTGTCGCGAGCCGCGTTTCCCCTCCTCCTGCAGGTGATGGGCCCGGACCCGGTTCATGCGGGTGATGGAGGTCTCCGCCGCAGCCAACACCCCGGCCAGGCCGATGAGGACCACGATGGCCAGCAGCTCCCAGTAGTCGGTGGCCGTAAGGGCTCCCAGCACGGCCCCGCCGGCTCCCAGGGTGGCCAGGACCCTCACGGCCCCTGCACCCCCGCGTAGGCCTCCTGGCGGGCCCACATGGCGGCCCGGTCCCCGGGGTCCTCGTGGTCGTAGCCTAGGAGGTGCAGGACCCCGTGGACCACGAGGAGCCGGAGCTCGGAACGGAGGTCCGGGTTGTTGCGGGCCGCCACGGCCGGGCACACCACGACGTCGCCCACCAGCCCGTCCTCGCCCAGGGGGAACGAGAGGACGTCCGTGGGCCCCGGCTCCCCCAGGTAGCGCTGGTGGAGCTGGGCCATCTCCTCCTCCGTAACGAAGGAGAGGGAGAGCTCCCCTTCCCGCACCCCCTCCCCTTCGAGCGTGCGGCGGGCCAGCTCGGCCAGGGCCTCCTCGTCCACGGGCAGGCCCTGGCGGTCCGACACCAGCACTCGGACGCGGCCGGGCCGGGAGCCCCTCGGGGGTGCGGCGGGGTCAGTGGGACTGGACGGATCTCGAGCGGTCTCGTCGATGGCTCATCACCGGAGCTTCAGTCCGCCCTCGAGCGGCGCTCCCCGTACGCCCGGTAGGCCTCCACGATGTCCTGCACGATCTTGTGCCGGACCACGTCCCTGGCCCCCAGGTGTACGAACTGGATGCCCTCGATGCCCTGGAGGATCTCCTCCACCACCACGAGCCCCGACCGGGTGCCGGCGGGCAGGTCCACCTGGGTCACGTCGCCGTTGACCACGACCTTGGAACCGAACCCCAGCCGGGTGAGGAACATCTTCATCTGCTCGGGCGTGGTGTTCTGGGCCTCGTCCAGGATGATGAAGGAGTCGTTGAGGGTCCGCCCCCGCATGTAGGCCAGGGGGGCCACCTCGATCGTCCCCCGCTCCATGAGCCGCTGGAGGGCCTCGGCGTCCACCATCTCGTAAAGGGCGTCGTAGAGGGGCTTCATGTACGGGTCGATCTTCTCGTAGAGGGTCCCGGGCAGGAACCCGAGCTTCTCCCCGGCCTCCACGGCCGGGCGGGTGAGGATGATCCGGGACACCTCCCGGTCCTGGTAGGCCTTGACCGCCGTGGCCACGGCCAGGTAGGTCTTCCCGGTCCCCGCCGGGCCGATGGCGAAGGTCACGGTGTTCTTGCGGATGGCGTCCACGTACCGCTTCTGCCCCACGGTCTTGGGGGCGATGGCCCTCCCCCGCACCGTGAGGATGACGTCGCCCATGACCTCGGAGGGCCGGGCCCGGTCCTCCTTGATCATGTCGATGGTCCGCCCCACCGAGTCGGCGGTGAGGGTCTGCCCCTGCTCGAGCAGGCTCAGGAGCTCCTCGAAGAGGAGGGCCACCCGTTCGGCCTCCTCCTCCTCGCCGGTGATGGTGATCTCGTTGCCGCGGACCAGGATGTGGGAGTCGAAGGCCGACTCGACCAGCTTGAGAAGCTCGTCCCGCTGGCCCAGGAGCGCCACCATGGGCTGGCTCCCGGGCACCAGGATCTTCACTTGAGCCGTCTTCTCTGCCGCGGCCTCCGCCACGTGCTCGGTTCCCTGCCTCCGTCTAGAAAGAAGGGCCGCGTTCCCGCGACCCGTGACCCATCACCCCTCGATTATAGGAGCGCTCCCCGTCCCTGGAAGCACCTCCCGGGCCGCGCGCCTCCGGCCCCTCAGCCGGGCGGCCACCCCAGCGACCTCCCTCCCAGCAGGTGGAAGTGCAGGTGGTAGACGCTCTGCCCGGCGGCGGGGCCCACGTTGGTGACCAGCCGCCACCCCGTGCGGTCCACGCCCTCGTCTCGGGCCACCCGGGCCGCCAGCTGGAACAGCTCGGCCAGCATCCCGCCGTGGTCGGGCCCGAGTTCCGCAGCCGAGGGGATGTGCTCCCGGGGGACGAGCAGGACGTGGGTGGGAGCCCGGGGGCGGATGTCGCGGAAGGCCACCACCCCCTCCGAGGCCGCCACGACCGTGGCGGGCACCGTCCCCGCCACGATCCGACAGAAGACGCAGTCCGCCGCCGACCGGGCCACGGCCCCCACCCTAGCCCAGCCTCCCGTAGCGGGCGAGCACCAGGGCCGCCCCCACCACGGCCGCCGTCTCCGTCCTGAGCACGGCGCTACCCAGGCTGGCGGGCACGGCCCCGGCCGCCACGGCCCGCTCCACCTCTCCCGCCCCGAACCCTCCCTCGGGGCCCACGACCAGCCGCACCCCCGAGGGCTCCGGCGGGAGGACCTCCCGGAGGGGCGTGGAGGTCTCCTCCCAGAGGAGCACCACGAGGTCCTGGCCGGCCAGGAGGGCCGCGTCCAGCTCGCCCCCCTCCCGGACCTCGGTCACGAAGGCCTGGCGGGACTGCATGGCCGCCTCCCTGGCCACCGTCCGCAGCCGCTCGAGCAGCCGCCCCGCCCGCTCCGGCGGGAACTCCCGGACCGAGCGACGGGCCCGGACCAGGAGCACCTCCTCCACCCCGAGCTCGGCCAGCTTCTGGACGGCCCAGGTGAGCCGCTCCCCCTTGGGTGGGGCCAGCGCGACGGCCACCGGGGGCCGGGGACGGGCCCGGGCGCTGACCGCCACCACCTGCACCACGGCCAGGCCCCCCTCCTCCCCCACCAGGTGCCCTCGGGCCACCGCCCCCCGGCCGTCAGCCAGGGTCAACTCCTCCCCGGGGGCCATCCGCAGCGACCGAAGGGCGTGGCGGCTGTCGATGGCGGAGAGCCGCACGACCCCCGGGGCCAGGGAGGGGACGAAGAAGTGGGGGGCGGACACGGGCTCCCCGGCCTCACCGGGGGCCGGTCACGGCCCGGCCCCCGCCTGCCCCTCCCGGCCTTCACCGGCCCGCTCCCGCTCCAGCCGCCGCCGGAGCCGCCCCGTCAGCCCGGGCTCCGCCGGCAGGTCCCCCCGCAGCCGGGCCAGCCGCTCCAGGAGCTCCCGCTCCTCCCGGGAGGCGGGCCTCGGGGTCTCCACCTCGACCCGCACGTAGAGGTCCCCCCGTCCCCGCTTGCCCAGGTGGGGGACGCCCCGTCCCTTGAACTTCACCACCGTCCCGGAGGCGGTGCCGGGCTCCAGGCGGAGCCGCTCCGGCCCCTCCAGGGTGGGGACCTCGAGGTCGGTCCCCAGGGCCGCCAGGGTCATGGGGACCCGGAGCGTGCAGTGGAGGTCCTGGCCCCGGCGCTCGAAGACCGGGTGGGGCCGCACCCGGAGCGAGACGTAGAGGTCGCCGCTGGCCCCTCCCATCCGGCCCTCCTGGCCCGCCGCCGCGACCCGGAGCTCCATCCCGTCCGAGACGCCCGCCGGGACCTCCACCACCACCGTCTGCCTGGCGGGGACCCTCCCGTCCCCTCGGCACTGCCGGCAGGGGGCGGCGATCTCCTCCCCGGTCCCCTCGCAGGCCGTGCAGGGGCGGGCGGTCATCACGGTCCCGAACAGCCCCCGGGTCACGTCCTGAATCTCGCCCAGCCCCCCGCACCGGGTGCACCGGGAGGGGAAGGTGCCCGGCTCGCATCCGCTCCCCCGGCACCTCGGGCACTCCTCCAGGGTGTCGACCTCCACCTCCTTGCGGGCCCCGAACACGGCCTCCTCGAAGTCCAGCTCCAGCTCCACGAAGAGGTCCCGCCCCCGTTCGGCCCGGGTCCGCCGCCTGGGCCGGCGGGCCCCGAACCCCCCGAAGAACGTGTCGAAGAGGTCGCCGAAGTCCCCGAAGGGGAACAGGTCGGGGCCCGCCGCGGCGGGCACCCCCTCGGTCGTCCCGAACAGGTCGTACTGGCGGCGCCTGGCGGGGTCGGAGAGGACCTGGTAGGCCTCGTTGACCTCTTTGAACCGCTCCTCGGCCCGGGGGTCCTTGTTCACGTCGGGGTGCAGTTCCCGGGCCAGCTTGCGGTAGGCCCGCTTGATCTCCTCCTCCGTGGCGTCGGGGCGAACCCCGAGGATGGCGTAGAGGTCGCGACCCCTGGCGGCCATGTCTGCGAGTGTACCGACCCTCGCCGTCGGGCCGGGGAGGCTGGGCGCCGAGCGTCAGCCCGCGAGCGCCTCCACGGCCCGGGACAGCCGCTCCGCCACCGCCCGCACGGCGGAGATGGCGGCCACGTAGTCCATGCGGGTGGGCCCCACCACCCCGATGGTCCCGACGGCCTCGCTCCCGGCCCGGTAGGGGGCGGCCACCACGCTCGCTTCCCACATCTCGGGCAAGGGGTTCTCCCGCCCGATCATGACGCTGATCGGCCGGTCCACGGCCACCGCCTCCCGGAGCATTCGCAGGACCGCGGACTCCCGCTCCAGGGCCTCGTAGATCCGCTGCAGGGTCTCCCGGCGGCGGAAGGCCTCCTCCGACACGATGTAGGAGACCCCGCCCAGGTAGACGTGCTCCGCCTGCGAGGCCTCGATCTGGGCCAGGGCCTCGGCCACCCGCTCCAGCAGCAGGCGCTGAGCGGGCTCCGCCCCCTTGGCCCGCTCCAGGGCCACCTTCCGGGCCCCGGACAGGGTCAGGCCCCGGAAGGCCTCGGTGATGGCCCGGGAAGTGCGCTCCAGGTCCTCCTCGCCCCGGGCCGGCGGGAGCTCGACCAGCCGGCGTTCGACCTGGCCCGTGTCGAACACCACGAGCAGCAGGATCCCCGGCCCCACCCTCACCAGCTCGGCCCGGACGATGGCCCGGGCGGCCGGGCTGGGGGCCAGCGCCACGGAGGCGTAGTGGGTGAGGCGGGAGAGGAGCTTGGTGGTCCCCCGGAGGATCTCGTCCACGCTGGCCAGGGCGGCGTCGAAGAAGGCCACCACCGCCCGCCACTCGGCGTCCCGGAGCCGGGGGCGGGCCGGGAGCATGTCCACGAAGAAGCGGTAGGCCAGGTCGGTGGGGGCCCGGCCGGAGGAGGTGTGGGGCTGGAAGAGGTAGCCCATCTCCTCCAGGGCGGCCAGCTCGTTGCGGATGGTGGCCGAGCTCACCCCCAGGCCGGCGGTCTGGGCCAGGGCCTCGCTGCTCACGGGCTCCCCGGTGCGGATGTACTGCTGGACCAGGGCCCGGAGGATGGCGGCCTTCCGCTCGGAGAGCTCGCGTCGCGTCGGAGCCTCGGCGCCGGCCGACCGTCCCGTGGGCTCGGCCCGGCGGTCCTGGCTCACCTTGCTTCGGGCCATTTCGCGACTACATTTAGCACTCTCGGGGCTCGACTGCTAGCAGGCGGCGGCGCGGCCTCGGGTCGGGCACCGGGCGAGCCAGCGGCCCCGGCCGCAACCCGGCCGCGGGCCGGACAGCCAGAGCGGGCCCAGACGAAACCCCTTGCCTCCGTCCGCCGTCGGTGCTTGGGTGAGGGCGCAGGAAGGCCCGGGCCGGACCCGGCCACCCTGAAGGAGCGACGCTGACGCGACGTCCCGACACCCGGAGGAGAACCCTGTGGCTCGCGGCCCTGGCCCTGACGCTCGCGGCCGGGGGCGCGGTCCTCGGAGCCGCCCTGGCCCGCCGGGGCGGCTCGCCTGCACCGGCCCCACCTACCGGGGCCGCCCCCAGCCCCACGGCCACGGCCCCCACGGCCGTGTCGCCCACGGCTCCCCCTCCCACGTCGCCTCCCCCCCTGGCCGTGGGGTGCGAGGTGTCCCGGACCGAGGGGGACTTCGACGGCGACGGGGCCACCGACGTGGCCACCGTCCACTACGTCCTTCCGGAGGGGGGCTGCGTGGAGGACGTCTTCGCCCAACCCCTCCCGTACCGGGTGGCGGTGCGGTTCGGCTCCGGGGCCACCCTCGACGTCCCCACCGACGCCTGCAGCCGCGTGTGCCAGGGACGGGTCGCGGTCGACCTCGACCGGGACGGCCGCGACGAGCTCGCCCTGCTCGTGGACCAGGGAGCCTCCACCTCCTTCCTGTCCTTCCTCCGGGTGGGGACGGACGGCGCGGCCGGTATCCCCGTGGCCCCGCCGGGGGCCCCCGGGTTCGAGCCGGGGGCCCCGGGCGTCTTCCCCTTCGGCGGCTCCGTGGTCCACTTCGACTTCCTCACCTGCGCGGAGGAGCGGGGGGAGCCACGGGTCGTGGCCACCTCGGCGGTCCTGGCCCCCGACGGCTCGCGCTACGAGGTGCGGGACGCCGTGTTCCGCTTCGACGGCTCGGCCTTCGTGCCGCTCCGGACCGAGCAGCGGACGGTCCCCGCCTCGGAGGACGGCGCCCCGCAGGCCCCGCTCCCCCTGGGGCCGCCCTGCCCGGGCCTCGGGGTCTGAACGACGCCGGGGAGCGCCGAGCAAGGGCCCGCCTCCCGGGGACGAGCCGCGCGGGCCCGGCTCCGGGGCGAGCTGGGCCCCTCACCCGGCCAGGGCCAGCACCACCTCGTTGGCGAGGAGCATGCCCCGGTCGGTGAGGGCGAACCGGCCCTCCCGCACTCGGGCCAGCCCCTCCTCCACGAACCGCTCGGCTTCGGCCCGGGGCACCCACCCCGCCGGCACCCCCTCAGCCACCCGGAGGCCCAGGAGGAGCCGCTCGAGCCGGCGGTCCTCCTCGGAGAGCACCTCCCGTCCCCCCACCGGGACCCTCCCCGCCTCCACGAGTCCCAGGTACTGCTGGGGCGGGCGGACGTTCCACCACCGGACGGGGTCCCGGAAGGAGTGGGCCCCGGCCCCCAGGCCCAGGTACGGCCGGCCCTCCCAGTAGCCCAGGTTGTGGAGGCACCGGTGGCCCGGGCGGGCCCAGTTGGACACCTCGTAGTGCTCGTAGCCCTCCCGGGCCAGGAGCTCGCAGGCCAGCCCGTACATCTCGGCCTGGAGGTCGGGGTCGGGAGGCGGGACCAGGCCCAGCCGGACCTTCCGCCCCAGGGGCGTGGCGGGCTCCACCGTGAGCGCGTAGCAGGAGAGGTGCTCGGGCCCGAGCCCCACCGCCTCCTCCAGGGTCCGGCGCCAGGAGGCCAGGGTCTCCCCGTGGGCCCCGTAGATGAGGTCCAGGTTCACGTCCCCGAACCCGGCCCGGCGGGCCGCGGCGTAGGCGGCGCGGGCCGAGGCCTCCGAGTGCACGCGCTCCAGGCCGACCAGGACGGCCGGGTCGAAGGACTGCACCCCGATGGAGAGCCGGGTGACTCCCGCCTCGAGGAGCCGGGAGAGGAAGGCCTCGTCCACCGTGTCGGGGTTGGCCTCCACCGTGACCTCGGCCCCGGGCCTCACCCGGAAGGTCCCCCGCAGCCAGCCCAGGAAGGCCCCCAGGGCCTCGGCGGGCACGGTGGTGGGGGTCCCGCCCCCGAAGAAGACCGAGACGAACTCCACGTCCCGCCAGGCCGGGGCCACGAGCTCGGCCTCCCGGCGGAGGGCCCGGAGGTAGCGGGGGACGAGGTGGCCCAGGCCCGCGTAGGCGTTGAAGTCGCAGTAGCCGCAGCGGGTGAGACAGAACGGGACGTGGACGTAGAGGCCGGCTCGCTCGGGCCCCTGGCCGGGACCCCGCTCGCCCGTCACCGGCCCCTCCCCCCGGCCGGCTGGCCCTGGTCGATCCGAAGGGCGGCGATGAAGGCCTCCTGGGGTACGTCCACCCGCCCGATCCGCCGCAACCGCGCCTTGCCGGCCTTCTGGCGTTCCAGGAGCTTGCGCTTCCTGGTCACGTCCCCCCCGTAGCACTTGGCCAGCACGTCCTTCCGCTTGGCCCGGATGGTCTCCCGGGCGATGACCCGGCTCCCTACGGCCGCCTGGATGGCCACCTCGAACAGCTGCCTGGGGATGAGCTCCCGCAGGCGTTCGGTCATGGCCCGCCCGTAGGCGTAGGCCTTGTCCCGATGGACCACCGCCGAGAAGGCGTCGACCGGCTCCCCCTGCAGCAGGATGTCCACCCGGACCAGGTCCGAGGGCTCGTAGCCCCAGTGCTCGTAGTCGAGGGACGCGTAGCCTCGGGTGCGGGACTTGAGCAGGTCGAAGAAGTCGAAGATGATCTCGGCCAGCGGCAGGAGGTAGTGGACCTCGGCCCGCTCAGGCGAGAGGTACCGGAGGTCCTGCAGCTCGCCCCGCCGCTGCTGGCTCAGCTCCATCACCGCCCCCAGGTACTCGGTGGGGGTGACGATGGTGGCCAGCACGTAGGGCTCCTCCACCGCGTCGTAGGTCCCGGGCGGGGGCATCTCGGAGGGGTTGTGCACCACGGTGACCTGGTCCCCCTTGCGGACCCGGAACTCCACGTTGGGGGCGGTGGCGATGAGCTCCAGCCCGAACTCCCGCTCCAGCCGCTCCTTCACGATGTCCATGTGGAGCAGGCCCAGGAACCCGCAGCGGAACCCGAACCCCAGGGCCTTGGAGGACTCCGGCTCGTAGACCAGGGCGGCGTCCGAGAGCCGGAGCTTGTCCAGGGCGTCGCGCAGGAGCGTGTAGTCGCCGCCGTCCGAGGGGTAGAGCCCCGCCCACACCATGGGCTTGGGCTCCCGGTAGCCCGGGAGCGGCGTGGCGGCCGGGGCGGCGGCGGTGGTCACGGTGTCCCCCACCTTGGCCTGGCGGACGTCCTTCACCCCGGTCACGAGGTAGCCGACCTCGCCGGCCTCCAGGGACTGGGTGGGGACGGGGTCCGGGGCGAACACCCCCACTTCCTCCAGGTCCGAGGTCACCCGGTTCGACATGAGGAGGATCCGCTCCCGGTGGCGGATCCTCCCGTCCACGACCCGGACGAAGGCCACGACCCCCCGGTAGGGGTCGTAGCTCGAGTCGAAGATGAGGGCCCGCAGGGAGGCCTCGGGGTCCCCTCGGGGCGGGGGCACTCGACGGACCACGGCCTCCAGGAGCTCCCGGACCCCCGCCCCGGTCTTGGCCGACACCCGCAGGACCTCCTCGGGCTCGACGCCCACGAGCTCGGCCAGCTCCCGGGCCACCTCCTCGGGGTCGGCCTGGGGGAGGTCGATCTTGTTCACCGCCGGCACGACCGTGAGCCCCGCCTGCCTGGCCAGGTGGAAGTTGGCCAGGGTCTGGGCCTCGATCCCCTGGGCCGCGTCCACGAGGAGGATGGCTCCCTCGCAGGCGGCCAGGCTCCGAGACACCTCGTAGGTGAAGTCCACGTGGCCCGGGGTGTCGATGAGGTTCAGCACGTACTCCCGGCCGTCGAGCTCGTGGCGGAGCCGCACCGCCTGGGCCTTGATCGTGATGCCCCGCTCCCGCTCGAGCTCCATCCGGTCCAGGAACTGCTCCCGCATGAGGCGGGCGTCCACGGCGTGGGTGAGCTCGAGGAAGCGGTCGGCCAGGGTGGACTTGCCGTGGTCGATGTGGGCCACGATGCAGAAATTGCGGATCCGGGACTGGTCCATCGGGGGCTAGGGTACGCGGTTCGCCCCTTCCGGGCCCCGACCCGTCCGCGGTGGCGACGGTCCGCCAGCCCCACGGGGCGCCGGCCGGTCCCGCTGGTACAATCGGTCGCCGGCCATGGCCAACATCAGGTCCCAGATCAAGCGGATCCGCCAGAACGAGCGGCGCCGGATGCGCAACAAGGCCGTCCGTAGCGCCCTCAAGACGGCCGCCAAGAAGGTTCGGGCGGCCGTGGGCGCGGGCGACCTGGAGGCCGCCCAGGCCCGCCTGCGGGAGGCCGCCCGGGCCCTGGACAAGGCGGCCTCCAAGGGGGTCATCCACAAGCGAGCGGCGGCCCGCAGGAAGTCCCGCCTGGCCCGGCTGGTGGCCTCCCGGGCCTCGGAGCTCGCCTCCGCCGCCCAGTAGGCGCGGCGGCCGGTACCCTCGCTCCTCCCCAGGTAGACGCGGCCTAACGGCTGACCCGGACCGGGACGTCCAGAGCGGCCTCGGGCCGCCCGGCCGCGGCCGTCACCAGCGCCGCCAGGACCACGTCGCCCGGCATCCCCGCCTTGAGGGCCCGGTCCGCCTCCACCACGTGCCAGTGGAGGGCCTCCAGGTCGGCCGGCCGGTACCGGCCCGCTTGCTCCCGGTAGCGGCGGACCTGCCAGTCGAACCGGACCCCGGCCGCCCGGGCCGCCTCGGAGGGAGGCAGGCCCTCGGGGAGGGAGGCCACTCGGATCAGGTCGCGCAGCCGGGAGGCGATCCCGCCCAGGATGAGGAGGGGGTCCTCCCGGGCCCGGAGGAGGGCCCGGAGCACCTCCATGGCCTCCTTGGCCCGCCCGGAGAAGGCCCGGTCGCAGAGGTCCCACACCCGCTGCTCCCCCAGGCCCTCGAACTGCGACCCCACCTCCTCCGGCCCCACCCGCCGGCCGGGGAAGGCCGCCGCCAGCTGCTCCACCGCCTGGTCCAGGGTGGCCGGGTCCTCCCCCACCGAGGCCACCAGGGCGGCCGCGCCCTGCGGGCTGAGCTCGATCCCGCGGAGACGGGCCCGCTCCAGCACCCACCGAGGGAGCTCCTGGCGCTTGAGGCCCACCTCCCGCAGGGCGGCTCCGGCCTCCTGGAGCGCCCGCAGGAGCCTCGGCTGGCGGCCGCTGGCCACCACGGTGAGGACGAGGAGGGCGTCCGGGGCCGGGGACTCGAGGTAGGCCAGGAGCTCACGGTGGGCGGCCTGCGGCAGGCGGTGGGCCCCGGCCACGAGCAGGGCCCGGCCCTCCCCCAGGAGGGAGGGCGTGGCCAAGTCGGCCAGCTCGGTCCCCGTCCACTCCGAGGCCTCCACCTCCCTGGCCACGAGGCCCCATCCCTGGAGGTGGCGTCGGGCGGCGTCCCGGAGGAGGAAGGCGTCCTCCCCCCAGAACACGAGGACGGGGCTGGCCGCGGCCCCGCGGTCAGGCACGGCCCGATTCTACGAGCACCCCCGACGGCCTCAGCCACAGGGTGAGGTCGCCCAGCCGGTCCGTGCGGAGCACCCTCGCCCCCTCCTCCTCGAGCTCAGCCAGGACGGCGGGGTCGGGGTGTCCGTAGCGGTTGGGGCCCACGCTCACAACCGCCACCTGGGCGTCCACCGCCTCGAAGAACGCCTCCAGCGAGGTCCCCCCGCCGTGGTGGGGCACCTTGAGCACGGTCGCCCGCAGGAGTCCCGCCGCCTCCAAGAGCTCCCGCTGGGCCGGCTCCTCCGCGTCGCCGGGGAACAGGACCGACCAGGCCCCGTCCGTGACCCGGAGCACCAGGGAGTCGTTGTTCGGGTCGGAGTCGGTCCCCCTGAAGCAGCCCTCGGGCCCCAGGACCTCGACCCGGAGGTCCCCCACCAGGAGGACGGTCCCGGGCGGCGGGTGCCGGACGGGGGCCCCGGCCGCCCGCAGGGCCCGCAGGAAGTCGTCCTGGAACGGGGAGTCGCCGCCGCAGCCCGGCTCCAGGACCATGGCCACCCGGAACCGGGCCAGGACCGCCGGAAGCCCCCCGATATGGTCGGCGTGGGGGTGGGTGGCCACGAGGAGGTCGAGGCGCCTCACCCCCAGGGCGGCCAGCTTGCGGGCCACCTCGTGCTCCTGCGGCCCGCCGTCGACGAGGATGGTGGCCCCCCGGGCCGAGCGCACCAGGGCGGCGTCCCCCTGCCCCACGTCGAAGAAGGTCACGGTGAACCCCCCCGGCGGGCCGCTCCGGAGCCCGGCCGCCAGCAGCACGACGGGGAGGGCCACGGCCAGCCCCAGGGCCGCCGGCCGCCCCAGCCGCCGACCCGAGCGCACCCACCACCCGCCCAGGGCCACGGCGCCCAGGCCTCCCACGAGCAGCGGCCACTGGCCGCCCGGCGAGGTGATGCTCGGGAGAGGGGCCCGGGCCAGGCGGTGGGCCACCCCCTCCAGGTAGGCCAAGGGCAGCCTGGCCACCAGGCCCAGGGCCGGGCCCAGGGGCGGGAGCAGGAGGCCCACCGCCCCCGCCAGGAGCCCCAGGAGCATGGCCGGGGCCACCGCCGGGAAGGCCAGGACGTTGGCCGGCAGGGCCACCGTGGGCACCACCCCGAAGTGGTAGAGGAGGAGCGGGAGGACCCCGAGTTGGGCCGCCAGCGTGGTGGCGGCGGGCGCGGCCACCCACTCCGGCAGCCGGGCCAGCCGACGCAGCAGCGGCCCGCCGAGCAGCGAGAGCCCCGCCGTGGCCGCCACCGACAGCTGGAAACCCACGGCGTGGACGAGGCCCGGGTTCACGGCCAGCAGGGCGAGGACGGCGCCCCCCAACGTCGCCGGGGAGCTCCGGGGGCGGCCCAGCGCCACGCCGAGCATGCCCAGGCAAGCCATGGCTGCGGCCCGGAGCACGGAAGGTTCGGCCCCGGTGAGGAGCACGAAGAACGCTGCGACGCCCACCCCCAGCGCGAACCGGCCTCGCCGCCCGGCCCGCAGGAGCCCGGCCGCGGCCAGCACGGGGGCCAGGAACATGGCCACGTTCTGCCCGGACACGGCGGTGAGGTGGGAGAGGCCGGTGGCCCGGAAGTCCTCGTCGACCGTGGGGTCCAGCCGAGAGGTGTCCCCGATGGCCAGGCCCATGAGGAGGCCCGCCTCCCGGTCGGGGAGCACCCGGGCCAGGGACCGGGCCATGGCCGACCGGAGGGCGTTGGCCACCCGCTGGAGCGGGTCCGAGGGAGGGCCCAGCCGTTCGAGGGCGACTGCCTCCAGGCGGGCCACGTAGCCGCGCCGGCGGAGGCTGTCCCCGAACTCGCCCCGCAGGGCGTGGAGCCAGCCCCGCACGAGCAGGCGGTCCCCCCGCGCGAGGGACGGAGGCGGGGCGTCCTCGCCCTCCAGCCGCACGGTGTCGTCGAGCCGAAGGGCCGTTTGCACCCCCGGGGGGCTGGTGACCACCGTCCCCACCTGGAGCGAGGCGGCCCACCCGGTGTCGGTGGCCCGGGGCTCCGAGACGAGCCGCCCCCTCGCCTCCACGGCCCGCCCCCCTAGGGCGGGCAGCGGGGAGTCGCGGGCCCGGGCCAGCCGGAGCCCGCCCCACCCCGCCCCCAGGGCCCAGAAGGCCAGGGCCGTGGCCGCCAGCAGGGCCCACCCCACCGGGCGAGCGGACCCCTCCCGACGGGACCTCCGCCCCCCCACGGCCACCGGGGCCGCCAGGACCACCCCCAGGCACAGGAGCAGGGCCGCGGGGCCCCGGCGCTGCAGGCCGGGGCTGAAGCCGGCCAGGAGGACCCCGCCCCAGAGCCCGGCCACGGCGGCTGGGAGCAGCCACAGCCCCACCGCTCACACCGTGACCAGGGACCGGATGTCGGCCAGCCGCTGTTCGCCGATGCCCGACACCTCGAGCAGGTCGTCCACGCTCCGAAAGGGCCCGTACTGGGTGCGGTGGTCGACGATCCGCTGGGCGAGGGTTGGCCCGATACCGGGGAGGGCCTCGAGCTCCTCGGCCGTGGCCGTGTTCAGGTTGATCAGGGTTCCCTGGGCCGGTGCGCCTCCCGTCCCCGAGGCGGCCCCGCCGGCGGGAGCCGGGCCTCCGGGAGCGGCGCCCACCGGGCCTCCCTGTCCCCGGCGGGGGACCACGACCTGGGTAGCGTCGGCGAGGACCGCCGCCAGGTTGATCGCGGCCAGGTCCGCCCCGCGACGGGGTCCCCCCGCCAGGCGGATGGCGTCGATGACCCGGGCCCCGTCCCGCAGCTCGTAGACCCCGGGCCGACGGACCCAGCCAGCCACGTGCACCAGGATTCGGGCCGGGGAGGCGGGGGCGGCGGAGGAGGCCGGGGCGGCCGAGGCCGCCGCGCCCGGTACCGCCCCGGCCGGGGCCGACGGACGCCGCGCCGACGCCGGGGACACCTCGGACAGGGGGACCGGGGCGGGCAGGGACCGGACGTACCAGAACACCGCCCCGGCCACGACCAGGACGGCCACGACGACCACGCCCGCCACCTCGCGGCCGTCCAGCGGGCGCAGGCGTTCCCGCAGGGGTTCACCGACCACCGCAGCGACCTCCTCTCCACGACCGGCTCCACGGCCGGGCACGGACGACGTGGGGAAGGGCGAGGGGGAGCGGGCGGGGCCAGGCCAGCCGCGAGGGCCGAGCGTGGCGGCCCGGGCCGAACGCTAACACCGGCGGGCGGGCCCGTCAGTGAATTCGCTCACGCTGGGGCCGTCCAGATGGGGGCCCCCGCAGGCCCCTCAGGAGCCGCGGGTCACCACGTTGACGAGCTTGGGGGCCCGGACCACGACCCGCTGCACCCGCCGCCCCTCGAGGAACCGGGCGACCTTGGGGGAGGCCAGCGCCAGCTCCCGGACCTCCTCCTCGGTGGCGTCGGCCCGGACCATGATGCGGTCCCGGACCCGTCCGTCCACCTGGGCCACCAGGACCACCTCCTCCTCCCGGGCCAGCCGGGGGTCGAAGGCGGGCCAGCCGGTCCGCACGGGGCTCTCGGGGTGGCCCAGGACCTCCCGCCACAGCTCCTCGCTGAGGTGGGGGGCGATGGGCCAGAGCATGAGGACCAGGCGCTCGGCGGCGTCCCGGAGGGCGGGGCCCGGGGCGGAGCCGCCGTCCACGGCTCGCTGCAGTTCGCCGGTGAGGACCATGAGCCGGGAGATGGCCAGGTTGAACCGGAAGCGCTCGAAGTGGTCGGTCACCTCCCTGGTCACCCGGTGGGCCAGCCGACGCAGGCCCTCCCCGGCGCCGTCCCCCGAGGGCCCGGCCGCCTCCTGCCCCGCCGAGGCCGCCGCGGCCTCGTGCACCGCCCGCCACACCCGGCCCAGCCACTTCTGCACGCCGCTCGGGGAGACCGTGGCCCAGTCCACGTCGTCCTCCGGGGGCCCGGCGAACAGCATGGTGGCCCGGACAACGTCCGCCCCGTACTTCGCCAGCTCGTCGGCGAACTCCACCAGGTTCCCCCGGCTCTTGCTCATGGCCGCCCCCCCCATGAGCACCATCCCCTGGTTGAGCAGGTTCGTGAACGGCTCCTCGAAGTCCACGTAGCCCAGGTCGTAGAGGACCTTGGTGAAGAACCGGGCGTACAGGAGGTGGAGGATGGCGTGCTCGATGCCCCCCGTGTACTGGTCCACGGGCATCCAGCGGCGCACCGCCTCCGGGTCGAAGGCCCGCCGGTCGTCGCGGGGCGAGGTGTAGCGGAGGAAGTACCAGGAGGAGTCCACGAAGGTGTCCATGGTGTCGGTCTCCCGCCGGGCCTCGCCCCCGCAGCGGGGGCAGGCGGTCCGGACGAACCCCTCGTGCTTGGCCAGGGGCGACTCTCCCCGCGGAGAGAAGTCCACGTCGTCGGGGAGCAGGACCGGGAGGTCCTCCTCGGGCACGGGGACCTCCCCGCAGGAGGGGCAGTGGACGATGGGGATGGGGCAGCCCCAGTACCGCTGGCGGGAGATCAGCCAGTCCCGCAGCCGGTAGGAGACCGCCGGGGCGCCCTTGCCCTCCCGCTCCAGCCACGCGGTGACCTCGGGGATCGACTGCGGCGACCGGGCGCCGTCGAAGGGGCCCGAGCGGACCATCCGTCCCTCCCCCGTCCAGGCCTCGCCCATGGAGGCCCCGTCGAGCTCCCGGTCGGGGGGCTGGATGACCACCCGGACCTCCAACCCGTGCTCCCGGGCGAACTCGAAGTCCCGCTGGTCGTGGGCGGGGACCCCCATGATGGCCCCCGTGCCGTACTCCATGAGGACGTAGGGGGCCACGAAGCAGGGCACCCGCTCCCCGTTGACGGGGTTCACGGCGGAGACCCCCAGGGCCACTCCCTCCCGGGAGGGCCCCGCCTCCCGGGCCGCGGCCGCCTCCCGCTGTACCCGGTCGAGCAGCTCCCGCACGGGCTCGGCCGTGCCCCCCACCTCGGCCAGCTTGGGGACCAGCGGGTGCTCGGGGGCGAAGGCGAAGAAGGTCACCCCCCACAGCGTGTCGGGCCGGGTGGTGAACACCGGCACCTCGTCGCCCGTCTCCTCGATGCGGAACCGGACCTCCGCCCCCTCCGACCGCCCGATCCAGTTGCGCTGCATGGTGGCGGCCCGCTCCCAGCCCCGCCCCAGCCGATCCAGATCCCTCACCAGGCGGTCGGCGTAGGCCGTGATCCGGAAGAACCATTGGACGAGGTCCTTGCGGACCACCGGGGTCCCGCAGCGCTCGCAGGCCCCGCCCACGACCTGCTCGTTGGCCAGGACGGTCTGGTCCGTGGGGCACCAGTTGGCCGGGGCCAGCTTCCGGTAGGCCAGGCCGGCCTTGTAGAACTGGAGGAACAGCCACTGGGTCCACCGGTAGTACTCGGGGTCGCAGGTGTTGAACTGCCTGGTCCAGTCGAAGGACACCCCGTAGCGCCGGAAGGACTGCCGCTGGCGTTCGATGTTGCGGTACGTCCACTCCTTGGGGTGGACGCCCCGCTGGATGGCGGCGTTCTCCGCCGGCAGGCCGAAGGCGTCCCAGCCGATGGGGTGTAGGACGTTGTAGCCCTGCATCCAGCGGAACCGGGCGATGGCGTCGCCGATGGCGAAGGCTTCGGCGTGGCCCATGTGGAGGTCGCCCGAAGGGTAGGGGAACATGTCCAGGCAGTAGAACCGGGGACGGCCGTCGTCCTCCTCCACCGCGAGGAACAGGCCCTCCCGCTCCCAGACCTCCTGCCACTTGGGCTCGATCTCGTGCGGGTCGTAAGGTCGGACTCTCGTTGGCACGGGTCCTGTCAACCGTCCCTCCGGCCTTCGGATGCTACGGTCCCCTCCCCGTAGGGCGCTGATCGATGGCGGTGGTCGGGGACAGCCTGTATCGTACCGCAGCCTCCGGGGTAACCTGTTCAGTCGCGATGGCCCCAGACCCCCGCTCCCCCGACGCTGCCGGCCGGGCCGGGCACGACCGCTCGGGCCCCACCTTCCCGTGGGCGGCCCCCGTCGACCCGGTGGCCCCGGGCGGTCCGGGCCGGGGCGGCGGGCCGGGGGGCCGGGGGGAGGAGCCCGACCCCGACCCACCGGCCCTCTCGGTCCCCGTGGGGGCCGTCGAGGCCGGACCGGCGGCCCTCCCGGCTGGGGGGCGCCGCCAGTGGAGACGGCTGGCCGCCAAGGCCGCCCACTTCGCCCCGGCCATGTACCTCTTCATCCTGGCCATCCAGCTCATGAAAGCCGGGGCCCAGGCCCTCCGGCCCTACCTCGTGGGGACCTTCCCGTTCGACAACGCCATCAGCAGCCTGGGGCTCGGGTGGGTGGGGGCCTACCTCGTGCTGTCGGGTTCCCCCGTGGCCGCCGTGGCCCTGGTCCTGTTCTCGGCGGGGGCCATCACTCCCCTGCAGACCTTCACCATGCTCTCCGGCTCCCGGCTGGGGGCCTCGTTCATCGTGCTGCTCGTGGGGTTCCTGTACATGATGCGGGACCGGGGGCACCGGGAGTCCCTGGCCATGGGGATCCTGGCCCTCTCCTTGACCGCAGTGGTCTACGTCCCCGGGATGCTCCTCGGCTACGGCCTCCTCCGCTCGGGGCTCCTCTCCGGCGTCCGCTGGACCGCAGGGACCCAGGTCGAGGGCCTCATCGACCTGGGCTGGGGGTGGCTGGTGGACCTGGCCTCGGCCCTCCCCGGAGGCCTCCTCTTCCCCCTCGGGCTCGGGGTGATCCTCCTCTCCTTCAAGCTCCTCGACCAGGTCCTGCCGGAGATCGACCACCGCCACGCCGAGGGCCGCCGGCACTGGCTCAAGAAGCCCTGGCCCATGTTCTTCCTGGGCTGCCTGGCGGCCCTGCTCACCCTCTCGGTGTCGGTGGCCATCACCGTCCTCGTGCCGCTGGCGGCCAAAGGCTACGTGGACCGGAAGGAGGCCGTCCCCTACATCATGGGGGCCAACATCACCACCCTGGCCGACACCCTGGTGGCGGCCATGATCCTGGGGCGCCCCGAGGGGGTCCAGATCGTCCTGGCCGAGGCCATCGCGGTGGCCCTGGTGACCGTGGCGTACCTGCTGTTCGCGTACACCCCCCTCCAGCGGACCATCATCGCCATCGACGACTGGGCCGTGGGGACCACCCGGCGGCTGGTGCTGTTCGTGGCGGGGCTCTTCCTCCTCCCCGCCGTGCTCCTGGTCTCGGGGCGGATCGTCGGACCCCTGGCTCGGTAGGCGCCCTCCCCCCTACGGGCAGTCCGTCAGGGGGTCGCCCGGGTCCGCCAGGCAGCGGTCGAACCCGTCGCCTCCGTCCAGGGCGTCGTTGCCCGCCACCCCGTCCTGGCCCTGGAGGAGGTCATCCCCGCCCTCCCCTAGGAGCCGGTCGAACCCGTCTCCGCCCACGAGCTCGTCCCCGCCCTCCCCTCCGGCCAGCAGGTCATCGCCGGGCCCGCCGTCCAGCCGGTTCGGGCCGGCGTCCCCGGTCACCCGGTCGGAACCCGGCGAGCCCACCACCGACTCCACGCCGGCCAGCCGGTCCTGCCCCTCCCCCCACGCCCGGCCGGCCCCGAGGTCCACCACCAGGGGGGCCGTGAGGAGCGCGGAGGAGAAGTCCACCGTGTCGGTCCCCCCGCCTCCCACCAGCCGGTCCGCGGCCCGGCCCCCGAGGAGGCGGTCGTCCCCCTCGCTCCCCAGGACCCAGTCGGCCCAGGCCCCGCCCCGCAGGACGTCCGCCCCGATGCCGCCCAGGACCACGTCCCGCTCCGACCCGCCGTCCAGGAGGTCCGCCGCGGCCTGCCCGGCCAGCCAGTCGAACCCTCCCTCCCCGGCCAGCTGGTCCGCGCCGCCCCCGCCCAGGACCGTGTCGTTGCCGGGGCCCGCCCGGACCACGTCGTCCCCGTCCCCTGCCAGGACCAGGTCGGGGCCGCCCCCGGCCTCCACCGTGTCGTCGCCTCCCTGAGCGCAGATCACGTCCCGGGCGGGCGTCCCCACCAGGACGTCCGGCCCGGGGGTCCCCACCAGCGTGCATCGGGGCACGGGCTGCCAGTCGGGGGAGGTGTCGGCCCCGGGGGCCGTGAGGAGCGGGGCCGCGGTCCCTCCCGTGGCCGGGACCGTGGCCAGGTCCCGGTCGCCCCCGCCCGCCGGGAACGAAGTGAACGCGATCCGCGACCCGTCCGGGGACCAGGAGGGATCCGCCGCGTTGCCGGGCCCGAAGGTGACCTGGACCTCCCCCGTCCCGTCCGCGTTCACCACCACCAGGTCGGAGCGCCCGCCCGGGTAGCACCGCTCCACGGCCACCCTGGTCCCGTCGGGGGACCAGGACGGGTTGGCGTCGATCCACCCGTTGACCGTGAGCCGGCGCAAGGTCCCCGTGGCCAGCTCCAGGACGTAGAGCTCGGGAAAGCCTCCCGCCCGCGTGCTGGTGAAGGCCACCCGGGTCCCGTCGGGCGACCAGGCCGGGGCGGCGTCCACCACCCCCCGCGCCGGCTGGGTGAGGCTCCGGTTGCCCCGCCCGTCCACCCCCACCACGTGGAGGTGCGCGCCGTCCCCCTCCACCTCGACGAAGGCCAGGCGGGCCCCGTCCGGCGACCAGGTGGGCTGGCGCTCGTTCCCTCCTCCCCGGGTGAGCCGGAGGAGCGTCCGGCTCGAGAGGTCCAGCACGAACAGGTCGGTGGTCCCCCCGTTGGCGCCGCTCCGGCGCACGAACGCCACCCGCGCCCCGTCCGGCGACCACGCCGGGTCCAGGTCGTCGGCCCGGTTGGCGGTCACCCGAACGACGGCGCCCGAGCCGGACGGGTCCAGGGCATACACGTCGCGGTCGCCGTCCCGGGCGCTCACGAAGGCGAGGAGCCCGTTGACCCCCGGGGCCGAAGCGGCCCGGCCGGCGACCACGGTCGTCACCGCCACCACGAGCAGGGGGAGGAGGGCCAGCCAGGGCGCCGACGGGCGGGCCCGGGTCGACCACGGACGTGCCCGGGTCGACCGTGGACGTGCCCCGATCGACCACGGACGTGCCCGGGTCGACCGTGGACGACGGGATGCGCGGGCCGTGCGGGCCATGGGGGCCCTCACCGTACCGGCGGCCCCGGGGCCAGTCAACGGCTCCCCGCCCACGGGCGGGGGCGAACTGGGTCGAAATCCGACCGAAGGGTGGGGCCGGTCCTTCCCGAGCCCGGACCGCTCAGCTACACTCCGGCCCCGTGCCGAGGAGCGCCCGCCTCCCGAGGAGCGTCCGTCTCGCCCTGGCCCTCGTCCTCCTGGCCGCCCTCGGCGCGGCCCTGGCCCCCGCGGCCGGAGGGGCCGGCCGGTACCGCACCCTGGTGAGCCGCCGGGTCGCCCCCGGGCTCCACTACCGGGTCATCAAGGACGCCCGCGGTCCCAACCGCATCTTGGTGCTCACCGTGGACCTCTCCGCCCCGCTCACGCTCGACGTGGCCCTGGCCGGCGACCGGCTGGGCCTGCGCGAACGCACCAGCAGCATGGCCCGCCGGCACGGGGCGCTGGCCGCGGTGAACGGGGACTTCGGGAGCCTCTCCAACCGGCCCGCGTTCGGCTTCGCCATGGACGGGGAGCTCGTCTCGAGCTCTCTGGCCTTCGGCTACGACGTGGCGGTCTCCTACGACGAGGCCGACGTCTACCTCGGCCACCCCCGGTTCAGCCTCACGGCCACCGAGGCCTCCAGCGGGGAACGGTGGGGAATCCGGCGGTGGAACGACCCCGTCCTCTCCTTCGGGGAGGTGGGCGGGTACACCTCGCGAGGCGGCTCGCTGGCCACCCCGCCCCCGTACGCCTGCTCCGCCCGCCTCCTCCCGGGCCTGGTCTCCTGGGCCGACGGCGAGCGGGGGGTGGTGACCGACCTCACCGTGGACCGGGCCGGGTGCGAGGAAGCCCCCCTGGCGGCGAACGGCGGGATGGTCCTCTCCGCCCTCCCCGGGAGCCCCGAGGCCGAGACCGTCCGGGCCCTCCAGGTCGGGGACCGGCTCCGGGTGGCGTGGAGCTTCGGGTGGCGGGGCGTGTTGGACGTCCTGGGCGGCACCCCCCTGCTCCTGCGCGACGGGCGGCGGGCGGTGGAGCCCTGTTCGGCCTCCCTGTGTCGCCGCCACCCCAGGACGGGCGTAGGGGTCCGGGCGGACGGAAGGCTCCTGCTGGTGGTGGTGGACGGGCGACGTCCCGGCTACTCCGTGGGCATGACCCTGGTCGAGTTCGCCGAGCTCTTCCGGTGGCTGGGGGCGGTGGACGCCCTGAACCTGGACGGGGGCGGCTCGAGCACGATGGTGGTCCGGGGCGACGTGAAGAACCGCCCCTGCTGCGACGGCTCCGGCGAGCGTCGGGTGGTGAACGCCCTGCTCGTCCTCCCGGGGCCCGACCCCGAGGAGACGGTGCCGGCCCCGGCCGGCACCGAGGCCACCACGGCCGCCGCGCCCGCCGGGGCGGCCCTAGACGGGGGGTCCACCGGCGGCCTGGCCGACGCCCTGGAGGCCGGGGCCCTGGGAGGGACCGTGTCCATGGCCCCCGACCTTGGCCGGGCTGCGGAGCTGTTCGAGGCCCAACGAACGGCGACCCCCTCCTCGGGACGGTAGCCGCCGCCCTGACGGGAGCTCCTTGGGGGGCAGGGCCGCAGCCTGGTCGTGGCCAGGCCTCAGCCCCGGACCCCGAGGGGACCGTGGCCCCCCCGCGCGCCGGCCGGGGCGGAGCCGGGCTCAGGGGCCGGGGCGGCCGTCACGGGCCCCTCCGGCCGGGCCGTCCATGCCCCCCCGGGCCACCGTCCGTGCCCCCCGGGCCACCGTCGCCGAGCTTCTGGAGCACCACGAAGTGGGAGAGCCCGAACCGCTGTAGGGGCGTCCGCTCGGCGCGGTACAGGACGGCCCGCAGGAGGCGGGCCAGCCGCGGACGGCGGGCGGCCACGTTGTCGAACCCCGGGAAGACGTAGCCGTGGACCACCAGGCGAGCCGGGAGGCCCCGCACCAGCCGGCGCATGTCCCGGTGCCAGTAGGCCCGGGCGTGGGGCACCAGCCGACCCCGCAGGGGCTCCGGCAGGTAGTTGACGAGGGGGATGTTGCCGAAACGGTACCGGCGGCCCCAGAAGATCCCGTGGGTCTCGAACGGGTACAGCCGGTTGGGGGCGTAGACCACGATGTGGCCCCCGGGGGCGAGCACCCGGATGGCGTCCTCCAGCGTCCGGCGGTCGTCGGCCACGTGCTCGATGACCTCGTTGAAGACGATCACGTCGAAGGAGCCCGCGGCGAAGGGGAGGTACTCCCCCGCCGCCACCAGCAGCGAGAGCGGGGCGGGGCCGCTGGCCCCCTCCCGGACTCGCTCCAGGGAGACGTCGATGCCGAACACGTGGGGGCTGAAGTCCCGGAAGCGGCGGACGTAAGTGCCGATCCCGCAGCCCACGTCCAGGATCCGCCGTCCCTCCAGACGCACGTGGCGGCGGATGAGGGCTAGCCGGCGCTCCTGTCCCGACCGCCACACGTAGCTCGGCTCGCCGAGGCGGGAGGCGTCCGCCGACGGCGTCCTCTTCACCTTCTCCGGGCTCACCCTGCTCCTTCCCCTCGGCCCTGGCCCGGGCGGCCGCCACATCCTACGACGGACAGGGCAGGGTGCAAGGGCAAGGGCGCCGGGGGTCCTGCCTCGGGCGAGGGGGGGGTGGGTCCCCTCGAGGGGGGCGACGACCGAGCGGAGAGGCGACCGAGCCTCAGGAGGCCCGAACGCCCACGATGGCCTGGCGGCAGGAGGCGCACAGGCCGAGGTCGTCGCTGGCCGGGACCTCGGCCTCCTCGCAGCGCCAGCAGTGGGTCAGGTACCACTCTAGGGGGTACTTGTTGCCGGAGCCGGGCATTGGGCCCACGGCGATCCAGAATCGGCAGCTCCCGCAGAGGACCCGGCCCTTGGCGTCCTCCTCGGCCGGAGCCCCGCACCGCCAGCACAGCCGGTCCAGGTCGTCCACGGAGAGGTGTGTACCCGTCCTCATGTCCCCTCTATCGGCTGACCTCGTGGCCGACCTGACCGGCGCCACGGCCCGGCCCCGTGACCAGAGCATCGTGAAGCCGGGGCCCCGGTTCAAGCACCGTCCGGCAACTTTTCGACGCGCTCCGGGGCCAAGGAGGCGAGCTCCGGGTCGGCCGGAGCCGCCTCGAGGGGCGCGGTCAGCCGGCGCGGGCGGGCCCGAGGCCGACCGACCCGGGCCAGGGCCAGCCCGTGGTGAGCCATCCGCCACAGCCCGAGGGCCCCCGCCACCACGGCCGCCGCCCCGCCAAGGGCCAGGGCCTCCCGCGGGCCGAGCCGCTCCGCCACCCACCCCGCGATGGGCCCACCGACCGGGGTGCTCCCCAGGAACACCACGCCGAACAAGGCCATCACCCGGCCCCGCATCTCCGGCTGGGCGGCCAGCTGGAGCGAGGAGTTGGTGGCGATGGTGAGCACCATGCTCGCCGCCCCCAGCGGGACCATGATGAGGAGGGCCTGCTCCAGGCCAGGGGCCCAGGCCGCAAGGGCGGACAGGAGCCCGAAGGCCACCGCCGCCCAGCCCAGGCGGCCCAGGCCGGGCCGCTCCAGGCGGGCCATCGCCAGGGAGCCGATGAGCGAGCCCACGCCCATCGCCGAGAGGAGCAGCCCGAACGTGCTGGCCCCGCCCCCCAGGGGTCCCTCGGCCAGGAGCGGGAAGAGCACCGAGAGGTTGAACGAGAGGGTGGAGACCGCCGCCAGCACAGCCAGGGGAAGGCGGAGCTCCGGGGTCCGCCACACGTACAGGAGCCCCTCCCGGACCCGTCCCCCCACCGGGAGGCCCCCTCGGGGGCGGCGGAGTTCGGCGGGGCGCATGGCCAGGAGGCCCCCGATGACCGCCAGGTAGGAGAGGGCGTTGGCGAGGAAGCACGGGGCCAGGCCCACCACCGAGATGAGCGCTCCCGCCAGGGCCGGGCCCACGATCCGAGTGCCGGTCATGACGGCCGAGTTCAGGCTCACCGCGTTGGTGAGGTCTTCCTCCCGGACCATCTCCGCGAAGAAGCTGTGCCTGGTGGGCTGGTCCAGGGCCACCACCAGCCCCTGGAGGGAGGTGAGCAGGTACACCATCCAGAGCTCCACCGCCCCCAGGCCGACCAGGGCCCACAGGGCGGCGGCCAGCAGAGCCTGCGTGGCCTGGGTGGCGACCAGGATCCGCCGCTTGTCCAGCCGGTCGGCGAGGAGGCCACCCCACAGACCGAAGAGGAGGATGGGGCCGAAGTTCAGGGCCACCTGGAGGCCCAGGGCCACCCCGCTCCCGGTGAGCCGGAGGACCAGCCAGGCCGTGGCCACCTGCTGCATCCACGTCCCGGTGACCGAGACGGCCTGGCCAACGAAGAACAGGCGGAAGTTCCGCGAATGGGCCACCGCGTGGAAGGTGCGGTGAACAGCCAGGCCCACCCGCGTCACGGTCGCTCCTCCACCAGCCGCTCCAGGACTCCCGCGGCCTCCTCGAGGAGCGCGAGCTCCCGGGGCTCGAGCGACCGCAGCCGCCGGGCGAGGTACGCGTCCTTGCGGCTCCGGGCCCGGGCCAGGAGCCGGGCCCCCCGAGACGTGATCCGAACCCAGGACACTCGGCGGTCATCCGGGTCCGCCCACCGCTCCAGGAGCCCGGCCTCCACCAGGGCCGCCACGATCCGGGTCATGGTGGGGGGCTGCACGTGTTCCACGCCGCAGAGGTCGCCCATGGTCATGGGACCGTCGCGCTCCACCGTGGCCAGGGCGGAGAGCTGAGAGGGGCTGATGCCCGCCTCGGCCTCTTGGCGCAGACGGCGGGCCAGGCGGGTCACCCCCAGGCGGAGCCTGGAAGCGACCCCGGCGGTGTCCACGGGTTCGAAGCTCGTCCGCACGGCTCGATGGTACTTCGCAAAGCTAACTAGTCCACGACGGAGTGACGTCCGTGGGGGCCCGACGACGCGGGGCGCCCGGTGGAGCTGCCACCTACCGGACGTTACTGGGACCAGACGATCGTCGATGTTCTCGATGGAGGTAGAAGCCGCAACGGCTGCATCATGCGAAGGTCCCTGCCGACGGTCCTGGCGCTTGGCCTGGCCCTGGGCCTCCAGCCCGCCTCAGGGCAGGAGACCTGCTCGGTGCACGACATCTCCACGGAGGAGGCGCTGCCGGGCGTCATCCTCACGTGGGACAGCTCGTTCCGGTGCCAGGATGCGCCCGACGAAGGCACGTACCAGATCACGGTGCGCGTGTCCAACGACGGGAAGAGTTCGCACGCCGTGACGATCCAGGACCTGAGCCTCAGGCACACCACCCCACGACCTCGCGGTCAGGCGCCCAAGGCCACCGCCGAGCCACAAGGCCTGCCCGTCACCGTGGAGCCCGGGGAAACCGACAGCTTTGCGCTGAACGGGACCTACGAGCTCGTCCGGACCGACGAGGGCGACAAGGCCAACCTGCATGTCCTGGCGCCGGGAGAGGGACCGGACTGCGGAGGGGGATTCGAGCTCGGCATCAACGTCCATCTGCGCGCTCCGGGGGCGACGGAGTAGCCGGCCGCCCACCCAGCTAGGACACACCTGCACGCAACCCTGTGACATTCCGGGGAGTCAGGCGCCGCCAGCGGGGAAGCCCGCCTTGGAGTGGACCTGAGGGGACTCGAACCCCTGACCTCTTGCCTGCCGAGCAAGCGCTCTACCACCTGAGCTACAGGCCCAACCGGCCCGATTCTACCAAGCCCCTCCGCCCGTCCCCCGAAAGGGGCGGCCTGGCGGGGGCCTACCGGGCCCAGACCCCGGGGACCGGGGCCGCGGCCTCCTCCTCCCAGTCCACCCGGGGGGCGTCGGCCCACAGGGCCTCCAGCCGGTAGTACTGCCGGTCCTCCTCGTGGAAGACGTGGACCACGAAGTCCACGTAGTCGAGCAGCACCCAGCGGGAGTCCCGGTCCCGCTCCTCCCGGACGGGCTTCACCCCCCGCTCCCGGAGGCGCCTGAGGACCTCCTCGGCCAGGGCTTCCACCTGCCGGTCCGAGGTCCCCGAGGTGATCACGAAGTAGTCGGTGATGGAGATGAGGTCCCGGACGTCGAGGACGACCGTGGCTTCCCCCTGCTTGTCGGAGGCGGCCCGCGCAGCCAGGCAGGCGAGAACGCGAGACCCACTCACCGCAGGCGCATCGCCCCGTTCGCCGAGCTCACCCCTTGGGCGTGCCTCCCTGGCCTCTTGGCCTTCCTCGCCACGGACCGGCCCGTCACCACCACCCTACACATTCCCTCCCCCAGGGGGAAGTGCCGCGTTCAGGAGCCCTCGCCGTCCGGGTCCCGGTACAGCCCGAACTTCTCGATGTAGGCCCGGACCCCCTCGGGGACCAGGTAGCGGATGGACCGGCCCTCGGCCACCCGCCGGCGGACGTCGGTGGAGGAGATGGCCAGGGCCGGGACGTCCAGGACCGAGACGTTGGGGTGGGACGTGGGGGCCTCCCGCTCGAACCGGGCCAGGTCGTACCCGGGGCGGGTGGCGGCGATGAAGTGGGCCCGGGCCAGCACCTCCTCCGGGTCCTTCCAGCGGAAGATCTCCAGGATGGCATCGGCCCCGGTGATGAAGAAGAGCTCGGTGTCGGGTCCGCTCTGGCGCCTGAGCTCCTCCAGGGTGTCCACGGTGTAGGTGGGCCCCTCCCGGTCGATCTCGATCCTCGAGACCGAGAAGTAGGGGTTGCTGGCGGTGGCGATGACCACCATGAGGTAGCGGTGCTCGGCCGGCGTCACCTTCCGGTGGGTCTTCATCCAGGGCTGCCCGGTGGGGACGAACACCACGTGGTCGAGGTCGAACTCGATCCTGGCCTCCTCGGCCGTCACGAGGTGCCCCTGGTGGATGGGGTCGAACGTCCCCCCCATCACCCCGAGGCGCCTGGCCCGCGTCACGGCGGGATTGTACGGCCCGCCCCGGGCCCCTCCCGGCGGGCCCGGAGCTCCTCCACGAAGGCCCGCAGCCTGGGCAGGTGCTCGCCGTAGTGGAGGGCGCCCGACTCCCGGAACCACTCCACGGCCTCCGGCGAGAGCTCGGGGAGCGCGTTGAACTCTGCCAGCATCCGGGCCCGGGCGGCGCAGATCTCGGCCCTGACCACGGACGGGGGCAGGTCCCGGTGGGCGTCGTAGAACCGCCGGTTCCAGGCGTCCACGTCGATCTGCCGAGGTCGGTAGGTCCCGACCCGCATCCGCTGGAAGGCCCGGGCCGCCTCGGAGCACCAGCAGGCCAGGTGGGCCAGGAGGTCCTTCACCGACCACCCCGGGAGGTAGCCGGGCTCCTCCAGCTCCTCCGGCGGCACCGACTCCAGGACCCGGGCCACCTCCTCCCAGGCACGGTCCTCCTCCCGGCACAGTTCGGCCTTCTCGGCGCTCCCCGCCACGGCCCTCCCCTCAGGCCCGTCCGCTCCCGCCACCTTCCTTCCGTCCACCGTCCAGCCCCTCCTCGGGCAGGAACTCGAACACCGTGTGCCCGATCACCACCTCGTCCCCCCGCCGGGCCCCCACCTCGGCCAGCCGCTTCTCCACCCCGGCCCGGACCAGCCGCCGCTGGAGGGAAGCCACCTGTTCGGGGTCCTCCAGGTCGGTCTCGGCCACCCACCGCTCCACGCGCGGGCCCGAGACCCGGAACCGCCGCCCCTCCCGAACCACCGTGAACGGCTCCCGGCCCGGGCGCACCACGACGAACGGCCTCCTGGGCGGCTCCTCGGCCCGGGCCGCAGCGACCAGCTCCCCCAGCCGGCGGGCCAGCTCCTCCACCCCCTCCCCGGTGAGGCCGGAGACCATGAGGTCCACGCCCTCCGGGGGCCGGGCCGGCCGGGGCTCTAGGAGGTCGAGCTTGGTCCCCACCACGACCGAGCGCCGCCCGAGGAGCTCGGGGTCGTAGGCGCCCACCTCCCGGCGCACGGTCTCCAGGTCCGCCCGAGGGTCGCCCGTGAGGTCGACCACGTAGACGAGGACCCGGCACCTGGCGACGTGCCGGAGGAACTCGAGCCCCAGCCCCCGCCCCTCGTGGGCCCCCTCGACCAGGCCGGGGACGTCGGCCACCACGAACCGCTCCACGTCCTTTGGCCCGCCCCGTCCCGGGGCCGTGGCCACCCCCAGGTTCGGGGCCAGCGTGGTGAAGGGATAGGGAGCCACCTTGGGGCGGGCGGCGGTGAGCCTCGAGAGGAGCGTGGACTTCCCGGCGTTGGGGAGCCCCACCAGCCCCACGTCCGCCACCAGTCGGAGCTCCAGCTCGAGGTCCTTCTCCTCCCCGGGCTCCCCCCGCTCGGCCAGGCGGGGCAGGCGGTTGCGGGGAGAGGCCAGGGAGGCGTTGCCCCGCCCTCCCCGGCCGCCCCGGGCCACCACGGCCTCCGCCCCCGCCCCCACCAGGTCCGCCAGGAGCCCCCGTTCGTCCCGGATCACGGTCCCGTCGGGGACGGGCAGGACCAGGGCCTCGCCGTCGGCGCCGTCTCGGCGGTTGGGCCCCCCGGGGCGGCCATTTTCCGCCCGGTACAGGGGCCGGTCGGCCAGGCCCGAGAGGTCGAAGACCTGGGGGTCGACCCGCAGGACCACGTCGCCCCCCCGCCCCCCGTCCCCGCCGTCCGGCCCTCCCCGGGGCTTGAACGGCTCCCGGTGGAACGAGGCGCAGCCGTCGCCGCCCCGCCCGGCCCGGACCCGGATCCTCACCCGGTCCACGAACATGGCTCGGTCACCGGCTCCAGGCTACCCTCGAACCGATGGCACGGGCCGCCGAGTCCGTGTGGATGGTGCACGCCCGCACCGGGCTCCAGGGCCTCCAGGGGGCGCTGGTCCTGGAGGAGCGTCGCCTGGTGTTCCGGCCGGCCTCCCCCCGGGCCGGGGAGGCCGTGTTCGAGCTCGCCGACGTCAAGCGGGTCCGCCGGGCCCCGGCCAGCCCGGTCCTGGAGATCCACCTCCGGGCGGGCTTCCCGCGGGTGGTGGGCTTCTATTTCGTGGAGCCCCCGAGCCTCACCGAGGCCGAGCTCGGCCGGTTCCGCCTCCTCCCCCGCAAGTGGCTGGCCCGCCGGCAGGCCGTGGTCAAGCTCCGCCAGGGGAACGCCCTCCGGGGAGCCGAGGTCGACGGGTGGGTGGAGGCCATCCGGGCCGCGTTAGCCTCGTAGCTCGCCGGCCCTGGGTCGAGCCGGGGGAAGGTGGCGCTGCGCGGGTGACGCTCCGCCGGGCTCCCTCAGGCCGGCAGGACGGAGACCAGCTTGCGCCCGCCCGAGGCGTGGAACCGGACCTGCCCGGCGGTCACAGCGAAGAGCGTGTCGTCGCTGCCCCGGCGGACCCCCCGGCCGGGGTGGACCCTGGTCCCCCGCTGGCGGACGATGATGGCCCCGGCCGGCACCAGCTGCCCGTCGAAGGCCTTGACCCCCAGGCGCTTCGACCTCGAGTCCCGGCCGTTCCGCGTGGAGCCGCCGCCCTTCTTGTGCGCCATGACAGGTTCAAGCGTAGCAGACGCGGGATGGCTGCCGCCTACGCCTCCGACCCCTCGGGGCCCTCGGGCGCCGCCTCGGCGGGCTGGGGCTCCTCGGCCCCGGCCCGGGCCCGGGCGGGGGCCCGCCGCCCCACGCTCACCTCCACGATCTCCACCAGCGTGTAGAGCTGCCGGTGCCCGGCCCGCCGGGCGTACCCGGTCTTGGGTCGGTACTTGAACACCTTGACCTTCTCGCCCTTTTTCTCCCCCAGGAGCTTCCCCCGGACCACGGCCCGGGCCAGCTCCTTGCCGAAGTGGGTCCGGCCCTCGTCGTCCACCACGAGGAGCGGGGCGAACGTGACCTCGTCCCCTGGAGCGCCGTGGACGAGCTCGACCTCGATCACGTCCCCCGGGCTGACCTTCTGCTGTTTGCCACCTGCCTTGATCACGGCGTACATGGCGTCCTCCGGGAAGGCGGTTCGGCCCCCCATGCTAGCGGACGGCCCCGGCGCTCCAGGGGCGCCGCCCCGCCCCGAGCGCCCGGCCACTTCGGACCGGCCCTCCAGCGGCCCGGCGCCGGGACCCCGGCCGGGCCCGCCCCTACAGCTTGTGCGTGAGCACGATCCCCCGGCCCTCGCAGGTGGGGCAGGTCTCGGAGAAGGCCTCCAGGAGCCCCGCCGACACCCGCTTCCTGGTGACCTCGAGCAGCCCCAGGGGGCTGATCTCGAAGACCTGGGAGCGGGTCTTGTCCTTGGCCAGGGCGTTGCGGAGGGTCTGGATGACCTTCTGGCGGTTCCGCTCGAAGAGCATGTCGATGAAGTCGATGATGATGATCCCCCCGATGTCCCGAAGCCGGAGCTGGCGGGCGATCTCCTCGGCGGCCTCGAGGTTCGTCTTGGTCACGGTCTCCTCGAGGTTGGCCTTGCCCACGTGCTTGCCGGTGTTCACGTCGATCACGGTCATGGCCTCGGTGCGGTCGATCACGATGTAGCCGCCGGAGGGGAGCCACACCTTGCGGTCCAGGGCCTTGTGGATCTGTTCGACCACGTGGAACTCCTCGAACAGAGGGAGCCGGCCCTCGTGCATCCGGACCCGGCCCACGAGGTCGGGGGCGACCGTCTTGAGGTAGGTCGTGATCTTCTCGTAGACGGCCGGGGAGTCCGTCACGAGTTCCCGGAACTCCCCGCCGGTGAAGAGGTCCCGCACCACCCGCACGGTGAGCTCGGGCTCCTCGTAGAGCAGGCGGGGGGCCCGCCCCCGCCTGGCGCTCTTCTCGATGGCCTCCCACTCTGCCAGCAGGCGCTGGAGGTCCGCGGCCAGGTCCTCGGCGCTGGCGTCCTCGGCGGCGGTGCGCACGATGACCCCGTGCTGGGCGGGGCGGAGCTTCTTCACGATGTCCCGCAGGCGGGCCCGCTCCCGGTCCGGCAGGCGCCGACTGATCCCGAAGACCGAGGAGTTGGGGACCAGGACCACGAACCGACCCGGGAGGGCGATCTCCTGGGTGAGCCGGGCCCCCTTGCCCCCCATGGGATCCTTGGTCACCTGGACGAGGACCGACTGGCCGGGCCGGAGGACCTTCTCGATCCGGGGAGGCTCCCCCTCCACCTCCTCGTCGTAGGCCACCTCCCCCGCGTAGAGGACGGCGTTGCGCCCCCGCCCCAGGTCCACGAAGGCCGCCTCCATGCCCGGGAGGACGTTCTGGACCTTGCCCAGGTAGACGTTGCCCACCATGGAGCGGGCTCCGGCCCTGGTCACGTAGTGTTCCACGAGCGTCCGGCCCTCGAGGACCGCGATCTGGTCGCGGTCCCCCACCTCCGTGATGAGCATGAGCTTGTCCCCGACCCGGGGCGTGGGCACCGGCTCGCGCCGACGGCGGCCGGGGCGAGCCCGCCGCACCCTGGTGGCCCGCTCCTCGGCCGGGGCCTCCTCCTTGGCCTCGGCGGCTTGCGGGCGCACGGCCGTGGCCACCGCGGCCTCGCCTCGGGCCTCCGGAGCCGCCCCGGCGTGGTCGGCCTCCGCCGGGGCAGCCT
>DATLZQ010000127.1:0-14767 GCA_035573915.1 Actinomycetota bacterium | reverse complement strand
CCCCGCCCCGCTCGCCGCCCGAGCCGCCCCCGCCCGGGCCCCCACCAGGGCGGCCAGGGGCGAGCCGGCGTGGGCCACGGAGGCGGGGGCGCTCACCGCCGCCAGGACGGTGGGGGCCAGGTCCACCAGCCGGGCCTCCCGGGGGAAGGCGGCGCGGTCCACCGTGGCCCCGGCCGCGGCCAGGACCCCCTCGACCCGGTGGTCCCCCGACAGCCAGTCCGCCGGCTCCACCGCGCCCCGGGCGTGGCTCAGGCTGTAGAGCGGGTGGGGCTCGAGGAGCAGGTCCGGGGCCTCGGCCGCGAACGGGCCCCGGAAGAGCTCCTCCCGCCGCCAGACCCGGGCCACGGGGCGCTCCCCGGTCCGGGGGTCGGTGAACGAGGCCAGGGCCCGGGCCACCTCCTCCCGCACCCGCTCGTACTCCTCGGGGGGCACCGTCCCCTCCGGCTCCCTCCCCCGGAGGTTCACGGACACCCCCTCACCCGTGGAGCGGACCCTCGTGTAGGCCCGGGTCCGGGACCAGTTCACGGCCTGGGGGAGCCGCACCTTGCCGTGGAGTCCCAGCCGGTCGTAGAGCTTGCGGGCGACGGCCCGGACCGGCCCCCACTGCATGGGCCCGAACACGAGGTTGGACCGGGAGAATTCCAGGAACCCGAGGCGAGCCAGGAGCCGGTCCATGTGCACGGCCCCCGTGCAGCTGTGCATCCCGTGGTCGCTCATCACCACCACCAGGTCCTCGGGGCCGGTGCGCTGGAGGAGCCTCCCGAGCGCCCAGTCCAGGAGCCGGTACACCCCCCGCACCCGGTCGGCCAGGGGCTCCCTGGACCGCCGCGGGTACTCGGGGTGGTCGGGGGAGACGTACTGTGAGAGGCAGTGCTGGACCCGGTCGGGGGCCACGAAGACCACGCAGGCCACCTGCCAGTCCGTGGTGTCGAGCAGGCGCTCGGCCGCGGCCTGGCGGGCCCGGACGATGGCCTCCACCTCCTCGAGGAAGGGCTCGGGGCGGTGGCGGAAGGTGGTCCAGGACATCCCGTTGATGGGCCAGGGCACCCCGGCCGCCTCGAGCTCGGCGGCCAGGGACTCGGGGTAGGTGAAGGGCCGCCCCTTGGGAAGGACCCCGCCGGCCACGAGCTTGCCCTTGACCGGCGGCGGGGGGAAGGTGAGGGGGACGTTCACCATGACGGTCTCCACCCCCGCCTCCGAGAGGTCCGCGAGGAACGTCCGGGCCCGGATGGAGCGGAACGACACCGGGTACTCCCGCCGCCCTCCGTCCCGGGCCTCCAGGATGTCGAACACCCCGTGGCCGTCCGGATCCAGGCCCGTGAGGAACGAGGGCCAGGCCGACCAGGAGTGGGTGGGGCGGGTGGACCGCAGGACGGCCCGGCCCCCCCGCTCCACGACCGAGCCCAGGTGCGGCAGGTCGCCCCGCTCGAGGAGCGGGTCCAGGATGCGCCAGTCGGCGCCGTCCCAGCCGACGAGGAGGATCCGCACGGTCGCCCTCCGGGCCTCCGGCCCGGCCGGGGCTAGTCTACGGGCCCTGGCCCCGGCCCCGCGGCACGAAACCCAGCAAAGAGGGGACTCCCAGGGGTCCCCCAAATGGGGTAACCTCCCGGCTGCGTCACCCGGGAGAGCCCGTTGAGCACACCGCACGAACGGCGCACGATGCGCCGCAACCTACGGGAGCTGCCGGCGGCGGCCTGGTTCCTCGTCGCCGGCAACTTCATCAACTGGTTCGCCTCCTTCGCCATCGTCTTCCTCGTCCTCTACCTCACCCGCCGAGGGTTCACGGTGGCCCAGGCCGGGACGGCCGTGGCGGCCTACGGGCTGGGGGAGATGCTGGCGGGGGGCCTGGCGGGCCACCTGGCCGACCGGTTGGGGCGGCGGACCACCATGGCCGTCTCCATGTTCTCGGGGGCGGCCACGGTCATGGCCCTGTACTTCGTCCAGCCCTACCCGGCCATCGTGGCCATGGCCTTCCTGGCCGGGGTGGCCACCGAGACCTGGCGGCCGGCCAGCCGGGCCCTCATGGCCGACCTCGTGCCCGAGGGCCAGCGGGTCACGGCCTTCGCCACGGTCCGGCTGGCGGGGAACCTGGGGGCGGCCGCAGGGAGCGCGGCCGCGGGGTTCCTGGCCGACCACTCGTTCCTCTGGGTGTTCCTCTCCGACGCCCTCACCTCGACCATCTTCGGGCTGATCGCCGTCTTCCTCCTCCCTCGGGGGCGCCGGACCCGGCGGGAGGAGGAGGTGGAGACCGGGGGGTACCGGGCGGTCTTCCGGGACCCCCCCTTCCTGGCGTTCCTGGTGGGCACCATGCTCGTGGCCTTCGTCTACTTCCAGAGCCAGGCCACCCTCCCCCTCCACGTGGTCCACGAGCTGGGCCTGGCCAACGCCGACTTCGGGCTGCTCCTGTCCCTCAACGGGATCCTGGTGGTGCTCTTCGAGCTCCCGGTCTCCTCCCTGACCATGCGCTTCTCGCCCCGGCCTATGATCTCGCTGGGCTTCCTCCTCGTGGGGCTGGGGTTCGGCCTCACGGCGGTGGCCGACTCCATGCCGCTGCTCCTCCTCACGGTGGCCATCTGGACCCTGGGCGAGATGGTGGCGGCCCCGGTGAGCTACGCCTACGTGGCCGACGTGGCCCCCGAGCACCTGCGCGGCCGCTACCAGGGCGCCTACGGGATCTTCTTCGGCTCCGCCTCCATCGTGGGCCCGGCCCTCGGCACGTTCGTCTTCAGCCGGGCCCCCACCACGTTCTGGGCGGGCTGCGCCCTCCTCGGAGCGGTGGCCGCCGCCCTCCCGGTCCTGGGTCGGCCCAGGAGGCGAGCCCTGACGCTCCACCCGGGGCCCGCGGGGCCTCCCGCCGGCGCGGCCGAGCCGGGGGCCGTAGACGCCGACGCCGACCCCTGAGCCGACCGCTGGCTTGACGGGCCGGAAACCGGCCATATATCGTTTCGATATATCAGACCGATACATAAGAGGCGAGGGACGGCGTCGTGCTGGAACTGGCGATCCTGGGACTGCTCAAGGAGAAGGCCATGCACGGCTACGAGCTCAAGAAGCGGCTGGGCGACACCCTGGGCGGGTTCTGGCAGGTGTCGTACGGCTCGCTCTACCCCGCCCTCAAGCGCCTCCAGCGGGAGGGGGCGGTGGAGATGATCTACCCCCGGGAGCAGGTGGGCCGGAGGAAGAACGTCTACCGGATCACGGGGCGAGGGGAGCAGCTGTTCGCCGAGCTCCTCGAGCGGGCGGGCCGGGAGGCCAGCGAGGACAGCGCCTTCTCCGTCCGGTTCACCTTCTTCAAGTACCTCAAGCCGGAGACCAGGATCCGGCTCCTCGAGCGGCGCCGGGCGTTCCTGGAGGGCCGGTGGGCCAGGCTCAAGCAGTCGCTGCAGAGCTACCGGGAGCGGATCGATAGCTACACGCTCTCGCTCATGAGCCACGAGCTGGCCAACACCGAGAGCGACATCCGGTGGTTGGACGAGCTGATCCAGGCGGAGCGCCGGCTGGCCCCCGCGGCGGGCGCGGCGGGGCCGGGGGCGGGCCGCCGCCTCCACACGAAGGAGCGTGCCTGATGACCGAGCGGAAGATCCGGGTGGCGGTGGTCGGGGTGGGCAACTGCGCCTCCGCCCTGGTGCAGGGCATCCACTTCTACCGCGACGCGCCCCCCGCCGAGCGGGTCCCGGGGCTCATGCACCCCGTCCTGGGGCCCTATCACGTGGGCGACATCGAGGTGGTGGCCGCCTTCGACGTGGACGGGAAGAAGGTGGGCCGGGATCTGGCCGAGGCCATCTTCGCCGAGCCCAACAACACCGTCCGCTTCGCGGACGTGCCTCCCACGGGCGTCGAGGTCCTGCGGGGCCCCACCCTGGACGGGCTGGGCCGGTACTACCGGGAGGTCGTCGCCGAGAGTGCCGAGGAGCCCGTGGACGTGGCGGCGGAGCTGCGGGCCCGGGGCGTGCAGGTCGTCGTGAACTACCTCCCGGTGGGCAGCGAGGAGGCCACACGCCACTACGCGGAGGCCGCCCTCCGGGCGGGGGCGGGGTTCGTGAACTGCATCCCGGTGTTCATCGCCTCCGACCGGGACTGGGCCCGCCGGTTCGCCGAGGCCGGCCTGCCGGTGGTGGGCGACGACATCAAGAGCCAGGTGGGCGCCACCATCGTCCACCGGGTCCTGGCCAAGCTGTTCGAGGACCGCGGGGTGAAGCTCGAGCGGACCTCCCAGCTCAACTTCGGGGGGAACATGGACTTCATGAACATGCTCGAGCGGGAGCGGCTGGCCTCCAAGAAGATCTCCAAGACCCAGGCCGTGACCAGCCAGCTCTCCCAGGGCATCGAGCCGGAGAACATCCACATCGGCCCCTCCGACTACGTCCCCTGGCTCCAGGACCGCAAGTGGGCCCACATCCGCCTGGAGGGGACCGAGTTCGGCAACGTCCCGGTCACCCTCGAGCTCAAGCTGGAGGTGTGGGACTCCCCGAACTCGGCCGGCATCGTCATCGACGCCATCCGCTGCTGCCGGCTGGCCCTGGACCGAGGGGTGGGCGGGCCGCTCATCGGCCCCAGCGCCTACTTCATGAAGTCGCCCCCGGTGCAGTTCTCGGACGAGGCGGCCCGGGAGATGGTGGAGGCCTTCATCCAGGGGGACGGGGAGGCCTCCCGGCAGGCCGACTGGTCGGCCTTCTTCGACGCCCGGGCCGGGCGGCCGTAGCCGAGGGCGGACGGCCGGGGAGGATCCCCTCCGAGGCCGGCCCGTGACCCCCAGCCCTCAGGAGCGAGCCGCGGGCCAGGGGGCGGTGGCCCGGGCCCGGGCCGCCCTGGCCTCCCGCGACTTCCGCCTGCTCCTGGGGGCCCGGCTCTCGAGCCAGTTCGCGGACGGGGTCTTCCAGGCCTTCCTCGTGGACAAGCTGGTGTTCCTGGCCCCCGAGCACCAGAGCACCGCCGCGGGGGTGGCCAAGGCCTTCGCCCTGCTCGTGGTGCCGTTCTCCCTGGTGGGGCCGCTCACGGGGGTGGTCATCGACCGCTGGTCCCGCCGCCGGATCCTGGCCCTCACCCCCCTGCTCCGGTGCCTGGCCGTGCTGGCTTTGCTGCCCCTGGCCACGGGACACGCGGGGGCCGCCCTGTACGCCCTAACCCTGGTCGTGGTCTCCGCGAACCGCTTCTACCTGGCCACCGCGGGCGCCGTCATGCCGTCCCTGGTCCCCCCGCAGGACCTGCTGGTGGCCAACTCCCTGGCCAGCGCGGCCGGCACGGTGGTGACCTTCGGGGGGCTGGTGGCGGCCACGCAGGTGGCCGACGCGACGGGGCTGCAGGCCCTCCTGGCCGTCCCCGCCGTGGCCTGGCCGCTCTCGGCCCTGGCCGCCTGGGCCATCCGGGCCCCCCTCCAGCCCCTCACCCCTCCTCCCCCGGTGGCAGGCGAGCTGGCCAGGGTGGCCAGGGAGCTCGTCTCGGGCGCCCGCCGCCTGGCCGCCACGCCGCCCGCCCTTGGCTCCATCGTGGCCGTCTCCGTGGACCAGTTCCTGGTGGGGCTCATCACCGTCCTGGGGGCCGTCGTGTTCCGGGAGGAGTTCCGGGAGACCGTGGCCTCCTTCGGGCGGTTCGTGGGGGCGGGGGGCGTGGGGGTGCTAGTGGGCACCCTCACCGTGGGGTTCCTCGAGGACCGGATGGACAAGCGCCGCATCGTGACCCTGGCCTTCGCCCTGGCCGGCCTGGTCTGCCTCGGGTCGTCGGTCCGGATCGCCGACCCCACCATCGTCCTCATCTCCTTCACCCTCGGGCTCACCTACCCCTGGCGGAAGGTCCCGGCCGACACGATCGTCCAGGAGTCCGTCCCCGACCGGTATCGGGGCCGGGTCTTCGCCCTGTACGACCTGCTGTTCTCGCTCCCCCGGGTCCTCTCGGCGGCCGTGGCCGTCCCCCTCGTCCCGGCCCTCTCCACCGGGTGGATCGTGGCCCTCTGCGCCCTGGTCTACCTGCTGTGGGCGCCGGTCTTCCCCTGGTGGGTGTCCCGGGCCCGGTGGGTGGGCGTCCGCTTCCACGAGGGGGCCCGGGCGCAGGAGTGGCCCCGGGCCCTCCGCATCGGGGGGGAGGAGGAGCCGGTGGAGGTGCTCCGGTCCTGGACCGAGGAGCGGGCGGGCGTCCGGCTCCGCCGCTTCCGCCTCCGGCTCCAGGACGGGACCCAGGCGGACCTGGTGGGGGAGGAGGGGTCCGGCCGGTGGCGGCTGGAGCGGGAACTCCCCCCGCCGGGCCGGGAGCCCCTGGCCCGGGAGGCGCCTCCCCCCTAGGGCGCGAGCCGGCAGCCGTGCCTCCGCACCCGATGCGGGCCCTCGCCCCGGGGCGGGGGTCACCGGGGCCGGGCCAGCCAGGCCGCCCGGCCGGGCGGCCAGTACCGGAGCAGGACCACCCCCCGGACGGCCCCGCGGACCACGGGCCCGAACGCCCGGCTGTCGGTGGTGGCCAGGGGGTGGTCGCCCACCACCCAGAGCTCCCCCGGCCCAAGCGTCCGCCCCCCCACCCGGTCCCAGGCGAGCCCCTGGACCCGCTTGACGAGCTCGTAGCCGGGCCGCTCCGGGTGCTCCACTACGGCCAGTGCCCCCCGCCACGGCGGGAGGGTCCGGGAGGCGAGCAGGAAGTCCCCCGGGGCCAGGGTGGGCTCCATGCTCCTCCCCTCCACGGCCACCCGGAAGGGCCGGAGGGCCACCACGGCCAGGGCGACCAGGGCCCCACCCAGGGCGAGGGCCCTGGCCAGGGCCCTCTCCGGCCGACCGTGGTACCGTTGGGTTCGCGTCTTCGGGATCGTCACCTCGGGAGAAAGGAGGCACGATGGTAGCGAAGCTCCTGCGCGACCTGCTCCGTCCGGCCCGCGTCGTGCACGCCCACTGCGACCTCCCCTGCGGGGTCTACGACCCGGCCCAGGCCCGCATCGAGGCCGAGTCCATCAAGGCCATCCAGGAGCGGTACCAGGACCCGGAGAAGTTCAAGAAGCCCACGGAGACCGTCGAGGAGTACCGCCAGCGAGCCATCCGGATCAAGGAGGACCGGGCCGAGCTCGTCAAGCACCACCTCTGGGTCCTGTGGACGGACTACTTCAAGCCGGACCACCTCCAGAAGTACCCCCAGCTCCACGAGCTCTTCTGGGAGGCCACCAAGGAGGCCGGGGAGGCGAAGAAGTCGACCGACCCCAAGCAGGGCCAGAAGCTCCTCGACCTCATCGCCGAGATCGACCGGATCTTCTGGGAGACCAAGAAGGCAGCTTAGCCCCGAGCCGCCTCGGCTTGCCCGCCCGGCACCGGCCACCTACCGGCGGCCCTCGCCCTCCGGCGGGTCCCCGCGTCCCGCCTCCGGGAGGGCGAGGCCCCGGTCCCGGGCCCACCGCTCGAGCAGGACGTAGGCCTCCTCCTTGGGGATGGGGCCCCGTTCGATGCGCTGCTCGAGCAGGTACTGGCGGGCCTCGCCCACCAGGGGGCCCGGAGGGATCCCGAGGTGGGCCATGATCTCGTTCCCGTCCAGGGGGGGCTTGAGCTGCTCGAGGTTCTCCTCCTCGGTGAGGCGGGCGATGCGGAGCTCGAGCTCGTCCTGGAGCGCGGCCAGCTGGCGGGCCCGCAGCGGGTTCTGGGTGGTGCAGTCGGCCCGGGTGAGCTGGTTCAGGCGGTCCAGCAGCGGCCCCGCCTCTCGCACGTAGCGACGGACGGCGGCGTCGGTCCACCCCATCCCGTAGGTGTGGAACCGAAGGTGCATCTCCACGAGCTTCGCCACCTGCGCCACCACTTCGTTGGGGTAGCGCAAGGCCCGCAGGCGCCGCTCCGCCATCCTGGCCCCCACCACCTCGTGGTGGTGGAACCGCACCCCTTCAGGGGTCACCTCCTTGGTGGCGGGCTTCCCGATGTCGTGGAGGAGGGCGGCCAGGCGCAGCACGAGGTCCGGCTCGCACCGCTCAACCACGATGAGGGTGTGCCGCAGGATGTCCTTGTGCCGGTGGGCGGGGTCCTGCTCCAGGCGGAGGGCGGGGAGCTCCGGCAGGAAGTGCTCGGCCAGCCCGGTGTCCACGACGAGCTCCAGGCCCCGGGTGGGGCGAGGGACCAGGAGCAGCCGGGAGAGTTCATCCCGGATCCGCTCGGCCGAGACGATCCGGATCCGCTCCGCCATCCGCCGCATGCCGGCCACCACCCGGGGCGCCGGGTGGAGGTCGAGGGAGGCCACGAACCGGGCCGCCCGGAGCATCCGCAGCGGGTCGTCCCCGAACGACTCCTCCGGCGAGAGAGGGGTGTCCAGCCGTCGCCCCGCCAGGTCCCGCAGGCCCCCGAAGGGGTCGACGAACTCCCGGTCGGGGAGCCGCACCGCCATGGCGTTCACCGTGAAGTCCCGCCGGGAGAGGTCCACCTCCACGTCCTCGGCGAACGTGACGAACGGGTGGCGGTCATCCCCGGGGTAGACCTCCTTGCGGAAGGTCGTGATCTCCACCCGCACCCCCCGCACCAGGGCCCCCACCGTCCCGAAGCGGATACCCTGCAGGTAGCGGCGCTCGGCCCACCCCCGGAGCACCCGCAGGGTCTCCTCCGGGCGGGCGTCCGTGGCGAAGTCCAGGTCCCCCAGGGGCCGCCCAAGGATGAGGTCCCGGACGGTCCCCCCCACCAGGTACAGCTGGTGGCCGGCGGCGCGGAACCGCTCCCCGAGCTCTACCGCGAGGGGAGGGACGTCGAGGGCGGCGCCGGCCGCGCGCTGCCGGTCGAGGACGGCCATGTCGAAGGGAGGATACCCCGCCCCGACCTCGGCCGGCCCCCCGCGGCCGCCGGGCCGAGTGGGTCGTTTGCTCCCCCGCGGGGCAGGGAACGAACCCTCCGAGGAGTTCGAGCTCGCAAGGAGGCGATGCCCATGGCCGAGGACGGCAAGATGTCCAGGGCCGAGGCGGGTCGCAAGGGCGGCCTCACCACCAAGGCCCGCCACGGCCAGGAGTTCTTCGGTCGGATCGGCCGCCTCGGGGGCAAGAAGGGCGGGGACACCACCAAGCGCCGCTATGGCGTCGAGTTCTACCAGCGCATCGGCCGCAAGGGCGGCTCCCGCTCCCTCCGCGGCTAGAGGGACCGGGCCGGCCCCGGGCCCCGTCCGGGATACTGGCGGCGTGCGGACGAGCGTCGACGTCCACAACTTCCTCCTCGAGCGCGACGTCCCCCACGAGGTGTTCGTGGTGCGGGGCCGGCTCCGGTCCCCCAGGCGGATCCCGGCCCTCCTCGGCCTCTCCGACTCCGAGGTGGGGCGGGTGGTCCTGCTCGAGGACGAGGAGGGCCCGGTGGCCGCGGTCCTTCCCGTGGCGGCCCCCGTCGACCTCGCCCACCTCCGCTCCGTCCTCCGCCGGCCCCGCCTCTCCCTGGCCACCCCCGAACGCTGCGCCGAGCTCACGGAGTTCCTCCCGGAGTCCGTCCCGCCCGCGGGGCTCCCGGAGCCGGTCCGGGTGGTGGTGGACCGGTCGCTGGCCCGCCCCGAGGTCCTCTACTTCCCGGGCGGCGAGGTCCGTTCCGTGCTCAAGGTGCAGGGAAGCGACCTAGTCCGCGCCACGGGGGCCGCCGTCGCGGCCCTGGTGCCGAGGGACGGGAGGCCACGTGGCTGAGTCCCCCGCTGCCGCCCGGCGCCCCCGCCGCCTCCCGGTGCGGGCCGAGGTCTCGGCGGGCGGGGTGGTGTACCGGGCCGGGCCCGGGGGCCCGGAAGTGGTCCTGGCCTCCCGCCGGACCAAGGCGGGGGAGCTGGCCTGGGGCCTTCCCAAGGGGTTGGTGGAGCCGGACGAGGACCCCCAGGCCACGGCCCTGCGGGAGGTCCGGGAGGAGACCGGGCTCGTGGCCCGGGTCCGGGAGTCCCTGGGCGAGATCTCGTACTGGTACGTGTGGGAGGGGGCCCGGGTCAAGAAGACCGTCCACTTCTTCCTCATGGAGGCCGTGGGTGGGGACGTGGCCGACCACGACCGGGAGGTGGAGGAGGTCCGCTGGTTCCCCCTGCCCGAGGCCCTCCGGGTGGCGAGCTTCCGCAGCGAGCGGGACGTCCTGGAGCGGGCCGCCGCCGCGCTCCAGGCCACTCCGCCCTGAGCCGGACCTCCGGCCCGGGCTGGACCCCCCTGCTCACTACAATGGCGCCGTCCCTCATGCGACGCCTCCCGGCCCTGCTCCTCGCCGCGGTCCTCGCCCTGGGCGCCTCCGGCCTCCCGTCCACCTCGGCAGGGGCCCAGACCGCCGAGCCCGGGGCCGAGCCCCTCCCCGTCGTGCTCCGGCTGCGCAGCCAGCCCCCCTGGAACGGCGCTGACCGCCCCCTCCGCCTCGTCCTCTCCGCCACCAACACGGGCCCCAGCACGCTGGAGGCCCTGTCGCTGGTCCTCTCCATCCAGGCCCCCGCCCGGTCCCGGTCGGTGTACGAGCTGTCGCTGCGGGCCGACGCCACCGCTCTCCTCGACGCCGAGCTCTACCCCCAGGAGGGGGTGCTGGAGCCCGGCCAGACCCGGGCGTTCCGCCTCCGCCACCCCCTGGACCTCCTGGAGGCCAGGGCCGAGACGGCCATCTACCCCCTGAAGGTCGAGATCCTGGCCGGCGACACGGTGGTGGGGGTGCTCCGGACCCCCCTGATCTACCTGGCCGAGCCCCCCGAGGTCCTCCTCAACGTGGCCTGGACCTGGGTCCTCACGGCCCCCCTGGAGCACGGCCCCGACGGCACGTTCCTGAGCGGGACGCTCGAGTCGGACGTGGCCCCCGGGGGGAGGCTGAGCGGCATGGCGAAGGCCCTGAGCAGCCTGGGGCCGGCCCCCGTCGACCTGGCGGTGTCGCCCCTCCTCATCGAGCAGCTGGCCGAGCTGGCGGGCGGCTACCGGGTGCTCCAGCCGGACGGGACGGTCCGCACGGTACCAGCCGGGACGGGCCGGTCCCTGGACGCCGCCCGGACCCTCCAGCTCCTGCGGGCCGCTGCCCGCCGCCTGGAGACCGAGTTGGTGAGCGTGCCCTACGCCGACCCCTCCATCCCGGCCCTCCGGCAGACGCCCCTGGCCCGGGACCTCCGGGTGCTCCTGGACCGGGGCCGGGGGGTGGTCCAGTCCACCCTCGGGTCCGCCCCCCGGCGGGACCTGCTCTGGCCCCCGGGAGGGCAGCTGGACGGTCCGAGCGTGGGTCGCCTGGTCCGCCTGGGGGTCCGCACCCTGGTCCTGCCGCCCCACTTCCTCCCGGCGGCCGCTGGGGAGCCTTTTACCCCGGGTCCCGTGGTCCGGCTGGTGGGCGGGGGGCGGGCGGTCGACGCCGTCGTGCCGGACGAGGAGGTGGCCACCCTGTTGCCGGCCTACGCCCCCGACCCCCGGCTGGCCGCCCAGGTGATCCTTGGCAAGCTGGCCGCTACCTGGCTCGAGTTCCCCGGCCTCCCCGGCCGGGGCGTCGCCCTCACCTTCACCGGCGACCCCTCCGTCCCTCCGAGCTTCTACCGCCTGTTCGTGCGGCGGGTCCGCGGTTCGCCCTGGCTCCGGCCCGTGACCGTCTCCACCATGGTGGCCACCACGACCGAGCGGAGGCGCCAGCCCGTCCCGGCCCGCACCCACCCCGCTTTCAACCCGGTGTTCGTGGCCCGGCTCCTGCAGGCCCGGGCCACCCTGGCCCAGTTCGCCCGGACCGCCCAGCCCCCACCCGCGCTCCTGGACCGCCTCCGGAAGCAGCTCCTGCTGGCGGAGGCCGGCACCTTCCTGCGCCGCCCCGACCTGGGCCTGCGGTTCGTCGAGGCCGTCGAGGGGGCCGTCGAGGGGGCCTACACCAGGGTCCGGGTGCGGGAGAGCGTCCTCACCCTCACCTCCCGCGAAGGGGTCCTCCCCGTCCAGGTCCGGAACGACTCCGGCTTCACCTTCCGGGTCCGGGTCCGCCTGCTCGCCGACCGGCGCATCGCCTTCCCCGAGGGGAACACCCGCCTCGTGGTCCTCCCCCCAGAGGACCACGTCTTCACCTTCCCGGTCCGGGCCGAGACCACGGGGCGGTTCCCGGTGCGGGTGCAGCTCCTCACCCCGGGCAGCCCCAGGCAGGCCCGGGTCATCGCCCAGGCGGACGTGCTGGTCCGCTCCACCGCCTACAATCGCGTCGCGCTCTTGCTCACCGTGGGGGCCGCCGTCTTCCTGGTGGCGTGGTGGGGAAGGAGGTTCCTGCCTCGGCCGAGGTCCTGAGGCCTCCCGAACGGGCGGACGACACCGGCCAGTTCCCGCTCCGCCGTCCCTCCGCCCGGGACACCCCGGAGTCCCTGGTCCGCTCCTCGGCGGTGATGTCCCTGGGGACAGCGCTGTCCCGGGTCACGGGGTTCCTTCGCCTGGCGGCCATGACCTACGCCCTGGGGGTCACCGAGAGCCGGCTGGCCGACGCCTACAACGTGGCCAACACCACCCCCAACATCGTCTACGAGCTGGCCCTGGGGGGGATCATCTCCTCGGTCTTCGTCCCGGTCTTCGTCCAGCGCCTGGAGCGGGAGGGGCGGGACCAGGCCTGGCACACCGCCCGCAACGTCCTCACGGTGGCCACCGTCCTGCTGGCCGCCGTGACCCTGGGCGGCATCCTGGCCGCCGAGCCCATCGTCCGGGCCTACACGGCCCGGGCTCAGGGCCCCGAGGCCGAGGCCCAGCGGGCCCTGGCCTCGTTCCTGCTGCGCTGGTTCATGCCTCAGGTCGTCTTCTACGGCCTGGGAGCCGGGATCGCCACCGGCCTGCTCAACGCCCACCGACGCTTCGGCGCCCCCATGTTCGCCCCCATCGCCAACAACCTGGTGGCCACCGCCACCTTCTTCCTCTTCGCCGCCCTCCCCGGCGGGCGGACCCCCGACACGCTGTCCACCGCGCAGCGCTACGTCCTGGCCTTGGGGACCACGCTCGGCGTGGTGGCCATGACCGCGGCCCTGTGGCCCTCCCTCCGGCGCATCGGGTTCCGCTGGCGGTGGACGCTCGACCTCGAGGACCCCGGCCTGGCCAGGATCCTCCGGCTGTCGGGGTGGGCCGTCCTCTACGTCGTGGTGAACCAGCTCGGGCTGCTCGTGGTGATCGTCCTGGCGGGGGAGGTCCGGGGAGGGTACTCGGCCTACGCCGCCGCCTTCATCTTCTTCCAGCTCCCCCACGCCATTTTCGCGGTGTCCATCATGACGGCCCTCCTGCCCGCCCTGTCCTCCCGGTGGGCGCGAGGCGACCGGGCCAGCTTCCGGGACCAGCTGGCCCAGGGGATCCGGGGGACGGCCTTCATCGTCCTCCCGGCCGCCCTCGGGTACCTGACCCTGGCCGGGCCCATCGTCCGCCTCCTCCTGGAGAACGGGGTGGCCGGCGCGGCCAGCACCCGGCTCGTGGCCTCGGTGCTGCAGGCCTTCGCCGTGGGGCTCCTCTCGTTCTCCGCGTTCCAGCTCTTCCTGCGGGCCTTCTACGCGATGCAGGACACCCGGACCCCCGCCCTGGTCAACGTGGCCGCCGTGGCCATCAACACCGGCGCCAACCTCCTCTACGTCCGGTTCCTCTCCGTGCCCGGGCTGGCCCTGGGCCACGCCACCGCATACACGTTCGCGGCCGTCACCGCGGGCCTCCTCCTCCGCCGCCGCCTCGGGGGGCTGGGCGGCCGGGGGCTCCTCCTCTTCGTCCTCAAGGTCCTGGCGGGGTCGGTGGCCGCGGCCGGGGTCGCCCTGCTCGTGGCCAGGGGGGTGGAGGAGTCCCTGGGCGTGGCCTCCCTCGGGGCCCAGCTCCTGCAGGTCCTCGGCGGGGTGGGGGCCGGAGTGGCCGTCTACTTCGGCGTGGCCGCCGCCCTACACCTGCCGGAGCTCCAGCTCGTCACCCGGGTCATCCGGCGGGCCGCCCGGCCGGCCCCGGAGTGAGCCCCAGGCTAGACTGGGCCCGGCATGGAGCGGAGGCCCCCGTGACCCCCCCGCCCGACCAGCCTTCCTCCGACCAGGAGCTGGTCCGGCGGTTCCAGGAGGGGGACGAGGCGGCCTTCGTGGAGCTCATGCGGCGCCACGAGCGACGCGTCTACAACGTGGCCTACCGGATGCTCGGGCGGGCCGAGGACGCCCTCGACGCCACGCAGGAGGCCTTCCTCCACTGCCTCCGCCACCTGCCCTCGTTCCGGGGGGAGTCGGCCTTCTCCACCTGGCTCTACCGCATCGCGGTCAACGCCTGCTACGACCTCCTCCGGCGGCGAGGCCCGGCGACGAGCCTAAACGCCCAACCCGCCGAGCCCCCGCCCGCTCCCGACCACGCGGAGCAGGTGAGTCTGGCGGCCGACCTGGAGCGGGCCCTGGCCACCCTGCCCACGGATTTCCGGGCGGTCATCGTCCTCCACGAGCTGCAGGACCTCCCCGTGGAACACGTGGCCGAGGTCCTGGGGCTCCCCCCGGGCACCGTCAAGTCCCGCCTCCACCGGGGTCGGGTCGCCCTGGCCCGGGCCCTGGCGGGGGAACCCCGGCCGGCGCCGGCCCCGTCCAACCGGCCGAACCCATGAAGCCCACCTCTTCCTCCACGCCCTCCGGACCCCCCGGCCACCCCGAGGAGCTCCTGGCGGGCTTCGTCGACGGGACGGCCTCCGCCGACGAGCGGGCCCTCGTCGAACGCCACCTGGCCGCCTGCGAGCGGTGCCGCCTCGAGGTCGAGCTGGCCGCCCGGGCCAGGGCTGCCCTGGCCGCCCTGCCGGAGCTCGAGCCGCCCGGTCTGGCCGACCGCGGGCTGGAGGCCCTCCAGGAGTGGGCCCGAGTCCACGGCGCAACCCTCCCCGAACCGTCGGGGTCCCCGGCGCCTGCCGCCCCCCGCCCTGGGCCC
>DATLZQ010000126.1:0-2931 GCA_035573915.1 Actinomycetota bacterium | reverse complement strand
CCTGCGCGGCCACCCGCCGGCGGTGCTCGACGTCCGCCAGCGAGCGGAGTGGAACCGGGGCCACATCCCGGGCAGTGTCCACGTCTTCGTCGGCGACCTCCCCGACCGCCTCGAGGAGGTGCCCAGGGACCGGGAGCTCTGGGTGATCTGCGCCACCGGCCACCGGGCCTCCATGGCCGCGAGCCTCCTCGACCGGGCGGGGGTGCCGGTGCGGCTCGTGGACGGCACCGGGGTCCCCGACTTCCTCCGGCACTGCCTCCAGGTCCCGGCGGAGGCCTGAGGGCTCGGTCCGTCGGGACCGCCCGCACGGGGCGTGCGGTAGCCTTGGACTGCGTGTTCGCCTCGAGGAGCCGCCTGCTGGCCGAGCCCCGCCCCGTCCAGGACCGGAGCGGCTCCCCGGCCGTCCTGCTGTCGGGGGTGACCCGGGTGTTCGGCGTGGTGCCCGCCGTGGTCCGGGTGGACCTGCGGGTGGAGCGGGGGGAGACGGTGTTCGTTCGGGGGCCCAACGGGGCCGGCAAGAGCACCCTCCTCCGGCTCATCGCCACCGCCCTCTCCCCCACCTACGGGGCCGGGCGGGTGCTGGGGTTCGACCTGGTGCGGGAGCGGGAAGAGGTCCGCAGGCGGACGGAGTTCCTGGGCCACCGGACCCGCCTCTACGAGGACCTCACGGCCCGGGAGTACCTGCGGTTCGTCTGCGCCCTCCACGGCCTCCCCGGAGGACGGGTGGGCGCGGCCCTCGAGCGCGTGGGCCTGGCCGACGTGGCGGACGAACGGGTGCGGGGGTTCTCCCAGGGGATGCGGCAGCGGCTGGCCCTGGCCCGCCTGGTCCTCCGCCGGCCGGAGCTGCTCCTGCTGGACGAACCCTACGCGGCCCTGGACGCCGAGGGCAAGGACCTGGTGGACGGGCTCGTCGCGGAGGCTGCCGCGGAGGGACGGACGGTCCTGGTGGCCACCCACGACCCCACCCGGGGGGCGGCCGCCACCCGGGAGCTCTTCATGGACGGCGGGCGGCTCCTCCCCGAGCTCGGCGCCCGGGAGGCGCGGTGAGGGTCCTGCGCCAGGCCGCCGCTGTGGCCGGGAAGGACCTTCGGGTGGAGGCCCGGGGCCGGCACGCGCTCGGGGCGGTCCTCCCCTTCGCGGCCACGCTCCTCGTGGCCTTCGGCCTGTCCCTGGGCCCCGGCCGGACGCTCCTCCGGGAGACGGGGCCCGGCCTGCTCTGGCTGGCCGTGCTGTTCGGGGCGGTCCTCGCCGTCCGGCAGTCGTTCGGGTCGGAGGCGGAGGACGGGGCCCTGGAGGGCCTGGTCCTGGCTCCCGTGGACCGGGCCGCCCTGTTCCTCGGGAAGCTGGCCGCAGTGAGCGTCCAGCTCCTGGCCCTGGAGGCGGTGGTGGCGCTCCTGGTGGCGGGGCTCTTCGACCTCACCTTCGGGGGGGCGCCGCTGGTCGTGGTGGCCGCGTTCGTCCTGGGGACCGTGGGGCTGGCGGCCGTGGGGACCCTGTTCGGGGCCCTGGCCGAGTCGCCCCGGGCCCGGGAGGGCGTCCTCCCCCTCCTCGTCCTGCCGCTGTGCGTCCCGGTCCTCGTGGCCGGGGTCCGGGCCACGGCCCTGGCCGCGGCGGGGCAGGGAGGGGAGGCCGGGTCGTGGCTCGGGCTCCTCCTCGCCTTCGACGTGGTGTTCGTGGGGACCGGGGCCCTCGTGTTCGGCCACCTCCTGGAGGACTGACGGAGGGAGGCTGAACGTGGCGGGGGAGCGGCTCCTGGGACGGGTGACGGCCCGAGGGGGCGAACGCCTCCTCGGCTGGCTGGTCCTGGCCGCCGTGGTGGCCTCGGCCGTGATGTCGCTGGCGGTGGCCCCCCCCGACGTCGAGCAGCGCAACGCCCAGCGGCTCATGTATGTCCACGTCCCCGCGGCCTGGCTGGCCTACCTGGCCTTCGCGGTGGTGTTCGTGGCGAGCGCCGCCTACCTCGTCACCGGGCGGTGGCGGTGGGACCGGCTGGCGGCGGCCTCGGCCGAGGTGGGGGTGCTGTTCACGGCCCTCACCATCGTCCTGGGCTCCATCTGGGGTAAGCCGGTGTGGGGCACGTGGTGGACGTGGGACCCCCGCCTCACCACCACCGCCATCCTCCTCCTCATCTACGTGGGGTACCTCGCGGTGCGGAGGCTCCCGAACAGCCCGGGCCGGCGGGCCCGGTGGGCGGCCGTGGTGGGGATCGTGGGCTTCCTGGACGTCCCCATCGTCCACCTGTCGGTGACCTGGTGGCGGGGCCTCCACCAGGGGCCGAGCGTGCGGCTCCTGGGCGCGCCTACCATCGCCCCGGTCATGCTGGCGGCCCTCCTCGTCGGGGTGCTGGCCTTCACCCTTCTCTACCTCTACCTGGTGACCCTCCGGCTGCGGGTGGGGCGCCTCGAGGAGCGGGCCCTGGCCGAGGCCCTCTCCCCTCGGGTGGGGGAGCGCCCGGAGGTCCTGCTCGAGGCCCGGGACATCGAGGCCAGGGGCCTCGAGGCCGTGGGGGCGGGCGATGCCCCGGCCGAGGGCCGGGCGGGGCCCGCGCACGGGGAGGCGGTCGCCGCCGACCGGGGGACGCCCGGCACGGCCGGCCCGGGGGTGGGGAGCGGTGGATAGCCTGTGGGGCTACGCTATCGCCGGCTACGTCCTCACGGCCGTGGCCATCGGGGGGTACGTGGCGGCCCTCCACTACCGGGCCCGGCGGGCCCGCCAGCGGGCGGCGGCCGTGGCCGCCAGGCGCCGCCCCTCCAGGCCCGCCGGCTCGTGCTCGCCGTGAGGCGCTGGCGGCTGCTCGTCGTCCTGGCCCTGGTGGCGGGGAGCCTGGGGTGGGTGGCGGCCCGCGGCCTCTCGGGCGGCCTGGTCTACTACGTGACCCCCACCGAGCTCGTCCAGCGGGGCCAGGCGGTCGTGGGAGAGCGCCTGCGGCTC
>DATLZQ010000125.1:0-2141 GCA_035573915.1 Actinomycetota bacterium | reverse complement strand
GGGCCGGCCCCCCCTCCGTTTCGGCCCGCCGCGAAGACGGCCGGGTCGGTGAGGTGGCGCACGTCGTTGAGGAACCGGACCTCCCGCCGTGGCCCCTCCGCCACCACCGTGCTGATCGACGCGTGGTCGGGGAGGAAGAACAGGTCGTGGGGGATCCCCATGACGTGACCCAGGTAGGCATTGATCACGCCGCCGTGGGTCACCACCAGCGCCGTGCCCGCCTCGCCCGCCTGCCGCAGCGCCTCTTCCACCGGGGGGACGACCCGGGCCCGGAGGGCGGCGCCGGACTCTCCTCCGGGGGCCAGGCTGAACATGGGCTCCTGCTCCCGGAACCGGCGGGCCAGCTCCTCGTCCTGGGAGACGATCTCCTCGAATCCCAGCCCCTCCCACGCCCCCACGAAGACCTCTCCCAGGTCCTCCACCACCCGGGCCTCGACCCCCGCGGCCTCCAGGTAGGGCTGGACGGTCTGCACGCACCGGCGGAACGGCGACGTGAAGACCGAGACCGGCCGGTCCATCAGGACCAGGCGGGCGGCCAGCTGGCGGGCCTGTTCCCGGCCCACCTCGTCCAGGGGCGGGTCCCACTGCCGTCCCCTCGGGGTCTGGCGGAAGTCGCGGGAGGAGAGGTCCACCCGGCCGTGGCGGACGAGGAGCAAGCGAACGCTCATGGGAGGCGGTGCGCCGACGTCGCCACGGGGGCGCTCACGTCCTCTTCCTCCTGGCCCGGTAGCGGGCCCGCCACTCCTGGGCGAACCGTTCTACGTCTGAGCGGAGCCACACCCTCCCGGAGGCCAGGGCCTGGAAGGGCTCCGGGAACCGTCCGCGGTTGAGGTAGGTGATGATCCTCCGCTTGTCCCACCCGAGGATCCGGGCGGCCTCCGCCACCCCGGCCAGCCTGGGCAGCACCTCCACCACCAGGGTGAGCGAGGCCCCCTCGCCGCGGGCCCGCTCCGCAGCCCGCCGGAGGTGGGCGAGGCACCGTTCACGGGTGGTGCCGGCGGCGCGCACCGTCCCGTCCCGGGCCCGGGCCACCCACCGCCCGTCCGCCTCTTCCCGGACCTCGACGTGGAGCTCCACCGCCGTTCCCCGACCCTCGGCCACCTCTCGGCCGGAGGATGATAGCCGAGCGGGCCGCGAACGCAGGTTCGAGAACGCGGTCACTTCGGTCGAATTACACTGGTGTAGTGCGCTGGGGCCACCTCTCGCTCCGACCGACCGAGCCCGACCCCGGGGGCGTCTCCCTGCCCCTGTTCGACCAGGCCGTGGCCCGGACGTTCGACACCCCCGAGTTCCGGGGGATCACGTTCTACGAGGTCCGGGCCCGCTCCATCATCAACCGGGTCCCGGAGGTCTCCCACGTCCCCTTCCGGTGGACGATCAACCCCTACCGGGGGTGCACCCACGCCTGCTGGTACTGTTTCGCCCGCAACACCCACACCTACCTGGACCTCGACTTCGGCCGGGACTTCGAGACGAAGATCGTGGTCAAGGTGAACGCCCCCGAGCTGCTCCGGAGGGAGCTGGCCTGCCCGAGGTGGACGGGGGAGCACATCGCCATGGGCACCAACACCGACCCCTACCAGCGCGCCGAGGGGCGGTACCGGCTCATGCGGGGCATCCTCGAGGCCCTCCGGGACTTCGCCAACCCCTTCTCCATCCTCACCAAGGGCTCCCTCATCCTCCGGGACCTGGACCTCCTCCAGCAGTGCGCGGAGGTCGCGGAGGTCGCCACCAACGTGTCGGTGGGGTTCGTGGACCGGGACCTGTGGCGGTCCCTCGAGCCTGGCACGCCCAGCCCCCATGCCCGGCTCGAGGCCTGCCGGGCCCTCAACGACGCCGGCATCGGCTGCGGCGTGCTCATGGCGCCGATCCTCCCCTTCCTCACCGACTCCCCCGCCCGACTGGAGGCGGCGGTGCGGGCCGCGGCCGAGGCGGGAGCCACCCACGTCACGCCCATCGTCCTCCACCTGCGCCCGGGGGCCAGGGAGTGGTACTTCCGCTGGCTCGAGGAGCACGCCCCCGAGCTCGTCCCGCGGTACCAGGCCCTGTACGCCCGGGGCGCCTACGCCCCGCGGGCCTACCAGCGGGCCGTCTGCGAGCGGGTGCGGGAGCTGGCGGCCCGCTACGGGGTGGGGGCGGCG
>DATLZQ010000124.1:0-6075 GCA_035573915.1 Actinomycetota bacterium | reverse complement strand
GGCAGGTGCCCGACCTGGCCTCCCTCCTGGTGGTGGGGGCGGAGGCGGGGCTGAGCCCGCCCGCGGCGTTCCGGCGGGCCGCCCGGGCGCTGGCCCCTCCCCTGGGGGAGGAGGTCCGCCGGGCCGTGAGCGAGATGGACCTCGGGCTGGCCTGGCCCGACGCCCTCCAGGCGCTGGCCGGGCGGGCGGGGTCGCCGGGCCTGGGACGGTTGGTCCGGAGCCTGCTCCGGTCCCACCGGTCCGGGGTGGCCCTCGGGCCGGCCCTGCGCGCCCAGTCGGAGGAGCTCCGGGCCGAGCAGCGGGCCCGGGCCGAGGAACGGGCCCGCCGGGCCCCGGTGGCCTTGCTCTTCCCCCTCGTGTTCCTGATCCTGCCGGCCTTCCTCTTGCTCACGGTGGGGCCGGTGCTCCTGGCCACGCTCCGAGCCCTGCGGTGAGGCGGATGAGGGCTGAGCCCGGGCCCCGGGGCCCTTCCCCTGAGACCCCCGAGACGTGGAAGGGACGGCCCTCCTCCCGTGAGGCGGGTCCCAGGCCCTTCCCCCGGACGACGGAAGGAGGTGAGGGCGACGTGCGTCACCTGCTCGTGCGGCTCCACGCCTGGCTCCTCGCTCGGTCCTGGACGAGGGAGGGGAGGAGCCAGGCGGGGCAGACCACGGCCGAGTACGCGTTGGTCATCCTGGCCGCGGCGGCCATCGCCATCGTGCTGATCGCCTGGGCCCGGTCGTCGGGCAAACTGCCCGCCTTCTTCGACCGGATCATCGACCAGATCACGAACAGCGCCCAGTGAGCCCGGGTCCCTCCCGTCCATCCGACCGGGGCTCGGCGGCGGTCGAGTTCGCCCTGGTCCTTCCCCTGGTCCTCGTCCTGGCCCTGGCCGTCCTGCAGGTGGGGCTGTTCCTCAAGGACCAGCTGGTCCTGGTGGGGGCGGCCCGGGCCGGGGCCAGGGAGGCGGCGGTCTCCCCGGCCGACGAGGACGCCAGGGCGGCCGCCCTTCGGGCCTCGGTCGGGTTGGACCAGGAGGCCATCGAGGTGAGCGTCCGGCGGGAGGGCGGGATAGGGACGGCCGTGGAGGTGACGGTCCGGTACCAGGCGCCGGTGGTGGTGCCGCTCGTGCGCTGGCTGTTCCAGGAGGTGGTCACGCTCGCCGCCACGGCCACCATGCGGCAGGAGACCGAGGAGGGGTGAGCGGGGGGCCGAAGCCCGCGGCGTGGACGAGGGGGCTGCCGGGCGCCCGTCCGGGAACCGGTCCCCGCCCGGGGGAGCGCGGGTCGGTCACCGTCCTCGCTGCGGCCCTGCTGCTCCTCGCGGGGGTCCTGGCCCTGGCCTCGGTGGACCTCATGCGGGCCCTCCAGGCCAGGGCCAGGGCCCAGACCGCGGCCGACGCTGCTGCCCTGGCGGCCGCCCAGGAGCTCGCGGTCCCCTCGGGCCGGTCCCCGGCCGAGGCGGCCGCCGAGTACGCCCTGAGGAACGGCGGGACCCTCCGCTCCTGCCGCTGCGAGCTGGGGACCTGGGAGGCCGTGGTGGAAGTGGCCGTGGAGATGCCGCTCTCGTTCGTCGGGCCTCCCAGGGAGATCCTGGGCAGGGCCCGCGCCGTGGTGGCCGCGCAGGAGCCCGGGCCCGGGGCGGGGTAGGGACGGGGCCGGCCCGCCGGGAGCCGGGTCGGTCCCCCCAGGTAGAATGCCGGGCGATGGCACGGAGGCCTGAAGGAGGCGGGGACCTGGGCGGGGCCGCGGGGCCCGCCGGTCCGGTACAGCGTCGGGCCCGCCGCCCCAGGGGGTCCGTCCCCGAGCGGACCGCCGGGCGCAAGCCCAGCGGCCGCCAGGCCCTGGGGGTCGTGGACTACACGCTCGCCAAGCGGGCCCTCCTCCGGGATTTCCGCATGGGCCTGCTCTCCCGGTTCGAGATCTGCGACGCCCACCCGGAGCTCCTGCGGGCCGCCCGCTACCTCGGCGAGGAGGCCCACCGTCCCTGTCCCGTGTGTCGGAAGCGGGAGCTCCGGCTCCTGGCCTACGTCTACGCGGACCGGCTGCGCCGGAACAACGGCCGGGCCTTCGAGGTCAAGGAGGGGCTGGCCCTGGCCGCCTCCCAGCCCGGTGGGGCCTGCTACGTGGTCGAGGTGTGCACCGACTGCTGCTGGAACCACCTGGCCGAGGCCTTCCTAGCCCGTTCGGCCGGCTGAGCCGCGGCGGGCCGCCCCCGTGGGCTGGCTGACCTGCGGGCCAGCTGACCCTGCGGGCCGGCTGACCCTGCGGGCCCGGCGGGCCGGACGGACGGAGGGCCCGGCCGGCGGCGGGGGAATGAGGGGCCCGACCGCCGGGTACACTCGGGGCGCGTGATCGGGAGCCCGTCCAGGAGCCGCCGCCCGCCCCCGCCCCCCGACACCCAACCGACCAGGGCCCTCCGCCCTCGTCGGGCCCGGCGCCGGGGGTTCTTCCGTCGCCCCTGGTGGCTGTTGGTCCTCGTTCCCCTCGTGTTCCTGGCCGGGCTGGCGGGCACCCTGGCCTACATCTACGCCCACACCACGATCCCGGCGGCCCCGCCGGGGCCCCAGACCACGTTCGTCTACGACCGGGACGGCCGGCTCATCGCCCGCCTCCACGCCGAGGTCAACCGGACCATCGTCCCCCTTGAGGCCATCCCCCTCCACCTCCGCCAGGCCGTCATCGCCGCCGAGGACAAGGACTTCTACGAGCACGGGGGCATCAGCCCCCTGGCCATCCTCCGGGCCGCCTGGACCGACCTCACCCGAGGCCGGCTGGAGCAAGGGGGCTCCACCATCACCCAGCAGTACGTGAAGAACGTCTACACGGGCAGCGAGCGGAGCTTCGGCCGCAAGGTCCGGGAGGCCATCCTGGCCCTCAAGCTCGAGCGCCAGCTGTCCAAGGCCGAGATCCTGGCCCGGTACCTCAACACCGTGTACTTCGGGAACGGGGCCTACGGGGTGGAGGCGGCGGCCCGGACCTACTTCGGGGTCCCCGCCCGCCGCCTCACCATCCTCCAGTCGGCCACCCTGGCCGGGCTCATCCCCGCCCCCGAGGCCTTCGACCCCCTGAGCCACCCGGAGCGGGCCCGGGAGCGGCGCAATCTGGTCCTCCGGCGCATGGCGGAGGAGGGGTACCTCACCCCGGCCCAGGCCGCGGAGCTCTCCCGGGAGCCCCTCCGGGTCCGGGCCCGGCGGCCCCCGGAGTTCGGCCGGTACGGCTACTTCGTGGACGTCGTGGTGCGCCGCCTGCTGGACCGGTACGGGTACGGGCAGACCTTCACCGGGGGCCTTCGGGTCCGGACCACGCTGGACGTGGACTGGCAGCGGGCGGCCGAGGAGGCCGTGGCCCGCTACCTGGGGCCGGGGGACCCGGAGGCGGCCCTGGTGGCGGTGGACCCGCGGACCGGGGCGGTGCGGGCCCTGGTCGGAGGGCGGGACTTCCGCCGCGACAAGTTCAACCTGGCTACCCAGGCCCACCGCCAGGCCGGGAGCGCCTTCAAGCCGTTCACCCTGGCTGCCGCCCTGGAGCAGGGCATCTCCCTCCAGTCCGTGTGGTCCGGGCCGCCCACGCTGGTGGTGGACGACCCCCGCTGCGCCGGGCCGGGCGGGGAGCCCTGGGAGGTGTCGAACTACGCGGACGCCTCCTACGGGACCATGTCGCTGCTGGACGCCACGGCCTACTCCGTGAACACGATCTACGCCCAGCTGGTCACGGTGGTGGGGCCCGAGCGGGTGGTGGAGGTGGCCCACCGGATGGGGATCGAATCCCCCCTCCAGCCCGTCTGCTCCATCACCCTGGGGAGCCAGCCGGTGACCCCGCTCGAGGTGACGGCGGCCTACGCCACCCTGGCCGCCCGGGGGACCTTCCACCCGCCCCTGACCGTGGAGCGAGTGGCCTCCGCCGACGGGGACGTCCTGGAGCGGGCCCGCCCCCGGGGGCGTCCGGCCCTGGGGCCCAACGTGGCCGACCTGGTCACGTTCGCCCTCCAGCGGGTGGTCGAGGCGGGGACCGGGGCCAACGCCGACCTCGGGCGCCCTGCCGCGGGCAAGACGGGGACGGCCCAGGACTACGCGGACGCCTGGTTCTGCGGCTACGTGCCCCAGCTGGCGGCCTGCGTGTGGGTGGGGCACCGGGAGGGCCGGGTGCCCATGCACGACGTGGCCGGCTTCGCCAACGTGACCGGGGGGTCGGTCCCGGCCCTGATCTGGCGGGACTTCATGCTCGGGGCCCTGGAGGAGGTCCCCGTCCAGCCCTTCCCCGAGCCCAGCTTCGAGGGGCTGGACCGCTTCCCCGAGGGGGTCGTGCCGCCCACGACCCCGTCTCCGACCCCCACCCCGACGGCCACGCCCAGCCCCACGCCCAGCCCCACCCCGAGCCCCACGTCCTCCCCCACCCCGACGCTGCCGCCGACCACGCTCCCCTCCCCCACTCCGACCCCCACGTCCTTGCCCACGGAGTAGCACTCGGCGCCCCACGAAGCGGCCGGGGGGACGCGGGGTGGCTGCCGACGGTAGCCTCAACCGGGCCCCTGGCCCACTCCTGGGCCCGGCCCACTACTGGGCCTGGCCCACGGCCGAGGCCGGGGGCAGCACCTCGAAGGGCAGGCTGGCCATGACCACCGTGCCGCGGCCTGGCTCGCTTCGGACCGCCAGACTCCCCCCGGCCAGCTCGGCCCGCTCCCGCATCGAGGCCAGCCCCACCTTCCCTTCCCGGAGGAACTCGCGGGCCGCGGCTGGGTCGAAGCCCCTGCCGTCGTCCTCCACCTCCACGTTGAGGATGGAGCCGGCCCCCTTGATGCGGACCACCGCCCGGCTGGCCCCGGAGTGCTTGGCCACGTTGGAGAGGGCCTCCTGGATGACCCGGTAGGCCAGGGTCTCCACGTCCTGGGGGATGCGGGCGTCGGTCCGGGCCTCCACCCGCACCTCGATCCCCAGCTCCCGCTGGAGCCGGGCGCAGAGGTCGTGGACGGCCGCCGCCAGCCCCCGCTCGTCGAGGAGGGGAGGGCGGAGATCCCGCATGATCCGCCTGAGGTTGAGTGCCTCCTCGGAGAGGTTGGCCGTGACCTCCTGGAGGATCTCCATGGCCCGGGCCGTCTCCCCGGCCTCGAGCATGAGCCGCACGGTCTCCAGGGACAGGGAGGCGGCGGAGATGCCCTGCACGGGCCCGTCGTGGAGGTCCCGGGCGATGCGGTTGCGCTCCACCTCGATGGCGGCGTTGGTCCGCTGCAGGATCCGGGTCCGGTCCTCGTCCCGCTCCTGGAGGAAGTGGAACAGCTGGCGGATCGTCTGCTCGGCGATCCGGCTCGCGGTGACGTCCCTGATGAGGAGGAGGGTGCCCGGAGGCTCGGAGGCCACGGGGGAGGCCCTGGCCTCGAGGTGGACCGCGCCCGTCTCCCGCTCCAGCACGGCCCTCCCCGTCTCCGGGAGCTCGGCCAGGGACCCCGGGTGGTCACCGGCCAGCCGCGCCACCTCGGTCCAGGTCCGCCCCACCACCTGGTCCTCCCGGAGCCGGACCATGGCGCAGAAGGCCCGGTTCACCCGGACGATCCGGTCCTCGTGGTCCAGCTCGACGATGCCGTCCACGGCGGCGTCCAGGAGCTGGCGGTGGCGGGCCTGGGAGCGGCGGAGCTCCTCCGTGGTGGCCCGGAGGGCGGCGATGGAGCCCTCCCGCTCCTCCAGGGCCCGCTCCATCACCCCCGCCGAGCGGATCATCCCGAGGAGCTGGGTGAAGGCTCGGCCACCCGCCACGAGGAGGACCACGATCCCCAAGACGGCCGTCTCGGTGAGCCGGGGGCGGAACCGGGCGTCGAGGGAGGCGTAGACGACGGCCCAGGCCGTCCCCAGCAGGGCCGCCCCGAGCAGCCACGGGCCGAACAGGGCCGGGGGGCGGGCCTCCCCCGACGGCGCGGGGTCCAGCCGGGGCCGGAGGACGGCCGCGGCGGCCGCCCCCAGCGTGGCCAGGGCCGCCGCCCCCTCGGTGGGCAGGAGCCCAGCCGTCGGCCACCCGGCCTGGGCCATGCGGTCCACGGTGACGGCGGCGGCGCCGGCCACCGTCGTGCAGACGAGGAGGGCGACGTGGGCGGGGGTGGGGGACC
>DATLZQ010000123.1:0-17222 GCA_035573915.1 Actinomycetota bacterium | reverse complement strand
GCCGGCCCCACCGGCTACGACACCCACCGTCAGCTGGCCTCCCTCGGTGTGCGCTGCGACGTCATCGCCCCCGCGCTCATCCCGCGAAGGGCCGGCCGCCGGGTCAAGACGGACCGCCTGGACGCCCGCAACCTCGTGCGGCTGCATCGGGCCGGCGAGCTCACCCCGATTCGCGTCCCCACGCTCGAGGAGGAGGCGATCCGAGACCTGTGGGTTCGCGGCCAGCACTTCGACGAGCCCGCCACCGAGGCCGCCTTCCGCCACTACCTTCCTGCCCTGGACACGCGGCGGAGCCAGCTACGGGCCATCGACGCTGAGATCGAGGTGGCCGCGAAGCTCCCACCGCTTGCAGGACCCGTCGCCCGGCTCCGGTGCCTGCGGGGCATCGACATCCTCTCGGCCGTCACGATCGCTGCCGAGGTGTGCGACTTCCGCCAATTCCCCTCGGCCGTGTCGTCCATGGCCTTCACCGGGCTCGTCCCCTCCGAGCACTCGAGCGGGGCACGTGAGCGCCGGGGCTCCATCACCAAGACGGGCAACGCTCACCTGCGTCGTGTGCTCGTGGAAGCCGCCTGGTCCTACCGACACCGACCGGCGATCGGGCCCGAGCTCAGGCGAAGGACCGAAGGCCAGCCACCCGAGGTCCTCGCCTACGCCTGGCACGCCCAGTGCCGGCTGTGCTCGAGGTTCCGATCCCCTCGTCGCCGTCAAGGACGGCAACGTCGCCGTCGTCGCCGTCGCCCGGGAGCTGGCCGGCTTCATCTGGGCACTCATGACGAACAGGATCGCCGTTCCGTGACAGACGGGGAGCGGGCGGGCGTGCACCACGGAAGGATCCTCGCGGACTCTATGCGGCTCAGATCCGCGTCCTTAGTCAGAGGCAGCTTCCGGCGAACCCGTGACGTGCGGTTCCGATCCGCGGATACGAGCATGGTCGATCGTCGCTGCCATGTGCTCGCCCGCTCCCCGACACCGTCAGCACGACCGCCGTGAGTCAGCCGACTGGACTTGACACGCCGTCTCATACGAGGAGTCCCTCTTTTCCCCCGGGCGCGGTGGTGGTGCTCTACACCGACGGGCTCATCGAGCGGCGGGGCGAATCGCTCAACGCCGGGCTGAGGCGGTTGGGGCGTCTCGTGAGCGCCGACCCTCCCGATGAGGTGTGTCGGCGCATCATGTCGCGGGTCGTGGGCAGCACCCCTCCAGAGGACGACATCGCCCTCCTCGCGGCCAGGCGCGTCTCCGCGGACCCACGGCCCGGGCCGGCCGGTGACCGTCTCGGGCGTGCCTCCGGACCTCCCCTGCGACCTCGACACGGACCGGGACGGGGCGCTCCAGGGGAGGACGGGCCCCTCCCGAGCCGGGCGGCATCCCGGGAGCGCTCGGTGAGATCCCCTCGGCGCGATTGCCTTCTCCCGGACGACGGAGCGGGACCCGCCGGCCCACCTCAGCCCAGGGCTTCCTCGATGGCCCGCAGGGCCCCGGGCTCCCCGAACAGGAAGATGAGGTCTCCCGGTGCCAGCCGCTCGTCCCCGCGGGGGTTGGGGACCACCTCCCCGCTCCCCCGCCGCAGCAGCAGAGGCACGGCCGGACCGCACGCCTCTGCCAGCGTTCTCCCCACCAGGGGGGAGCCCTCCTCGACGACCAGCTCGTCGAGCCGGGCCTGGCGTCCTCCGAAGCCCACCACCTCGAAGAAGTCCACCACCCGGGGGCGGAGGGACACCAGGGCCATGTGCCGGCCACTGGTCACATAGGGAGACACCACCCGATCGGCCCCGGCCCGGTAGAGCCGCTCCTCCGAGCCCCGCTCGCCGGCCCGAGCCACGATGAAGATCGTGGGGTTCAGGGACCGGGCGGTGAGCGTGATGTAGACGTTCGTGGCATCGGAGTCCACGGCGCACACCAGGGCCCGGGCCCGTTCCACTCCCGCCTGGCGGAGCACGGCCTCGGAGGCGGGGTCTCCGACGATGTAGAGGACGCCGTCGGCCTGCATCTGCTCCTCGAGCTCCTCCTTGGAGTCGATGACCACGAACGGGACCCCCTCCGACTCGTACTCCCGGGCCACGGTCCGCCCGACCCGGCCGTAGGCGCAGATGATGTGGTGGTTGCGTAGGGCCTCGATCCGTCGCTCCATCCGCCTCCTCCTCGCGCGCTCCGTGAACTGCCGCTCGGCCAGGGTCGTGGTGAGGACCCCGAGCACCGCCAGGAAGGCGCTCACCCCGAGGATGGCGATGCTCACCGTGAAGATCTTGGCCGCCCCATCGAGCTCCCCGACCGGATTGAACCCCGCGGTGGTGAGGGCCAGCGACGTCATGTACAGGGCGTCGATGAACCTGAAGCCCAGGACCATGTAGCCGACGATCCCGTAGGCGAAGATCAGCACGACCGCCGTGAGGAGGAGCGCCACCCGGCGCCACACCCTGCGCCGAGGCTGGCGGTCTTCGCTTGGCCTGACGCCGTCCTGCCTCCTCATCGGCCCCTCCCGCTGTTCCCCGGCTGGCCCGGCCCCTTCGACGCCGATCGCCCCGGGGACCCGTCGGCCGCCCTCCACGAACGGACCCCCGCCGAATGTCGAGGAGCTGTCGTCCTCGACGACGCCCGGCTGGAGCCGGTCCGCCGGGCGTCCTGGGCCGGGGGCTCAGGGGCCGGGGGTTCAGGGGCCGGGCATTCCCGGGTCGAAAGGATGACCCGGGTCACGCCCCCCAGGTGGAGGCCGCGGAGGGGCGGCCGGGAATCGGCCAGGGGCGCCGCCCCCGCCTGGAGGAGCACGGCGAACGCGGGCCGGCCCAGGTGTTGGGACAAGGTCACCTCCCGTACGGGTCCGCAGGTCTGGGGCGGACGGGGCGGACCGAGTCAGGGCGTCCGGAGCCCGGGAGGCCCGCGGGGGGTGTGAAGGGGCACAACGCTCGGGCGCGACGTGCTCCCGAGAAAGGGCCCGCCGACCAGGGAGAAGCCCAGCCCGGGGACGGGAGCCGCGACAGCCGCCGCACCGACCCCCAGGGGAAGGGGGTCCAGCCGGGAGCGCTGATCGGTCGGTCGAAGGTGGCGATCGGTGAGTCGGGGGCCCAGGCGGGCGGTCACCTCGCTCAGCGTCGGCGCGAGGACGGTGGCGCCGGGCGGCTCTCTCGTGCCGCCTCCCGGGCCCCCGCCCCAAGCCGGCGGAACGAGGGAGGCGACCACCGCCAGGGACGCGACGACCCAGCTCCCGATTTCGGTCCAGGGCCTCACGGCCGAAGCATAGCCGGTGGTCGAGGAGTCCACGAGGACCACGACGGCGGCCCGCCCGCTGAGAGGGAGCGCCGGCCCGTGCGCGAGAGCCAGCCGGGCCCCCGGGGCGAGAATCCGATCACGGGTCTTCCCCGGCCCCTCCCGCCGAGCGGCCAGCGAGACCTCCCCTCCCTCGACGGCGAGCGTGGTGATGGATCCGATCGGGAGGTCTGGCTCCCAGATCCGTGGCCCGCTGATTCCCCTGACCCAGGCGGCGACCAGCCGGATGGGGACCTCGTGGGAAACGGCGACCACGGGAGCGCCCTGATGGCGGGCGGCCAGGCACCGCACGGCGTCGAGGACACGGTGTTCGACGTCGGCGATGGCCTCCCCGCCGGGGAGCCGCACCGTCCGGGGCCTCTCCAGGAACCGGCGGAAGAGGACCGGGTCGCGGGCGCAGGCCTCCTCGCCGGTGAGCCCCTCCCACTCACCGTAGTCGAGGTCGACCAGGTCGGGGGCCTCGGTCACCGTGACGGCGCAGGCCGCGGCGATCACCTCGGCGATCTGCCTGGCCCGCCGGAGCGGGCTCGAGTACACGGCCACGATCCCGCCCCCCGCGAGCATGGCCGCCGCTTCCCTGGCCTCCCGCCTGCCCCGGTGGTCGAGGGGCGGGTCGGCCCGCCCCCGAAACCTCCTCCCCGCGTTGAGGGCGGTTCGCCCGTGCCGGACCAGATGAACCAGGCTAGCGGACACGGCCGCTCTTTCCGCTCATCTCCCCGCCGGACCCGGGCCGGACATGCGGAGAAGCCGAGCAGAGCGCCGGAGCCGCGAGGAGAGGGACCGCGAGTGTCCCGCGAGGAGCAGACCGGGGCCGCCGCGGCAGTGCAGCCGCCCCCAGGGGAGCCGGCGCCGCGGCCGGGCATCGGCTGGCGGGAAGTGCGCACCGCTGCACGGTGCTCCCGCCCCGCTCCTCACCGGTCCCCCGGATCCGTCGGAAGAACTCCACGGCCTGCCTCCTCCGGTCGGCGGGGGACTCGTACTGAGGTGGACGGTCGGCGATCGCCGGCTCTCCGCTCCAGTCGATGCGGGGCTCCAGCGAGTCCGGATCGCCCCCCTTCCGACGGAGCTCCTCCTCGAGTCGGCGGACCTCGGCCCTCAGGGCTCGGGCCTCCCGCTCGAGCGCCGGGACGACGTGGTTTCCCAGCTCCAGGTGCTGACGGTAGGTCCGCTCCTCCCGCTCCGCCGCCCGAGCGAACCGTTCTCGGCTGGTAGCGTAGGTGAACCGGTGCACGGCCACCGCGGTCGCCTCCCGAACGAACTCGCCGCGCACCCGGGCCAGACCAGTCGCGGGGGTCATCCCTGCGCCGCCCCGACCTTCCGGACCCTCCGCAGAGAGCCTCCGGGCCCGCCGCAGAGCCTCGCCGGCCAGCGTCCGGTCGTCGAGTTCGGGATGGGCCCAGCGCAGGCGGGCCTAGTCCACCGCCAGGACCCCCACGGTCCGGCTCACCGACCCACCTCCTCGAGCGCCGTCCGCAGGGTCGCGATCCGCGCTCGGCATGCGGCGATGTGCTCCGCGAGCCGAGAGATCAGCCACCCTCTGGTCATGGCGATGTCCTTGCCCCGCATCCTCGCCACCAGCTCATGCCCCTCCGCCTACCGGCGCCGCTCGAACAGCTGGAAACGTAGGACTCCCTCGATCGACCGGACTCGGCCGAGGAGGCTGGCCAGGCGTCGCGCGGCCTCCGCCTCGGTCTCGCACGCTTCCGTGAGGGCCTCGGCGAGCATGTCGAACAGGCCCAGGTACAACAGGTACCGGGCCTCCCCGTCCTCCTGGGGGAGTGTCCTGAAGGACGGGCACCGAGACGGTGGAAGCGCCGACCAGCTCGTGATCGAGGTCCCGCTCGAACCCGCTGAACGGGTCGTCTCCCTTCAAGGCTCCCCCTCCCCGACGGCCGCCAGGACGTGACCCAGGGCCGCGTCGATCTTGCAGAGCCGCTCCCTGTGCGCGGCGGTTCGCCGCAGGGCCTGCCGCGCCACTCCAGCGGCCCTGTCCCGCTCCTCCAGGCGGAGAGGTCGACCTCGAGGAGCTCGGCGCAGAGCGCCACGGTGCGCTCGATCAGCCGGTCGGTCTCCTTCACGAACCGATCGCTGGCCGCCCGGAGGGCCTCGGCCACCTTCCACTCCTCCGCCCCCCGCCAGAGGTCCATCCTCCTCCGCAGGGACTGCCTGACCCCCTCGTCCACGCCCTCCGCCCGCAGGTCGCGGGGCTCGGTCAGGAGCTGTTCCGCCTCCTCCAGGAGAGCCGCCGTCTCCCGCCTCCGCAGGGAACCCAGGTCCTCGTCCACGAGGGCCATGAGCTGCCGGGTCTCCTTCTCGAGCAGGACGCTGACGTCCTCCCGGGACCGCGCGGCTTCCTCGAAGACCCGCTCCATCCCCTCCGCCCTCCGGCGGAAGAACTTCGCGTAATGAAGTAACGCTGTGGCTACAAAGAAAGGCCTGCAGCTCCGAGGAACCCGAACAGCAACTGGGGCCGTCGGCGGATCCGGCGCAACCCCCGCTTGGCTGTGGCGATCACCTCGCCCAGGGTCTCGGCCAGCAGGTGCGCGAGCTCTCGCCCCTTCAGGTTTCCCCACAGCGCCTCGACCGGGTTCAGGTCCGGGGCGTAGGCGGGAAGTTGCTCGACCACCAGCCAGCGGCGCTGACGGGCGATGAACCCGCGCATCTTCTTCGAGCGGTGGGAGGGCAACCCGTCCCACAGGACGGTCACCTCGGTCCCGCCGAGGTGGCGGTGCAGCTCCTCGAGGAACCCGATCAAGGCCTCGTCGTTGTAGGGGCCCGCCCGGAGCGCGAAACAGAGCTCGGTTTCAGATTGGTCGGGGCGGTAGCAGGTGGCGGCGACCAGGGAGGCCCGCTTCCAGTTGAACGGGCAGATGATGGTCGGGGTCCGGCCCCGGGGAGCCCAGGTCCGGCGCAGGGGGGGCTGGAGGGATACCCCAGACTCGTCCACGAAGCAGATCCACGCCCCTCGCCGCCTGGCGTTTCGCACGATCTTGGGCCACCGGTTGCTTCTTCCACCGGGCGATGGCCTTCTCGTCGCGCTCGGAGGCTTTGCGCGCCGGGCGCTGCAGGCTCCAGCCCATGCGGCGCAGGATCCGCCACACGTGGCCGGGGTGGTAGCGCTTGCCGGTCTGGCGCCGGATGACCTCGCCCACCCGCTCGAGCGTCCACCGGTCGGTTCCGAACCCGTGGGCCCGGGCTCCTTTGAGCAGGGCCTCCTCCACCCGACGAAGCTCCGCATCGGTGAGGCGGGGCTTGCGGCCGCGCCGCCCTTCGGTCCGAAGGGCATCGGTCCCGCCCTGCTGCCACTTGGCGAACCACCTGGAGGCCGTGGTGCGGCTGACCCCGAGGCGCCGGACCACCTCCGCCTGGGTCGCCCCCTCCTCGAACATCTTGGCCGCCCGCATCCGCCGGCGCTCCAGGGCCTTGAGATCACGGGCAAGGAGAGGAGCGGGTCGCGCCCTCGGGGATCGGCTCGGGCGGCCTCGTGACATGAGTCATTCTGCCACGAGGACCACATCGATGCAACTCTATTTACACGAAATCCTTTAAGAGCGCATTGTCAAGTGGGACCCTCCTGACGGCCAGGCGGCCGTCCTGAGCGGCTCCCGGGTCGCTCTCCCTCTCACCTCACCTCCTTTCGCGCTGCCGGCCCGGCTCTCGCCCGGGACCGAGGGGCCTCCTGGGAGGCGGGCCCGGGCCGGGTCGCCGGCCGGCGGCAGGGCCGACGAAGGCTTGCGCCGAAGAAGAGCGCCTACGAAGTGCGGCTGCCAAAACGGGCCTGCCGGCGGCCCAGGAGGAGGCCGGAGGCACCGTCAGGGAGCCGCCGGCGGCCCAGGAGGTCTTCGTACGATCGGAGCCAGTTCCTGGGAGAAGGAGGCCACATGGGACGCAGGGCGTCGGACCAGCCGCTTGCGGATCTGCTCTTGACCACGGGCCGCACCCTCCGCCTGGCCACGGTGGGGCCGGACGGCGTGCCTCACGTCGTGCCCCTGTGGTTCGTGTGGTGGGATGGCCGCGTCTTCATGCTCTCCGTCACCCGGAGCCTCAAGACGACCCACGCCAGGCAGGGCAGGTGGGCCGCGGCCGTGGTGGACGAGGGACAGGAGCAGGCGGAGGTTCGGGACCGCCGCCTGGTCCTTCACCACCTCCGGGGGGTGGAGGTCAGGGGACCGCTCTCGGTCGCGGCCGGGGACCCCGTCATCGTGGAGGTGGCCCGCGCCTGGGGGAGGAAGTACGTGGGCGTCGAGGACTTTCCCCCGGACGGGCTTCGGGACCACACCTGGCTCTGCCTCGAGCCTCGGGTCGTCCTGACCTGGGACTACGGACGGTGGGGCTGACCCCGCCCACTCGCTCCCAGCCCTGCGACCCCGGCCGCTCGCGCCAGGTGGCCAAGCGCTTGCTCGTGTACAATTTTGTATACTAGCCTGCCGGCGGCGGGCTGAAGGAGGCCCCCACGGACAAGGGAGGGGGAGGGATGGCGAAGCAAAGCATCCGTACGCTGGTCCCGTTGAGCCTCGCCCTCGCGCTCCTCGGAGCGGCGTGCGGGGGAGGCGCCGCCCCAGCAGGACAGTCGCCCACGGGCCCCGGCTCTCCCCAGCCCACCGGCGAGGAGCTCACGTTGGGCGTGATGGGTCCCATGACCGGGGACTACGCGAGCTACGGGACCGACTGGCAGCGGGCCACGGACCTCGCGGTCAAGGAGATCAACGCCGCCGGGGGCTGCAACGGGAACACGTTCCGCACGGTGCCGGCCGACGACCGGGCCGACCCCCAGGAGGGCGTCTCGGCCGCGAACCAGCTCGTGGCGCAGGGCATCTTCGCCCTCATCGGGCCCATCTTCTCGGGGGTCAGCCTCCCCGTCACCGAGATCACCGAGCGGGCTACGGTCCCCACGTTCATCGCCTCCAGCAACCCGCAGATCACGGAACGCGGGTTCAGGACCGTGTTCCGCATGGCCTTCCGAGACGACCAGGCCGGGCCGTTCGACGCCAACACCGCTCTCAAGATCATGGGGGCCAAGACCGCCGTGGTGATTCACGACAACTCGGCCTTCGCCAAGGGCCTGGCGGAGGAGTTCGTCAAGGCCTTCGAGGCGGGCGGGGGGCGGATCCTGTCGGTGGAGGTCATCACCCCTGGCGAGCGGGACTACACGCCGACCCTCACGAAGGTGAAGGGTCTCAACCCCGACGTGGTCTACTACTCCGGCTACTTCCCCGAGGCCGGACTCCTCGTCAAGCAGGGGAAGGAGCTGGGGATCGAGAAGCCTGGGCCCGGGACGGGCTGGCTCTTCGGGAACTCGAGCTACGACCCGACCTTCCTCAAGATCGCGGGGGACGCCGCGGAGGGAGTCCTGATGGGGACGTGGCCCAGCCCGGAGACGGATCCGAACATGGCGGACTACCTGAACGCCTACCGTGCCGAGTACAACATGGAGCCCGGCGCCCTGGGCCACTGGGGCTACGACGCGGTGTACGTGCTCTGCGAGGCGATCAAGCGGGCCGGGACGACGGACCGGGACGCGGTGGTGGAGGCCCTCCACTCCCCGGACTTCAGCTACGAGGGCGTGTCGGGGCAGATCAAGTTCGACGAGAAGGGCGACCGGACCTTCCCGCCGCTCGACGTGATCACCGTTCAAGACGGCAAGTTCACCGTGTACCAGGGCTAGGAGGGCGGCTTGAGCCCTGATGGGACACTCCGAGGGTCGGCCTCCGGACGGTCCCCGTGGGGGCCGGCCCTCGGAGCCAACCAGGATAAGCAGCCATGCTGTTCGTCCAGCACCTGATCAACGGGCTCACCATCGGCGCGGTCTACGCGCTCATCGCCGTGGGCTTCTCGCTGGTCTGGGCCACCCTCCGGTCGGTCAACTTCGCCCACGGCGACCTGTACATGCTCGGAGCCTACGTGGCCCTCGGCATCGGGAACGTGGTGGCCGCCTCCGCGGGAGGGTGGCACCCGGCCCTCGCCGTCCTCGTCATCCTGCTGGCGGCGGCCGTGACGGGCCTGATCGTGTCCGTGGGGATCGAGCGGGCCATCTTCCGGCCGTTGCGAAGGGCTCCAGAGGCCGTCCCCATCTTGGCCACGTTGGGGGCGAGCATCCTCATCCAGAACGTCGTCTTCCTGGCCTTCGGCTCTGCCTTCAACAGCTTTCCGCTCTCGCTGCCCCGTGGCCCGTTCACCATCGCCGGCGCCCGGGCGAACGTCATGCAGGTGGCGATGGTCGGGCTCGCGGTCCTGGTGATCCTCGGCCTGCACGTCTTCCTCGGCCGGACGAAGCTCGGGACGGCCATGCGGGCCACTTCGTGGGACCGAGAGGTGGCCGCCCTCATGGGGGTCGACGTGAACCGGGTGATCCAGGTGGCCTTCGCCATCGCCGGGGCCCTGGCCGGAGCCGCCGGCGCGTTCGTGGGCTTCTACTACGGGGTAATCACGTTCTTCATGGGCTTTTTGGCCGCGGTGAAGGGGTTCACGGCGGCCGTCTTCGGGGGCTTCGGCAACGTCCGGGGCGCCCTGCTCGGAGGGCTGCTGCTCGGGGTGTTCGAGGCCCTGGCCGCCGGCTACGTGTCGGGGCGGTGGAAGGACGCCATCGCCTTCGTCGTCCTGATCCTGATCATCCTGGTCCGGCCCACGGGGATCATCGGCGAGCGCCTCCCGGCGCGGGTCTAGGGATGAGGAGGACTTCGGTCGCACTGGCCCGACGCCCTGCCGCGGCGTGGCGGGCCGCGGCGGCCGGTCCCGCTGCCCGGGCCGGGGCCGCCGTGGTCGCCCTGGCCCTGGCCGCCGTCTGGCCGTTCTGGATCCAGAACGTCTACTACCACACCGTGGCGCTGCTGGCGCTCATCTACGTCCTCCTGGGCCTCGGGATGAACGTGCTCATGGGCCACGCGGGGCTGGTCCACGCCGGCTACGCCGCCTTCTGGGGGGTCGGGGCGTACGTGGTGGCGATCTTCTCCACCAAGTTCGGCCTCTCGTTCTGGATGGCCCTGCCGGTGTCCGTCGTCGGGGCGGCGGTCCTCGCCGTGCTGGTCGGAATCCCCGCCATCCGGGTGAGCGGCCTGTACTTCGTGCTCGTCACCCTGGGGTTCGGGGCCATCTTCGAGCTGGCCATGACCAACTGGGACTACGTGGGGGGGCCCAACGGCCTGTACGGCATCGACCCCCCACAGCTGGGGTCGGTCCCCCTCCAGACCCCTCGCCAGCTCTACTGGCTGGTCCTCGCGGTGACCGCGCTGAGCGTCCTGGTCATGCACCGCGTGGCCAACTCGCGGGTGGGCCGGGCCTGGAACTACCTGCGGGAGGACGAGGTCGCGGCCCAGGCGTTCGGCGTGAACCCCGTCTGGAGCAAGCTCCAGGCGGCGGTCCTGGGGGCGGCCTGGGCGGGGCTGGCGGGCGCCTTCTTCGCCGTCCGACAGACGGCCGTGGCGCCCTCGAGCTTCACGTTCCTGGAGTCGTTCGTGGTCATCCTCATCGTCTCGCTGGGTGGGCTTCGGAGCCTGCCGGGGACGGTGGTGGGGACGGTGGCCATGATCGTGCTGCCGGAGCTGCTGCGGCCGCTCGCCCAGTACCGGTTCCTGGTCTTCGGGGCCGCCATCGTCCTCATGATGCTCTTCCGGCCGGAAGGCCTGTGGCCCGGCCGGGCCCGTCGGCACGAGGAGATCGCGCGGGAATGGCTGGGCAGCCGCGGACGGTCGGCCTGAGGGCGCTCTCTGGGGAGAGCGGGGCGGGAGAGGAGCTCCTGGTCCTCCGGGGGCTGCGGAAGACCTTCGGGGGGCTGGTGGCCGTGGCCGATTTCAGCGTGGGGATCCTGCGCGGGGAAATCCTGAGCACCATCGGGCCCAACGGAGCCGGCAAGACCACGGTGTTCAACATGGTAAGCGGCCTCCTGCACCCCGACCGGGGCGAGATCCGGCTGAACGGCGAGCCCATCGGCCACCTGCCGCCCTTCGAACGCACGGGGAAGGGGCTGGGGCGCACGTTCCAGAACCTCCGGCTCTTCCCCACCCTGACCGTCCTGGAGAACGTCATGGCCGGCCGACACGCAAGGAGCCGGGCTGGGATCGTCCCCTCGGTCCTCGGGCTGCGCTGGGCCCGGGAGGAGGAGCGGGCCACGGTGGTCCGGAGCCTGGAGTGGCTCGAGTTCGTCAACCCGGTCCTGGTCGAGCGGTGGAACGAGCAGGTGCGCAACCTCCCGTACGGGCTGCAGCGGCAGGTGGAGGTGGCCCGGGCCCTGGCCGCGGAGCCGGTGCTGCTCATGCTGGACGAGCCCGCCGCCGGGCTCAACGAGGCCGAGACCCAGGAGCTCATGGGCCTGGTCCGCCGGATCCGGGACTCCGGCGTCACGGTGTGGCTCATCGAGCACGACATGTCGGTGGTCATGGGGATCTCCGACCGGGTGGTGGTCCTCGACCACGGAGAGGTCATCGCCCAGGGCCCGCCCGTCGAGGTCCAGCGCGACCCTCGGGTGATCGAGGCCTACCTCGGCCGCGACGACCCGGAGGAGCACCGGTGACCGCGCAGCCTTTGCTCGACGTCCGAGACCTCCACGCCCACTACGGGCATGTCCACGCCCTCCGGGGACTGACCCTCCAGGTCAAGGCGGGAGAGATCGTGGCCCTGCTGGGGGCGAACGGGGCGGGGAAGACGACCACGCTCCGGGCGGTCATGGGGCTGCTCCGGCCGACCTCGGGGGACATCCGGCTCGATGGCCAGTCGATCGTGGGCCTCCAGCCCCACCAGGTCGTGGCCAGGGGGGTGGTCATGGTCCCCGAGGGTCGACGGGTGTTCCCCAACCTGTCGGTGGAGGAGAACCTCCGCATGGGCGGCTACACGCTCACGGACCGGGCGACGCTTCAGGCCAACCTGGATACGGTCTACGGGCTGTTCCCCGTGCTGGCCGAGCGACGGCGCCAGCTCGGCAGCAGCCTCTCCGGCGGGGAGCAGCAGATGCTGGCCCTGGGGCGGGCCCTCATGGTCTCGCCCCGGCTGCTCCTCCTGGACGAGCCCTCGCTGGGGCTGGCCCCGCTCGTGGTCCGAAGCATCTTCCGGGTGGTCCAGGAGCTAGCCGGCCGGGGGGTCACGATCCTTCTCGTCGAGCAGAACGTGCGGCAGGCGCTCAGGGTGGCGGACCGGGCCTACCTCCTGGAGGTGGGACGGCTGGTCCACGCGGGGGCCAGCGCGGAGCTCATGGAGGAGGCCCTCATCCGCAAGGCGTACCTGGGGGTGCAGCGACCGTGACTCGTCGTTCGGCTCCGGACCCAGGGTCCGCTTGGAAGGTGGCGGGAGGAAGGAGGGTCGGTTCATGACACGAGGGCGAGGCATCCTTCGGTCGGCGGCCGCCGTGGCCGTGGCGGCCCTGGTGAGCGCCAGCTGCGGTGGAGGTGGCGGGGCCGCGCAGGGGCCCGTCAAGCTGGGGGTGGAGGGCCCGCTCACGGGCTCCCAGGCCGCCTACGGGACCGACATGCTCAACGCTGTCCGGCTGGCTGTGGACGAGGTCAACGCGGAGGGCGGGGTCCTGGGGCGGAGGGTCGAGGTGGTGCAGATCGACGACCAGGCGGAGCCCCGCGTGGGGGTGGACGCCGCCCAGCGGGCCATCGGCCAAGGGGTGTACGCAGTGGTGGGGCCCTTCAACTCCTCCGTCGGGGTCGCCGTCCTGCCCGTGTACCTGAACGCCGGCGTCATCCCTGTCCACCTCACGAGCAACCAGGCCACGAACCGTCTCGGGTTCACCGTGGTGCCCAAGGACTACCAGATCGGACCCACGGAGGCCAAGGCCATCGTCGGGTACTTCAAGGCCCGGCGGGTGGCCATCGTCTACGACACCTCCACCTATACCGCCGGCATCGCCCTCCAGCTGCGCGACGCCCTGGTGGCGGAGGGGGTGGACGTGGTGGCCTTCGAGGGCATCACGGCCGGAGAACGCGATTACACGCCGGTCCTCACCAAGGTGAAGAGCGCCTCACCGGACCTCTACTACGTGAGCACCTACTACCCGGAAGGGGGACTGATCGCCAAACAGGCCGCCGAGCTCGAGGTCCCGGGCACGTGCTTCATGGGGCTGGCCGTCCAGGACGCCAGCTTCCCCAAGATCGCGGGCCTGGACGTCGCCCAGCGCTGCTACTCGAGCGGGGTCCCCTCGGCGGAGCAGTTCCCCCGGGCCGGGGAGTACCTGCGAAGCTACCGGGAGAGGTTCGGGATCGCCCCTGGGGCCTGGGGGACGTTCGCCTACGACTCGGCCAAACTCCTCTTCGACGCCGTGAAGCGGGCCGGGTCCTGGGACCGGCAGGCCGTCTCCGACGCCCTGGCCAAGACCGAGGGCTTCCAGGGCATCACCGGGGATATCAGCATCGACCCCGTCACCGGCAACCGGGTGGAGGTCCCGGTGGTGATCCTCCGGATCGACGCCCAGGGAAACTACGTGATCGACCCGGAGTGGGCGAAGTTCGCCGGCTTCGGCGCCTGAGGGAAGGGGGCAACCATGCGGTCGGAACGGGTCATCACCACGGTGGACTTCCACACCGGTGGCCAGGGGATGCGGCTGCTCACGGCGGGGCTGCCCAGGCTCCCCGGCGCCACCATGGCCGAGAAGCGGCAGTACTTCCAGGAGCGCTTCGACGACCTGCGGACGGCCCTGTGCATGGAGCCCCGTGGGCACAGGGACATGCTCATGGCCGTGATGACCGAGCCGGTGTCGCCCGGGGCGGCCTTCGGGCTCTTGTTCATGGACCCTTCCGGGTACCTCGACTCCTGCGGCGAGGCCACCATCGGGTCCACCACCGTGGCCCTGGAGACGGGGCTGGTGACGCCGGCCGGCCCCGCCACCCCGGTGGTGGTGGACACGGTGGCCGGCCCGGTGGAGACCGTGGCCCACCTGGACGGGGGCCGGGTCCGGGAGGTGACCATGAGGATGCGGCCCTCCTACGTGGTGGCCACGGACCAGCAGGTCAAGGTGGAGGACGTGGGGGAGGTCCCGGTGGACGTGGTCGTGGGCGCCGGCAACGTCTTCGGGATCGTCGAGGCCTCGGCCCTCGGCCTCGAGGTCCGGCGAGACCGGGTCCGGGACATCCTGCAGGTGGGGGTGGCTTTGCGGGAGGCCGCCAACGACCAGCTCCACCTCGAGGTCCCCGACCAGGGGGAGCTCCGGGTCGGGCTGGTGGAGATCGTGGAGCCGGCCGGGCCCGGCGGGGTGCTGCGCAACGCCGTGATCTGGGGGGCCGGGGCCATCGACCGGGCCCCCTGCGGGACGGGGACCTGCGCCCGCCTGGCCCTCCTCCACCACCGGGGCGAGCTCGAAGTCGGGGAGACCATCGTCCACGAGGGGATCCTGGGCACCAGGTTCACGGGGCGGGTGCTGGAGGCGGCCCCGGCCCCCACGGGGCAGGGAATCCTGCCCGAGATCGGGGGGACGGCCTACCTCACGGCCATGGCCCAGTTCCTCTTCGACCCCGAGGACCCGCTCCGGGCCGGCTACCTCCTGGACCTGTGAGCGGCGTGGCCTCCGGACTTGGTGGGGCGTGATGGGGCAGGCCGAGCCCTTCGCCGTCCTGGGGCCGGAAGGGGAGGTCCTCGACCGGCGGACGCTCGAGGGTCTGGGGCTGGAGGCTGGCCAGCTGCGGGATCTCTACCGGTTCCTCGTCCTGGCCCGCCGGGCGGACGCGGAGGCGGTGGCCCTCCAGCGTCAGGGGTACCTGGCCGTCTACGGGCCGGCCCGGGGTCAGGAGGCGGCGGCCGTGGGGAGCGCGTATGCGCTGCGGCCGGACGACTTCGTGTTCCCCACCTACCGGGAGATCGGTGCGGTCATCGTTCGGGGGGTGGACGTCGCTCAGTTCCTCATGTACTTCAAGGGCGCCTGGCACGGGGGGGAGCACGACGTCCTGAAGCACCGGTTCGGGCTGGTCACCGTGCCCGTGGCCACCCACATCCCCCACGCCGTGGGCTACGCCGTCGGCTGCCGGCTGGAGGGGCGGGACTGCTGCACCCTGGCCTACTTCGGGGACGGCGCCACCTCAAAAGGGGACTTCCACGAGGGGCTCAACTTCGCTGGGGTGTTCCGGGCTCCGGTGATCTTCTTCTGCCAGAACAACCGCTGGGCCATCTCCGTCCCCCTCCACCAGCAGACGGCGGGGCCGATCTGGCGGCGGGCCGAGGGGTACGGGTTCCCAGGCGTGCTGGTGGACGGCAACGACGTGCTGGCCGTGTACGCGGTCACCCGGGAGGCCGCGGCCAGGGCCCGCCACGAACACACCCCCACCCTCATCGAGGCGCTCACCTACCGCATGGGCGCCCACACCACGGCCGACGACGACACCCGCTACCGTCCGGCCGAGGAGCTCGAGGAGTGGGCCCGGCGGGACCCCATCGAGCGCTTCCGTCGGTTCCTCGAACGGGAGGAGCTCGCGGATCCCGAGTTCTTCGAGGCCGCCGCGGCTGAGGCGGAGACGTTCGTGGCCGGGGTCCGGGAGGCGGTCATCGGGGCCGGGCCCAAGGACGTGACGGCCTTGTTTGACTTGGTCTTCGAGAACCCCACCCCGGAGCTGCTGGCCCAGCGGCGGGAGGCACTGGCGCTGGCGGAGGAGCCGGTCCCCGATGCCTGAGGTCACCATGGTCCAGGGGCTGAACGCGGCCCTTCGCCACTGCCTGCGTGAGGACCCCAAGGTCCTCGTGTTCGGGGAGGACGTGGGCAAGCTCGGGGGGGTGTTCCGGGTCACCGACGGCCTCCAGGCCGAGTTCGGGCCGGACCGGGTGTTCGACACCCCCCTGGCGGAGTCGGCCATCGTGGGCTTCGGGGTCGGTCTGGCCCTGGCCGGGTGGCGGCCGGTGGTGGAGATGCAGTTCGATGGGTTCTCCTACCCCGCGCTGGACCAGGTCATCTCCCACGTGGCCAAGTACCGCTACCGATCGCGGGGGCAGCTCCGGGTCCCCATGGTCATCCGGATCCCCTTCGGCGGTGGGATCCGGGGCGTGGAGCATCACTCCGAGAGCCCCGAGGTGTACTACACGCACACAGCGGGCCTCAAGGTGGTCGTCCCGTCCACCCCGCTCGATGCCTTCCAGCTGCTCCTCACCTCGGTGCGGGAGCCCGACCCCGTGATCTTCCTCGAGCCCAAGAGCCGCTACTGGGCCAAGGAGTCCGGGGACCTCGTGCCGGCCGGGGAGCCGCTGGGGGTGGCCAGGGTCCGACGGGAGGGGACCCACTGCACGCTGGTCTCCTGGGGCGGGATGGTCAGCCGCTGCCTGGAGGCGGCGGAGGCGGCGGCCGAGGACGGGGTGGAGCTCGAGGTCCTCGACCTCCGGTCGCTCGTCCCCATGGACACCGAGGCCCTCCTCCGTTCGGCCCGCAAGACCGGCCGGGTGGTGGTGGTCCACGAGGCCCCGCTCACCTCGGGCTTCGGGGGGGAGGTGGCGGCCAGGGTGATGGAGGGGGCTTTCGATCACCTGCAGGCTCCTGTCCTCCGGGTGACCGGCTACGACACGCCCTACCCGCCGGCCCTGCTCGAGGACCACTACCTGCCGAGCGTGGACCGGATCCTGCTGGCGGTGGACCGGGTCCTGCGGTACTAGCGGAGGAGGAGAGGTGGCGGAGAGGGTCTTCGTGCTCCCGGACCTCGGAGAGGGCCTGGAGGACGCCGAGGTCGTCGAGTGGCGGGTCCGCGAGGGCCAGGTGGTCAAGCTGAACGAGGTTCTGGTCGAGGTCAACACGGCCAAGGCCCTGGTCGAGATCCCCTCGCCCTTCGAGGGAGTGGTCACCCGCCTCCACGCCCGGCCGGGGGACGTCGTCAAGGTCGGGGAGCCGCTGGTCACGATCGAGGCCCCCCAGGAGGGGGCGGGAGAGGTCCTCGTGGGGTACGGGCCGGGCCAGGAGCGGGCCTCTTCGCGTCGCGTTCGCCTCCGCCCGCCGGGGGAGGGCCGGCGAGAGCCCGTCGGTCCGGGCGAGGTGACCGGGCCGGTGCGAGCGGCGCCGA
>DATLZQ010000122.1:0-4674 GCA_035573915.1 Actinomycetota bacterium | reverse complement strand
GGGGGGATGCCGCCTGGTGAGCTGAGCGCCTCCCCCGAGCAGCTCCTCACCCCCCCTCTCCCAGCGCGCCCGGGAACGGCAGGGAAAGGGGTGGGGACGGGTGCTGATCGGGGAAGAGCCGGCGCCCATCGTCACGGTCAGCGCTGGCGATCTTCAGACGCTACTGCAGCCCCGGACCGTCCGTGGTGGGCCCTCCAAAGGAGGTCCGGTCGGACGGGGGAAGGCCTGGGGCCGTCCCGGAGCGTCCCAGGGTGGCGATCCGCCGGGCCGCCGTCGCGGGGTCCGGCTACCGGCTCCGGCGGGGGCGTTCGTAGACCGAGACGTGGCGGTCGCTGGCCCAGGTGAACGGCTCCCGGCGCCACCCGCCGTATCGCTTCCGGAGCCGGAGGCCCGCCAGGCGGGCCATGAGGTCGAGCTCCGAGGGCCAGGCGTAGCGCATGCGGAACGGGTAGAGCTTCACCCCCTCCTCCGTGATGACCACGTGGGAGCCGGTGATGAGCTGCTCCACGGGGTCGTGGGTCACCACGTCCAGCCGAACCCGGTCCACGCCCACCTCGAAGGCCTCCGTCCGCTGGCCGCGGTCGAAGCGGGCGAGGTCCGGGACGAAGGCCTCCACCACGAACAGCCCGCCCGGCCGGAGGTGGCCCGCCACGTTGGCGAAGCACCGGAGCTGGTCCTCCTGGGTGAGGGGGGCGAAGATCGTGTTGAACACGACGTAGACGAGGGAGAAGTGCCCGGGGGCCCGGGCCGTGGTGAAGTCCCCCACCGTGACCGGGACCTCCCGCCCGCCCCGCTTGGCCCGCAGGCGCTCGAGCATCCGCTCGGAGGCCTCGATGCCGTGGACCTCCACCCCCAGACGCTGCAGGGGGAGGGCCACCCGCCCGGTCCCGATGCCCAGCTCCAGGGCCGGGCCCGGCCCGGCCACCGCGGCCAGGAACCGGGCCGCGTCCCGGGCGTCGTCGGGGACGAAGGCCCGGTCGAAGACGTCGGCGATCCGGTCCCCGTAGGTGGCCGGGCCGTACTCCTCGTCCAGCCCGTACGTGGCCGGGCCGTGCTCCTCGCCCACCGTCTTGGGCGGCTCGGCCTCAGGCCGGGATCGGCACCTGGGGGAGCTGGGCCACGGCGGCGTCCACGTCCTCCTGGCGGTACTCGACCTCGGGGAGCCGGCGGGCCAGGTAGTCGTCGTAGGCCTGCATGTCGAAGTGGCCGTGCCCGGAGAGGTTGAACAGGATGACCCGCTCCTCCCCCTTCTCCCGAGCGTCGATAGCCTCCTCGATCACCGCCCGGATGGCGTGGGTGGGCTCGGGCCCGGCCACGAACCCCTGGGCCCGGGCGAACTGGATCCCCGCCTCGAACACCTGGTTCTGGGTGAAGGCCCGGGCCTCCATGTAGCCGTGCTTGACGAGCAAACAGAGCGAGGGCGCGTCGCCGTGGTAGCGCAGCCCGCCCGCGTGCACCGGGGCCGGGACGAAGGTGTGCCCCAGGGTGTACATGGGCAACAGGGGGGTCATCCGCCCGGTGTCCCCGAAGTCGTAGGCGAACTTCCCCTTGGTGAGGGTGGGGCAGGCGGCGGGCTCACAGGCGACGAACCGGGTGCTGGTCTTCCCCGCCAGCCGGTCCGCCATGAACGGGTAGCACAGCCCCGCGTAGTTGGAGCCCCCGCCCACGCAGCCGATGACCACGTCCGGGTACTCGCCGGCCATCTCCATCTGCTTCTTGGCCTCGAGCCCCACCACGGTCTGGTGGAGCAGGACGTGGTTGAGGACGCTGCCCAAGGAGTAGTTGGTGGTGGGGTCGGTGGCCGCCACCTCGATGGCCTCGCTGATGGCGATGCCCAGCGACCCCGGGGAGTCGGGGGCGTCGGCCAAAATCTTCCTCCCCACCTCGGTTGTGTCGGTGGGGGAGGGGCGGACCTCTGCCCCGAAAACCTCCATGAACACCCGCCGGTAGGGCTTCTGGTTGTAGGAGGCCTTCACCATGAACACCAGGCACTCCAGGCCGTAGAAGGCGCAGGCCATGGAGAGGGCCGACCCCCACTGCCCCGCCCCGGTCTCCGTGGTGAGCCGGCGGATCCCGGCCTCCTTGTTGTAGTAGGCCTGGGCCACGGCGGTGTTGGGCTTGTGCGAGCCGGCCGGCGAGGTCCCCTCGTACTTGAAGTAGATGTGGGCCGGGGTCTGGAGGGCCTGCTCCAGCCGCCGGGCCCGGTACAGGGGCGTGGGCCGCCACAGCCGGTACACGTCGAGGACCGCCCCCGGGATGTCGATCCAGGTCTCCGTCGAGACCTCCTGGAGGATGAGGGCCTCCGGGAACAGGGGGGCGAGCAGGTCGGGGGTGACCGGCTGGAGGGTCCCGGGGTGGAGTGGGGGCAGGGGCGGCATCCCCCGAGCCGCCATGTCGGGGATGATGTTGTACCAGACGGTGGGGAGGTCCTCGGGATTGAGGTTGAACTGGTTCGGTTCGGCCATGGCCAGGTCTCCTTTCGCTCCGTCCGCTCCGCCCCGTGGGGTCCTCACACCGCCGAGGGCCGAATTGTAGCCCGTCCCGCAGCTACAGTTCTTCGGGTGGCGGGCGCGGTGTCCCTCGAGGTGGAGGGGCGGGAGGTCCGGGTGACCAACCCGGACAAGGTCTTCTTCCCGGCCCCCGGGGTAACCAAGCTCGACCTGGTCCGCTACTACCTCTCGGTGGCCGAGGGGGCCCTCCGGGCCGTCCGGGGCCGGCCCATGATCCTCAAGCGCTACCCCAACGGGGCCGCCGGGGAGCACTTCTTCCAGAAGCGGGCCCCCCGGCCCCGGCCGGAGTGGGTGGAGACCGCCGTGGTCCGCTTCCCGAGCGGGAGGGCGGCGGACTTCGTGGTGGTCCGGGATGCCGCCCAGCTGGCCTGGGTGGTGAACCTGGGCTGCATCGACCTCAACCCCTGGCCCGTGCGGGCCGAGGACCCCGACCACCCCGACGAGCTCCGGGTGGACCTGGACCCCACCCCGCAGGCCACCTGGGCCCACGTCCGGGAGGTGGCCCTGGTGTGCCGGGAGGTCCTGGAGGAGCACGGGCTGGTGGGCTTCCCCAAGACCAGCGGCTCCCGCGGCATCCACATCAACGTCCGCATCGAGCCGCGGTGGGGGTTCCCCGAGGTCCGCCGGGCCGCCCTGGCCCTGGCCCGGGCAGTGGAGCGGCGGGCCCCCGAGCTGGCCACGTCGGCCTGGTGGAAGGAGGAGCGGCACGGGGTGTTCGTCGACTACAACCAGAACGCCCGAGACCGCACCGTGGCCTCGGCCTACTCGGTGCGTCCCACCCCGGACGCCCGGGTGTCCGCGCCCCTGGCCTGGGACGAGGTGCCCACCGTCGACCCGGCGGCCTTCACGATCCGGACGGTCCCCGAGCGGTTCGCCCGGCTCGGTGACCCGGCCGCCCCCATCGACGACCGCCCCGGCTCGCTCGAGTCCCTCCTGGCCCTGGCCGAGGAGCAGGCCCGGGCCGGCATGGGGGAGGCCCCCTACCCGCCCCACTTCCCCAAGGCGGAGGGGGAGCCGCCGAGGGTGCCGCCCAGCCGGCGCCGGGGGCCCGCTGACGCTGGGGCTGTTGGAGTCAGCCGGCGCCGCCGGGCGCGCCGACGCGCTGGGGCGGCGCGAGCGGTCGACTACGGGCCCAGGAGGGCTCGCAGGTCCGCGCTCCCGGGGAGCCGGAGCTGGTCCAGGGTGCACTGGCGGGCCGGCTTGTCCGGCCGCCAGCGGAGGAACCGGGCCCCGTGCCGGATCCGGTGCCCCGTTGCCTGGTCGAAGCCCACCTCGCAGACGAGCTCCGGACGGAGCCGCTCGTAGGAGAGGTCCCGGTCCCGGGCCCACCGGCTCTGGGGCGCCTGCCCGGGGGGTGGTTCGGCCGACCGCCCCTCCCGGTAGGGGGCGAGGACCTCGAGCAGCTCCCGGCGCCCCTCCCGGGTGAACCCCGAGGTGAACCCCACCTGCCAGAGCCGGCCTGCGTCGTCGTACAGGCCGAGGAGGAGGGACCCCACGGCCGGCTCCGGCTGCCCCTTGGCCCAGCGGAACCCGAGCACCACGCAGTCGGCCGTCCGCTCCCGCTTGAGCTTGAGCATGGCCCGCTCCCCGGCCCGGTAGGGCCCGTCCAGGCGCTTGGCCACCACGCCGTCCAGCCCCTGGGCCGTGAACCGATCCAGCCAGGCCAGGGCCAGCTCCCGGTCGGTGGTGGCCGGGCTCAGATACAGGGGCGGGCGGGCCGCGGCCATGACCTGCTCCAGCCGGGCCCGCCGATCGGCCAGGGGCCGGGCCCGCAGGTCCTCCCCCTCCACGGCGAGGAGGTCGAAGGCCACGAACGAGGCCGGGGTCTCCCGGGCCAGCCGCTGCACCCTGGAGGCGGCGGGGTGGATCCGGTGGAGGAGGGCGTCGAAGTCCAGGGCCCGCCCGTCGGGGCTGAACACCACGATCTCCCCGTCCAGCACCATCCGAGGAGGGCCGAGGGTCCGGAAGGCTGCCACGACCTCCGGGAAGTAGCGGGCGAAGGGGAGCTCGCCCCGGCTGGAGAGGAAGACCTCGTCCCCGTCCCGGAACCCGAGGGCCCGGAACCCGTCCCACTTGGGCTCGTACTGCCACCCGGGCCCCTCGGGGAGCGCCGGGACGGACCGCGCCTCCATGGGCGGGAGCGGGGGCAGCAGGGGGAGGTCCA
>DATLZQ010000121.1:0-7732 GCA_035573915.1 Actinomycetota bacterium | reverse complement strand
GGCAGCGCCGGTGGCGCCGGCCCCAGGGTTCGTCTACCCCGCGCCGGCCCCGGCCCCGGTGCGGACGGCCCCTCCCCCCACCGGGCGCGTGCCGAGCCCCAAGCCCGGGGCCCCCGAGAAGCACCGGCTCCTGGCCCTGGTCCCCCCGGAGGGGATCCAGCGGGTGGAGCGGGAGCAGGGAGACCGCATCAACGTCTTCCCCCACCTGCTCATCGAGGAGTTCGTGGCGCTCCTCGTGGTGTCGGCCCTGCTCACCATCTTCTCGGCCTTCGTGAACGCCCCTCTTCGGGAGCTGGCCAACCCCAACCTCACCCCCAACCCGTCCAAGGCGCCCTGGTACTTCCTGGGCCTCCAGGAGCTCCTGCGCTACTTCCACCCCATGATCGCGGGGGTGGTGATCCCCACCCTCATCCTGGTGGGGCTGGCCGCCGTCCCCTACGTGGACCGCAACCCGAGCACCAAGCCGGGCGACCGGAAGCTGGCCATCACCCTGTTCACTATGCTCTTCATGTTCGGAGCGACGCTGACCATCGCCGGGTCCTTCTTCCGGGGGACGGGGTTCAACTGGACCTGGCCGTGGGCCCAGGGGATCTTCTTCGACCTGTGAGCGTGCTGGCCCTCTCCGCCGAGACCTTCGCCGTCGTCCTGGTGGCCGCCCTGTTCGGGCTGTTCGTCCTCCTCCTCGGGGCGGCCTTCCTGCGGGCCCGCCGGGCCGCCCCGGCCCCGGCGGCGCCCGGCCGTCCGGCCGCCCCGCCGCCCCCCGGGCCCAAGCCCAAGGTGGTCCTCTCCCGGCGGGACTTCTTCCGGGCCGGCCTGCTCACCTCGCTGGGCGTCTTCACCGCCCAGTTCGGCGGAGCGTCCCTGGCCTTCCTGTGGCCCAAGCTCAAGGGGTTCGGCTCGATCATCACCGTGCCCGACACCCTGGAGACGATCCAGGCCACGATCCGGGAGACCAAGCAGCCGTACTACTTCGGGGCGGGCCGGTTCTACCTGGTCCCCTACGACGGCGACGGGGACCGGCCCGGGGGCCCGTACGAGGGGCTCACCGCCGCGGGGCTCCTCGCCAAGTACCAGAAGTGCGCCCACCTGGGGTGCCGGGTCCCGTTCTGCGAGCAGAGCCAGTGGTTCGAGTGCCCCTGCCACGGCTCGAAGTACAACCGGGCCGGGGAGTGGATGCTGGGCCCCGCCCCCACCGGCCTGCACACGTTCAAGGTGATCGTGGAGGGCAACACGGTGCGGGTGGACACCTCCAAGGTCATCACGGGGCCACCGCGGGGGACGGACACCATCCACCAGGCGCCGGAGGGGCCGTTCTGCGTGGGCGGGGCGGCATGAGCCATCGGGCCGGCCTGAGGGCGCGAGGCCTGCGGTGATCCCGCTCGCCATCTCCACGGGGCAGGCCATCCTCCTCGGGGTGGCCATCGGGGCGGGGGTGGCGGTCCTCGCTTTCGGGGTGGTCGTGGGGATGCGGCGCCGCCCCCGGCTGTTCCGGCCCCCGGAGCTCGACGTCCCGCAGGCCATGAAGCCGGGGCCCTCCGACGCGGACCTCGAGAAGCCCCTCCTCGAGAAGCACATCCTGTCGAGCGTCGTGTTCACGCTGGTGATGGCCCTGTCCCTGTCGGTGATCTGGTTCCAGGAGCCCGAGACCAACGCCGACGACATCCGCCACATGCAGGCCGAGTCGGTGGAGCGGGGCCGGCTCATCTCGCTCCCCGGGTCCGAGGAGAACCAGCTCGGGTTCAACTGCGTGCGGTGCCATGGGCCCGGCCTGCGGGGTGGGACCAACGTGTACGAGGGGAAGATCGTGGCGGTCCCTGACCTCACCACGGTCTGCCAGCGGCTCACCATCGACCAGATCGTCCAGACCATCGCCGAGGGGCGCCCCGGGACGGACATGCCCTCCTGGAGCGTGCGCTTCGCCGGGGCCATGCACGACCAGCAGATCCAGGACCTGGTCAACTACATCCTCTCCATCCAGCGGGACATCCCACCCGACCAGAACCGGTGCCTGAACCCCCCCGCCGCCACCGAGGGGTCCTGAGGAGCGATGAGCGAGGTCCTGGGGCTCTCCCCCACGTTCGCCAAGGGCATCGCGGTCGTGGTGGCCTCCTTCATCGTCTTCATCGGCAGCGTCTACGTGCTCCTCTCCGCCTACTTCGGGCCCCGGATGGGGTACCTCGTCCTGGCGGTCTCGTTCTTCGGGTGGATGATCATCTTCTCGGCCCTCTGGACCTTCGGGGCCCCCGGGACCCCCAAGAACCTGGGGCCGCGGGGCACCGAGCCCCACTGGGAGGTGTTCGCGGCGGGGGCGGGGCCCATGGCCACGGAGTACCCCAACACCGCCCGGTTCCCCGAGGGGTGGGTGACGCCCGACCGGGTGAGCGAGCTGCCGGAGGCCCCGCCCACCTCGGTGGACCCCGTGGTCACGGCCATCCAGGAGTACCTGGCGGAGCGGGCCAACGCCCAGCTCGGGCCGGAGGCCCAGGAGGCGCCCGCGGCGGAGGCCGAGGGGGAGGAGCCCTTCCGGTTCGTCCCCGCCAACTTCACCGTGGAGAACGTCCGCTTCTCCACGGCCCCCGACGGGACGCCCCTCGCCGTGGCGGACGGCTTCTACTCGCTGGGGGGGCCCCGCCTGACGGTCTTCGTCCGGTGGGACACGGGCAACGTCCCCGTGTACTCCTGGGCCTTCCTGGGGGCCTCCATCTTCGGGTTCCTGGTGCACCTGCCGTTCCTGGACCGGGCGGAGCGGCGGCGGAAGGCCATCCTCACGGGCGGGACGGCCCCGCCCTGGTACGGGCCGGCCTGAGCGGGGAGGCGGACATGGAGGTGCTGGCGGCGGTCCTGGCGGCGATCGAGGAGGGGCCCGACGCCTTCCTCGCGTTCACGGGCCTCATGGTCGTCCTCTACGTCCTGCTCCTCCTCACGGTGGATCGGTAGCCGGCCGGGCTCGGGCCCCGGACCAGGCGAGCAGCACGGCACGGGCCGGCTCAGGCCAGGTCCCGGGCGGCGGCCCGGGCCGCCTCCACGGTCCGCTCCACTTCGGCCTCCCCGTGGGCGGCGGAGACGAACCAGGCCTCGTAGCCGGAGGGGGGGAGGTACACCCCCTGCTCCAGCATCCGGTGGAAGAAGCGGGCGTAGCGGCGGTGGTCGGCGGAGCGGGCCCCCCCGTAGTCCCGCACCGGCTGCTCGGAGAAGAACAGGGAAAAGAGCGACTCCACGCGGTTGAGCGTGTGGGGGACCCCCGCCTCGGTGAGGGCGGCGGCCAGCCCCTCCACGAGGGCCTGGGCCGTCTGGGCCAGGGCCGGGTAGGGGTCCAGAGCCTCCACCAGCTCCAGGACGGCCAGGCCCGCCGCCACGGCCACCGGGTTCCCCGACAGCGTCCCGGCCTGGTAGACGGGGCCCACGGGCGCGAGCTGCTCCATGAGGTCCCTCCGCCCCCCGAAGGCCGCGCAGGGGAACCCCCCGCCCATGACCTTTCCAAGGCAGGTGAGGTCGGGGACCACCCCGAAGAGGCCCTGGGCTCCCCCCGGGCCGAGGCGGAAGCCCGTCACCACCTCGTCGAAGACGAGGAGCGCGCCGTGGCGGGAGCAGGCCTCCCGGAGCCCCTCCAGGAACCCCGGCCCGGGCGGCACCACCCCCATGTTGGCCGCCACGGGCTCCACCACCACGCAGGCCACGGCCTCCCCCACATCGGCCATGGCCGCCCGCACGGCCTCGAGGTCGTTGTACGGGAGGACCAGGGTGTCGGCGGCCGTCCCCTCCGTCACCCCGGGGGTCCCCGGCAGGCCGAAGACGGCCACCCCCGACCCGGCCCGGGCCAGCAGGGCGTCGGCGTGGCCGTGGTAGCACCCCTCGAACTTCACCACCCGGGGCCGCCCCGTCGCGGCCCGGGCCAGCCGGACCGCGCTCATCACCGCCTCGGTCCCCGAGGAGACCAGCCGGACCATCTCCAGGCCGGGGATCAGGCGGACGAGCGCGTCGGCCAGCCGGACCTCGGCCTCGGTGGGGGCCCCGAACGAGGTCCCCCGGCGGGCCGCGGCCACCGCCGCCTCCACCACCTCCTCGCGGGCGTGGCCGAAGAGGAGCGCGCCCCAGGACTGGACGTAGTCCACGTAGCGGCGGCCATCCACGTCCTCGAGGTAGGCCCCGGCCCCCCGGGCCACGAAGCGGGGGGTCCCGCCCACCGCGCCGAAGGCCCGCACAGGCGAGTTCACCCCGCCCGGGATGAGCCGGCGCGCCCGTTCGAAGAGGTCCTCGGACCGTCCCACCGGCCTGTCCCGCGGGCCCTCAGGCCAGCCAGTCCGCGGCGTCCCGGGCGTGGTAGGTGAGGATGAGGTCCGCTCCGGCCCGGCGGATGGCCGTGAGGAGCTCGAGGACCACCCGCCGCTCGTCGAGCCACCCCCGCTCCGCAGCCGCCTTGACCATGGCGTACTCCCCGCTCACGTTGTAGGCGGCCAGGGGGTAGCCGGTCTCCTGCTTGGCCCGCCGGATCACGTCGAGGTACGGCAGGGCCGGCTTGACCATGACGATGTCCGCCCCCTCCTCGATGTCGGCCCGGATCTCCCGCAGGGCCTCGCCGGCGTTGGCCGGGTCCATCTGGTAGCCGGCCCGGTCCCCGAACCGGGGGGCGCACTCCGCCGCCTCCCGGAACGGGCCGTAGAAGGCGGAGGCGAACTTGGCCGCGTAGGCGAGGATCCCCGTGGAGGCGAACCCGGCCTCGTCCAGGGCGCGTCGGATGGCCCGGACCTGCCCATCCATCATCCCCGAAGGGGCCACGAGGTCCGCCCCGGCCATGGCCTGGACCACGGCGATCCGCTCGTAGAGCTGGAGGGTGCGGTCGTTGTCCACCGACCCGTCCGGGGCCAGGACCCCGCAGTGCCCGTGGTCGGTGTACTCGTCCAGGCACAGGTCGGCCACGAGGACCGCCTCCTCCCCTAGCTCCTCCCGCAGGGCCCGGAGCCCCCGCTGGGCGATCCCGTCGGGGTTCCAGGCCTCGGAGCCGGTGGGGTCCTTGCGAGCGGGGACCCCGAACAGGACGAAGGCGGTCACGCCCCTGGCGGCGATCTCCCGGGCCTCCTTGCGGAGGGACTCCAGGGTGTGCTGGACGTGGCCGGGCATGGGCCCGATGGGGACGGGCTCCTCGATCCCCTCCTTCACGAAGAGGGGGGCGACGAGGTGGCGGGGGGAGAGGTCCGTCTCCCGCACCAGGGCCCGGAGGGCTGGGGTGCGCCGCAGGCGCCGGGGGCGGTGCTCTGGGAACGTCACGGCTCGCTCGGGACGGTCATTCGGGTCTCGCTCCTCGGGCGGCCCGGGCCGCTCCGGGACCCGCCTTCGGCCGGCCCCCGGGGGCCAGGGTCCGCTCCACGGCCCGCACCAGTCCCTCGATTGTATGCGGCCTAGCCACGGCGTCCACGGCGAGTCCCCGGGCCCGGGCCGCCCGGGCCGTGACCGGCCCGATGCAGACCACCCTGGGGGGCGGGTGGGGCAGGGCGGCGGGGCCGGCGGGGCCCAGCATCCGGAGGAACCCGTCCACCGTGGACGCGCTGGTGAAGGTGACGGCGTCCACCCGCCCCGCCTCCAGCTCCCGCCGGACCCGGGCCGGGAGGCGGGAGGCCAGCCGGGTCCGGTAGGCGTCCACCCGGAGGGGGGTCCACCCCTTGCGGGCCAGGGCGGCCTCGAGGTCGGGCCCGGCGAGGTCGGCCCGGGCCAGCAGGACCCGGCCCTCGCCTCGGGGGAAGGCCCTGGCCAGGGCGGCCGTGGTGAAGGTCCGGGGGACCAGCTCGGGCCGGAGCCCGGCCTCCTTGAGGGCCGCGGCCGTCCCCTCACCCACCGCCGCCAGCCGGGCCCGGACGTCCCCCGGCCCCAGCCCCCGGGCGGCCAGCCGGCCCAGGACGGCCTCCACCCCCGCCCGGCTGGTGAACACGGCCCAGGCGAACCCTCCCCGGGCCAGCTCGTCCAGGGCCCGGTCCAGGGCGGCCGCGGGGCCGGGGGCCAGCCAGATGGCCGGGGCCAGGAGCGGGCGGGCCCCCCGGGCCCGGAGCAGCGAGACGAGCTCGGCGGCCTGGGGCCGGGGCCGGGTCACCAGGACCACCCGCCCCGCCAAGGGCTCGTCGCCCCAGGGCGCCCTCCCCGCCTCCCGCACCCCGGGCCCCGGACGGCTCGGGCCCGCCTCACCCATGCCCGCCGACGTCTCGGGCGTCATCCCTGCCCCCTGGTCGCCGCCCGGGCCTCGGCCAGGATGGCCTCGGCACCCCCCGAGACGAGGAGGGCGGCCACCTCCCGGGCCACCGCCAGCGGGTCCTCAGCTTCGGCCTGGGCCCACGCCAGGTCCCGCCCGTCCGGCCGCACCACCACGGCCAGGAGCCGGACCCCCTCCTCACGGGCCTCGGCGTAGGCCCCCAGGGGGAGCAGGCAGTCGCCCCCCAGGAGCCCCACCAGGGCCCGCTCGGCCTCGAAGGCCGCCCGGGACCTGGGGTGGTCCAGGTCCCTGACCACCTCGAGCGTCCACCGGTCCTCGGCCCGAGCCTGCACGGCCAGCGCCCCCTGGCCCGGAGCCGGGACCATCTCCTCGATCGGGAACGGCGTGGCGTGGGGCGGGGCGATCCCCAGCCGGGCCAGCCCCGCCGCGGCCAGCACCAGGCCGTCGACCTCCCCCGCCTCCAGCCGGGCCAGCCTCGTGTCCACGTTCCCCCGGAGCTCCCGCACCCGCACGCCGGGGCGGGCCCGGAGCAGCTGGGCCCGCCGCCGGAGGCTCGAGGTTCCCACCGTCGCCCCGTCGGGCAGCGCCCCGTCCCTGGTGACGAGCACGTCGAATGGGGGGGCCCGCTCGGGGACGGCCGCCACCACCACCCCATCGGGGTCCCGGGCCGGGAGGTCCTTGGCGGAGTGGACGGCCAGGTCCACCTCGCCGCGCTGGAGGGCGCGGACGATCTCCGCCACGAACAGCCCCTTGAGGCCGCCCCGCCCCCTCGGGGCCGCTCCCCGGTCCCCGGAGGTGAGCATGGGGACCAGCTCGACCTCTGCCCCGAGTCCCCGCAGGCGGTCGGCCACCTCGGTGGCCTGGGCCAGGGCCAGCCTCGAACGCCTGGTGCCGATGCGGAGCTTCACCCCGTCCTCCGGGGGGAGCCGGGCGCCCTCACGGGATCGGCCGGAACTCCACGTCGAACAGCTCGGCCGCGGCCCGGGCCAGGGAGTCCCCCGCCCCCTGGCGCTTGAGGGCGGTGATGGGGCCGTGGAGGAGCTTGGCCACGACGGCCCGGGCCAGGGCCTCCACGGCCTCCCGCTCCCGGTCGTCCAGGCCGACCAGCCGGGAGCTGGCCCGGGCCAGCTCGGCGGCCACCACCGCCTCCCCCCGGGCCCGGAGGGCCCGGATGAGGGGGGCCAGCCGGGCCGCCCGACGCCACTCGGCGAACCGGCGGACCTCCTCGGCCACGATGGCCCGCACCCGCTCCACCTCCTCCCGGGCGGAGGCGTTGCGCTCGGCCAGGAGCCCCTGGAGGTCGTCCAGGTCCGCCAGGACCACCCCCGGGAGCTCGGCCACGGCGGGGTCCACGTCCCGGGGGACGGCCAGGTCCAGGAGGAACAGCAGCGGCCCCTGGCCTGGCCCGGGCGGCCGTCCCGACAGGGCCTCCCGGACCGCGTCCACCCCGATCACGGTCCCCACCGCGCCCGTGGAGGCCACCACCAGGTCCGCCCCCCGCAGGGCCGGGACCAGGGCGTCGAGGCCCGCCGG
>DATLZQ010000120.1:0-33003 GCA_035573915.1 Actinomycetota bacterium | reverse complement strand
CCCGGGGGGCGGGCCCGGGCCGGCAGCGGGCCCCGCCCGGGGAGAACCACAGGACCTCCCCCGAGGGCTCCCTGCTCACCCGCCGGGCCAACTCGTGGACGAGCTTGTGGTGGAAGGAGCAGACCAGGAGGAGGTTAGAGGGGTCGGTCCCTCCCCCCGCCCCCACCACCCCAGGTGGTGGGCCACCCGGACCTGGCGGGCCCCGCAGCCGGGGAACCGGCACTCCCGGTCCCGGCGGCGGAGGTGGCGCAGGACCCGGGGAGGGGGAACCGCCGGCCCCGGCCCACCCGCAGGGGGTCCCACCCCGGTCCTCCCAGAGGGCTTGGAGGGTGGCCTGGCACAGCAGCTGCCCCACCGGTCTCCGCTCCGGCCACCCCTCCCCCCTCGAGCTCCCCTCCCTCCTCCCCCGGGGCGACGTGGAGGAAGACCCGGGCCCGGGCCGGGTGGGGCCCGGAGCACAGGGCCACCAGGGCGTCGGCCCGCCGCTTCCCCTGGGCGTAGGGGCGGTCCTCGTCGGGGCGGGCCCGGTCCTCCCGCTCCCGCACGGCCTGCACCGAGACTCCCAGGCCCGCTCCCCCTCCAGGCGGCGGACCACCCCAAGCATCCGCCGGAAGATCCCCGAGGGCCTGGGCGTGGAGGGAATCGAGCCCCCCACGAGCTCGTCGATGCGGTCCTCGTCGAGCTCGGCCCAGGGGTCCTCCCGGGGGCCTCCTTCCTCCTCCCAGGGGGCCCCGGGGCCACCAGGGCCCCCGGCTTCCCAGGGGACCCCGGGGGCGCACCTCCTCAGCCCGGCCCCCGGGCTCCGGGGGCTCTTCCCGCTCCCAGGCCGCTTCCATGGCCGCCCGAGCCTAGCGAACGCCCGTTCGACCTGTCCATGAAATACCTCACAGAAAAGAGAAGGCGGGATTTTCGCCCGTGACCGGCTCGTCGCGCCCGAGGAAAGGGGCGGTCACCCGGGGCTCGCAGGAGGCGGGATTTTCCTGACGGGCGGGTCGAAGGAGTCGGCTCGCGGCTGCGGTCCTTTGAGGCCCGCCCGGAGCGCGCCGACCACCTGACGCCGTGGCCCTACTCGGCGGTGGCCTCCCGGGCTGCCTCCGTGTACCAGGCCATGTGCTTGTTGAGCTGCTCCCCGGTCTTCGCGGCGAGGACGCCGAAGTTCGAGACGATCGTCTGGGCCCTGACCGCGAGCCGCTGGAACTCGCCCTCCGCTCTGATGCGGTTGAGCTCGTCGTAGTCCCCACGGACCAGGAAGAAGCCCTCGAGGTCCCCGCCGTGGGGCTCCATGAAGAACGGCTCCACCGAGGCCAGCCGCCCTTCCTGGACCAGCCGGCTGAGGTAGGCCAGGGACTCGGTGAACAGCTCGACGGCCTTCCGCTCCCGTCCGGGGTGCGTCTCCCCCCACCGGATGAACAGCGCCGAATCAGCCACGGGGACCCTCCTGCTCGCCTTGGGCCTGCAGTCTACTCGTGGCCGAACGCGGCTTTCGTGTCGGGGCTGGACGGGGCTCGGGGCGCTCTGCGTACCATGGGAAACGTGCCGACACTCGAGCCCGGCTCCGCCGCGCCCGAGGTGCCGGGGGTCGACTACGCCCTCGGGCCGACGGTCGTCTACTTCTACAAGGTCGACTGCCCCGTCTGCCAGGCGGCGGCGCCCAGGGTCCAGGCCTTCGAGCTGGCCTACTCGGGGCGGATCGTGGGAGTCGGCCAGGACCCCGAGGACGCGCTGGACCGGTTCGGCCGGGAGTTCGGCATGTCGTTCCGGCGGGTGGCTGACCTCCCTCCCTATCCGGTGTCGAGCGCCTTCGGGGTCGAGGTCGTCCCCACCACGTTCCTCGTCTCCCCGGAGGGTCGGGTCCTGGAGGCCGTGGAGTCGTGGGACCGCCAGGGGTTGAACCGCGTGTCCGAACGGCTGGCGGCGCTCCTCGGGGCCAAGGCGGTCCCGGTCTCCGAGCCCGGGGACGGCCTTCCGGACTTCCGGCCCGGCTGAACGTCCCGCAACGCGCGCTAGGCTGGCGCGCATCGCAGGGGCGGAGGGGCTGAGCCGGGCAGTACACTTCCGCCCGATGGCGGTCGTGTCCCTTCGCTCCCCGCTGCGGGAGCTGGCCGGAGGGTCGGGCGAGCTCGAGGTCGAGGGGGCCACGGTGCTCGCGGTCCTGGGCCGGCTCGAGGAGCACTACCCCCGGCTCATGGGGTGGGTCCGGGACGAGCACGGCCGGCTCCGCGACCACGTGGCGGTGTTCGTGAACGGGGAGCGGGCGGCCCTGGACGAGGGGGTCCGTCCCACCGACCGCATCCACGTGCTCCCGGCCATATCCGGGGGCGCCGTCCAGACCGCCACCAAGCCCCAGCCGGTGGCCTTCGCCGAGGAGGTCGAGGAGACGGAGCTCCTGGTCGGCACCCGCAAGGGCCTGTTCGTCCTGCGCGGCCCCCGTGGCGGGCCCGTCCTCCAGGTGGCGAGGAAGTTCTCCGGCCTCGCCGTGGAGTACGCGATGAAGGACCCCCGGACCGGCACGTACTTCGCCTCGGTCACCCACGGGCAGTTCGGCCCCCACGTCTACCGGACCGACCAGCCCCTCGGGGACTGGGAGCAGTGCGACGGTCCCCGGTTCCCGAAGGAGGCGGAGGCGGCCGTGGAGCGAGTCTGGGTCATCCAGCCGGGGGAGGAGGACGGGGTGGTGTGGGCCGGCGCGGCGCCGGCGGCCCTGTTCCGAAGCGAGGACTACGGGCGGACCTGGGCCCTGAACCGGGCCCTGTGGGAGGAGTCCAGCCGGCCCCGCTGGCAGCCGGGGGCCGGTGGGCTGTGCCTCCACTCCATCGCCACCTGGCCCGGGGACCCCACCCGCCTGGCCGTGGCCATCTCCGCGGCTGGGGTGTGGCTCACCGAGGACGGGGGGCGGTCCTGGCGGAGGGGGGTTCGGGGGCTGGTCCCCCGGTACCTGCCGGAGGAGGCCCGGGAGGACGCGTGGGACCTCTGCGTGCACAAGATCCAGCGGGCCCCGCTCGAGCCCACCACCATCTACCTGCAGTTCCACGGCGGGGTGTACCGCTCGGACGACGCCGGCGAGACGTGGGTGGACGTAGGCACCGGACGGCTCCCCTCCGACTTCGGGTTCCCCGTGGTGGCCGACCCCAACGACCCCGACCGGGCTTTCGTCATCCCCCTCCGGGCGGACACGGACCGGGTGACCCCGGAGGGCCGGGTACGGGTGTACGAGACCAGGGACCGGGGCGAGACCTGGTGGCCCCTGGAGGAGGGTCTCCCCCAGGAGAACGCCTACCTCACGGTCCTCCGCCAGGCCTTCTGCCACGACGGGCGCCAGCCCCTGGGCCTCTACTTCGGGGCCGAGTCGGGGGAGGTGTTCGGGTCGGTGGACGGCGGGGCCACCTGGTGGACGGTGGTGGACCACCTGCCCCCGGTCCTGTCGGTCACCTGCTCAGCCTGACCCGGAGGCTTCAGGTCAGGACAGCCACCCGCCAGGCGGTGAGGGCCGCGGCCACGGCGACGAGGCCGGCGAACCCCAGCGCCTGCACGAGCGGCCGGAGGGCCCGAGGCCCGTAGCTCTCGGCGAGGCCCCCCAACACCACTCCCGCCACGAGGCCGCCCAGGTGGGCCAGGTTGTCGATGCCAGGGAGGGCGAAGCCCAGGAACAGGTTGACGGCCACGATGACGGCGGCGGTCCGGAGGTTGGCCGCGGCCAGGGCCGAGCCCCGCCGGCGGTAGTTGTAGGCCACCCAGGCCCCGAGGAGGCCGAAGATGGCCCCGGAGGCCCCCACCGAGACCGACCGGGGGTCCCCGAAGACCAGGGACGTCACGCTGGCGAGCACCCCCGAGGCGAAGTAGATGGCGAGGAACCGCCCCCGGCCCAGCGCCCCCTCGATGACCGACCCGAACAGCCACAGGCCGTACATGTTGAGGAGCAGGTGGAGCAGTCCCGCGTGCAGGAACATGGCCGTGACGAGCCTCCAGTACTGCCCCTCAGCCACGGCCAGAGGGTTCATGGCGCCCAGCCGGAAGAGCCCCAGCGTCCCGGACCGCCCGGTGACGGCCCCCACCCGGCTCACGACCAGGGTGAGCACGAAGACCGTCACGTTCGCCACGATGAGGGCCCGGGTGAGAGAGCCCCCGCCGAGGGTGATGGAGGCCCGGCGGAAGCCCCGGCGGGCCTGGGCCACGCACTCGGGGCACTGGTAGCCGACGGGAGCCGGGTGCATGCAGTCGGGGCAGATGGGCCGCCCACAGCGGGTGCAGTGGACTCCGGTCATCTCCCGGGGGTGGCGGTAGCAGGACTCAAGCGAGAGGCCCGACGTCCGCCCCGGAGCCGGGTCGGGAGGCGGTCCGGCCGTTCCTCCGGGCGGGCCCTGGGTCTGGTCCATGCCTCGATGGTACCGGCCCCTCCCGGGCAGGGCCGGTGTAGGCTCGGACCCGATGAGGGCGGGAGCGGGGCTCTCCACCGTCCCGGACGGGCGCGCTGCCGCCGACGAGGCCTCCCTGGCCGCGAGCCAGGGGCTGGGTGGGGCCAGCGCGTCGCTGGCGGTCGTGGTGGCCTCCCCCCACCACGCCCCCAGAGCACGGGAGGTTCTGGACGCCGTCCACGAGACGGCCCGCCCCGAGGCCCTCATCGGGTGCGTGGCCGAGGCCGTGGTCGGCGGGCCCCGCGAGGTGGAGGACGAGCCGGCGGTGTCCGTATGGCTCGCGTCCTTCCCCGCCCCGGTGCGGACCTTCCACATGACGTTCGTGCGGACGGGGTCCGGTGGGGTCCTGGCCGGGTGGAGGTTCGAGGACGACCCCGCCCCGGCGCCCCCCGTCCATCTCATGATCGTCGACCCCTTCACCTTCCCCGCCGACCTCCTCCTCGAGCACCTGAACCGGTCCGTCCCCGGCGCGCTCGTGGTGGGCGGGCTCGCCAGCGGGGCCTCCCACCCCGGGGAGACCGTGCTCTTCCGGGACCGGGAGGTCCTGCACGAGGGCGCGGTGGGGGCCAGGCTCCCGGACGGGGTCCGGGTCCGGACCCTGGTCTCCCAGGGGTGTCGCCCGATCGGGCGGTCCTACGTGGTGACCCGGGCCCGGGACAACCTCCTGCTGGAGCTGGGTGGGCGCCCGGCCCTGGAGCGGCTGCAGGAGACGGTCGGCTCGCTCACCGTCCCCGACCGGGAGCTCGTCTCGGGCGGGCTCCACCTGGGGCGGGTGATCGACGAGTACAAGGCCGAGCACGGGATGGGGGACTTCCTCGTCCGGGCCGTGGTGGGGGCGGACCCCCGGACGGGGGCCGTGGCGGTGGGGGACCTCTTGGAGGTGGGCCAGACCGTCCAGTTCCACGTGCGGGACGCGGCCACGGCCGACGAGGAGCTCCGCTCGCTGCTCCAGCGGGAGGCCTCGGCCCTGCCCGGCCGTCCCGCGGCCGCCCTCCTCTTCACCTGCAACGGCCGGGGGTCGAGGATGTTCGGGGTCCCCGACCACGACGCCCGGCTGGTCAGCCAGTACCTGGCCGGGGCGCCGCTGGCGGGGTTCTTCTGCGCGGGGGAGCTGGGGCCCATCGGGGGGAGGAACTTCCTCCACGGGTTCACGGCGAGCGTGGCCGTGTTCGTGGACGACGAGGCGCCCGAGGGGCGTCCCGTCGAGGGGTCCGAGGGGGCTGGCCGGACTCCAAGGGCGGCTGGGCCCCGGCCTCCCACCAGCTGACCCCGGTCAGGTCGACCGCCACCACGGGGCCCGGCGGGGGCGACTCCCGGTACGGCTCGTACTTGGAGGCGAGGAGGCGGAGGGCCCGCTCCCGCTCGCCCTCGTCCTCGACCAGCCGGGCCGTGCCTCGGGCCCGCACCCACCACAGCTTCCCCCAGTCGTCCTCGTAGTGGTCCACGACCAGCTCCACGTTGGGGTTCTCCCGGATGTTGCGGATCCGCCGGAGGTCCAGGGACCGCTTGGGCTTTCGGTCCACCGCCCAGTACACGGTCTCTCCGTGGAGGGCGAAGACGAACGGGACCACGTGAGGGACGCCCCCGGCGTCCGCGGTGGCCAGCCGGCCCACCCGGGCCGCGCCCAGCCGCCTCAGGGCCGCCTCGCGGTCCACGGCCCCACCGTACCGCGGCGGGCGGCGTCCCTCGGTCCCGCGGGCGGCACCCTCTCCCTCAGCCTCGCGGGCGGCGCCTGGGCGCCGGGACCTGCACTCCCTCCAGCCGGAGCAGGGCGAGCTTGCGCTCGACGCCGCCGGTGTAGCCGCCCAGGTCGCCCCCGGTCCGGACCACCCGGTGGCAGGGGACCACGATGGGGACCGGGTTCGACCCGAGGGCGTTGCCCGCCGCCCGGTAGCCCCCGGGGCTCCCCGCCCGGCCCGCCACCTCCCGGTAGGTGGCGAGGGTCCCGAAGGGGACCCGGGCCGTGGCCTCGAGGACCCTCCGGGAGAAGCCCCGGACCAGCGAGAGGTCGGGACGGACCTCGAACCGGCGCCGCCGCCCCTCGAAGTACTCCTCGAGCTCGCGGCGGACGGCGTCCGTGGCCCGGGCCGACTCGACGATGCGGGGGGAGACCTCCCGGGCCAGCCGCTCGAGCTCCCGGTCCACGTCGCGGTCGGGGTAGGCCACGCGGACCAGGCCCCGTCGGCTCACCGCCACGAGGAGCGGTCCGAAGGGGGAGTGGGCGAAGCCGTAGGCGAGCTCGACCAGCCCTCGCCTGTGAGCCTCTTCCGCGACCCGGGGGACCAGGGCGGCCGCGCCCTGCTCTGCCCGGCGGGCCAGCTCGGCCACCCACCGCTCCACCGCACCCGGGGCCTCCGGGCGCTCCAGGGGGCCATCGCCGGGCCAGTCCACGTCCGTTCGGTTCACCGTCGCTCCCTCCCGTTCCACCTGGGTGCCTCCGGGGAGGCTCCCAGCTCCCCCTGCGGGGAGGCTCCCGGCTCCTCTCCCGCGGAGGCCCCCAGCTCCCGACGGAGCCTCCGCACGCCTTCCGAGACGCTGGCCCGGGCCGCCTGCTCGCTGCAGCCCAGGGCCTGGGCCACCTCGCGGTAGCTCCGGTCCAGCACCACCCGGTGCACGACGGCCGCCCGCTGTCGGGGCGGCAGGGTCCGGACGGCCTGCCACACCGGGCCGCTCAGGTCCGGCGCGAGCTCCGGGTCGAGCTCGACCGCCGCCGGCGTCCCACCTCCGGTCCCACGGGTGGGGCCCAGGCTCCCCACGTCGGGCACGGGCACCGGTCGGCGGCGAGCCGCCCGGGCCGCGTCGAGGGCCTTCCGGGTGGCGATGGTGAGCGCCCAGGCCCGGAGGTTCGAGCCGTCCCGCAGCCGGGGGTAGGCGCGGAGGGCGGCGAGGAAGGTCTCCTGGAAGCAGTCGTCCGCTGCCTGGGCCCCAACCTGGGCGAGGAGGAACCGGTAGACCAGCGGGCCCTGTTCCTCAAGGAACCGCTGGAACGGCGGCACGGGAGCCTCGGGGTCGGGCCCCCCAGGCTCCCCGCGCCCTTCCCGGCCGTCCCGAGTCGCCATACACCCATTGAACGCCCGGGGCCCGCCCGGCGTGAGAAGGAGAGGGCCTGACCTCGCCGTCCCTCTGTGCGTCGTCCCTCTGTGCGCCGCGTAGCGCCCGGGAAGCTCTGGTGTCGTCTTTCAGTTTTGATTGAAAGACAGAAAGATGCTACACTCCAGCGCGTGGCAGCGAGGCGGAAGACCACGCTGTACCTGGAGGAGGACCTTCTGCGGCGGGCGAAGGTCCTCGCCGCGCGGACCGGGCGTCGGGACTACGAGGTGGTGGAGGAGGCGCTCCGCCGCTACCTCGGGCTGGGCGTGATCGCGACAGCCTGGAAACGGAGCGACCTGGAGGAAGAGGAGGCCCTTCGGCTCGCCTACCGCGAACTCCACTCCTCCCGCCGCTAGGTGCCGGCCGCGGTCCTGGATCCGGGCGTGCTGGTGGCGGCATTGATCTCGCCGGGGGGCGCGCCGGCCCGATTGCTCCTGGCATGGTTCGAGGGCTACTTCGAGCTCGTGGTCTCCCCTCGGTTGCTCGAGGAACTCGAGCGGGTCCTGCGGCGGACGAAGTTCCGGCGCTACGTGACCGCAGCTGAGGTGACCGAGTACGTCGAACTGCTCGCGAGGCGAGCAGTGGTGGTTCACGATCCCGCGGCGGCCCCGCCGGTGACCCCGGACCCGGGTGACGACTACCTGGTGGCCCTCGCCCGCGCAGCCCGGGCCGACGTGCTGGTGTCGGGCGACATCCATCTCACCGGGCTTGAGGATCCCGAACCGCCCGTCCTCACGCCCCGGCGGTTCCTCGATCAGCTCGGCGCGGGAAGGTGGGAATGAAGGCGGACGTGCGGCTGACCTCGGACCGGGTCCGATGGAGCCGCCACCGAGACCACCTGGTACCCGCTCCCGCCCAGGAGAAGAACCGCGTTTCCGACCTCGAGGTCGTGAGGCGGGGTCCACGGGACGGGGTGCCTCCGGAGCACAGAACGCGCACGAGCGGAGTGCGCTTCGTTCACGTAGACGGCGGCTCACACCGGAGGCCAGGGGTAGGGGCGGGCGGCCCGGGGCTCGGGGAACCTGCCCGAGGCCGCCAGCTCCTGGGCGCGGTGGGCGGTGGCGTCCACCTCCTCCGGGGATAGGAGCTCGAGGAGCTCCCCGCGGAGCGGGCCCGAGCGAAGCTTCTGAGCCACCCGGGCCACGTCCCGGCGCAGGGCGGCGGGGAGGGGCTCCCCCGCGAAGTCCCAGATGACCGTGCGGAGCTTGGGCTCCACGTTGAAGCACACCCCGTGGTCCACCACCCACACCCGTCCGTCCTCCCCGAGGAGGCAGTGGCCGGCCTTCCGGTCGGCGTTGTTGGCGACCACGTCGAAGGCAGCCACCGCCCGGAACTCGTCGGCGAACCGGTCCCGGAGCGTGAAGAAGTGCTCGCGTGGGTCGCACCGGACGAACAGCTGGACCGAGCCCGGCCCGTGGGGGCCCTCGCGAAGGACCGTGGGAGGGACCCGGGGCCAGCCCAGGGCTCGGGCCAGCACGTAGGCCGCCACCTCCCGCTGGCACAGGGTCCCGTCCGGAAAGTCCCAGAGGGGCGCCTCGCCCCTGCGGGGCTTGTAGACGGCCAGGGCCCTCCGCTCCCCGTCCGAGACCTCCGCCAGGAAGACGTAGTTGGAGGCCCGGGGGAGGAGGCCGAGCACCGTGAGCTCGCCCCGTTCGATGAGGGACCGAGCCTCGTCGGTGGCCTGGCGCGTCACGGGCCGCGCGGCTCGCCGCTCCCTCCGGCCGGCTTCATGTCTCGCCGTCCTGGTGCCCGTCGAGGGCGGGGCAGACGTGCCCGCCGGGGTCGATGGGGTTCCCGCACAGCTGGCAGGTGGGACGGCCCCGGGCGCACACCGCCGCCCCGTGGCGGGCCAGCGAGAGCATCTGCTCCTTGGTGGCCCAGAACCGGATCCGTTCGGGCTCCTCGTCCGCCCCTTCGGGCAGGAGCTCCTCCACCTCGAGGAGCAGGAGGTCGCGGCCCTCGTGGTAGCCGAGGGAGAGACGGCCCGCCCGCCACTCGGGGAGGATGGGCTCCTCGAGGCCCATGGCCTCCTCCGCCGGTCTCTCCCCGACCTCCGGGCCCACGCGGGCGAGGATCTCCATGACGGAGGCGGCCAGCAGCTGCACCTGCTGCTTCTCCACGATGACCGTGACCAGCCGCTCGCCCTTGCGGCCCTGGAGGTAGAAGGTCCGCTGCCCGGGGGGCCCGACGGCGTCGGCCGTCAGCCGGTCCACGGGGTCGAGCTCGATCACCGTCCCCATCCTACGCTCGCCCCTCCGCCCGTCCCTTCGGCCTCCTGGACCGACCGTGCGTGGGACCGGGCCGCTCCCGTCCCACGAGGTCCTGGAGGGAGCCCGTGTCGTTGACCCGGAGGACGCGGGGGATGCGGTCGCCCAGGGCCACGGCCGAGACCGAGGCCGGGCTCACGGTGAGGCGCTGGAACAGGTCCAGGTGGACGCCGGCGTAGTGGGCCAGGGCCAGCCGGATGATGTCCGCGTGGGTCACCACCACCACCACCCCCCGGGGTGACCTGGCGGCCGCCTCCTCCAGGGCCCCCACCGCCCGCCGCTGGGCCTCGGCCAGGGTCTCCCCGCCCGGGAACCGGACCGAGGAGGGGGCCTGGTGGAGCTGCCGCCACAGGCGGGTCCGGGAGACCCGGGCGATGGAATGCCCCGTCCATTCTCCGTAGCCCACCTCCTCGAGCTCGGGCACGGTCACCACGGGGAGCCCGTGCCGCTCGGCGATGGCGAGGGCCGTCTCGCGGCACCGCTCCAGGGGGCTGGAGAGGACCTCGGTCAGGCGGAGGCCAGCCAGGCGCTCGGCCAGCTCGCGGGCCTGACGCCGCCCCTCCTCCGAGAGGTGGACGCCGGGGGTCGAGCCGGAGAGGCGCTTCCCGGTGGCGTCGGTCAGGGCGTGGCGGACGAGTAGGAGGAGGGTCATCGGGGAAGGATAGTGCAGGGACCCGGGGCCGCACCTCGGCACTTGCGGGAAGAGCCGGGCCCGGGTTTAATAGAAACGAGTTTTGGTGATAGAAGCTCCGGGCCCCGAGGGCGAAGGCCGGGCCGGACGAGCGAAAGGAGGAGGGGATGTGCCTGACCTGCGGTTGCGGTGAGCCCCACGACGACCACGGCGACCCTCGCCACATCACGTACGAGGACTTCCAGAAGGCCGCGGAGGCCGCGGAGATCAGCGTGGACGAGGCGCTCAAGAACCTCCAGGAGACGCTCCCCAAGGCCAAGTAGGAAAGGAGGCCAGGCCCCGGCCGCGGGAGGCGGCCGGGGCCACCTCGTGCCATGTTCCACCGGTTCCGGACGGCCGCAGGGGAGGAGCGCCCCTGGACGCTCCTCGAGATCGTCCAGGGCAGGCCGCTCCGTCACCCCAGCCACGCCCTCTTCGTCCACTTCCCGGTGGCCTACTACCTGGCCGTCCTGGCCTTCGACGTGGCCACCGCGGCCCGTCCCAGCCCCGGCCTGGTCTTCGCCGGGACGCTCCTCCTGGTGGGGGCCTTCGCCGCCAGCGCCCTCGCCGTGACGACGGGGCTCGTGGACTGGTGGCAGATGGTCCCCAGCTCGAGGAAGCGGCGCTGGGCCACTCGGCATATGCTGTTCCAGTTGGGGGCGTTCGGCCTGTTCCTCTCGGCCTTCCTCCTCCGGTGGCCCCACCGCCACGACCCCTCGGCACACGTCTCCTGGCTGGCGGTGGAGGCCCTGGGGGCCCTGGTCCTGCTGGTGGGCCAGTGGCTGGGTGGGGTCCTCGTCTACGAGATGGCCATGCGGGTGTCAACCGGCCGCCGAGGGGAGCCGGAGCGACTGCCCACGGGGGCGCCCGGGCCCCGCTGAGGCCGGAAGGCGCACGGTGAAGGTGGATCCCTGCCCCAGCTCGCTCTCCACGCTCACCGTCCCTCCGTGGTTCTCGGCCATGTGCTTCACGGTGGAAAGCCCCAGGGCAGCCCGATCGAGGCGCTGGTCCGGGAGGCACCCCTACCCGGCCCGCGAGGGCCGCCTTCACCTCGGGGCGGTTCCGGTGGTTCTCCATGGCGGCCCGGTCGTGCTGGGAGTCCGCCAGCACCACTCCGTCCGTGCGGATGACGGTGATGCGAGCCTCCAGAGCCTACCCCCAGTCGCGGCCCACGAACGTGCCGGCCCGCCCGAGACGACCCCACGGCGGCATCGCCTCCAGCGCAGGGACAGGTAGGATTCCCGGGCCTGAAGGTCAGCCCGTAGGACCAGGGAGGCCCGACGAGTACTCTCCAGGCGATCGTCCTCGGCGTTGTCCAGGGGCTCACCGAGTTCGCCCCGGTGTCGAGCTCGGGGCACCTGATCCTTCTCCCCTGGCTGCTCGGGTGGAGGCTCTTCGCAGGCGAGCCCGAGCTGGAGAAGGCGTTCGAGGTCGCGTTGCACGCGGGCACCTTCCTCGGAGGGCTGGTCTATTTCGGGCCCGAGGTGGGTCGCTACGTCCAGGCCTTCGGCCGCTTCCTCCTCCGTCGCTCCGTCCGTCACCACGAGGAGCGGCTGGCCTGGTTCCTCGCGGTGGCCACCGTCCCTGGACTGGTCGTGGGGGCCACCGCCGAGGGCTTCATCGAGGAGCGTCTCAGCAACCCCTGGCTGGTGGCCACCATGCTGGCCACCTTTGGGGTGCTCCTCTTCGTCGCCGACCGGTGGGCCCCGGCGTCGCGCCGCCTCCACCAGCTCCGGCTGCGGGACGCCCTGCTGATCGGCCTGGCCCAGGCCGTGGCCCTCCAGCCGGGCGTGTCGCGGGCCGGCGTGACGATCACGGCCGGGCGGGCCCTGGGCCTGGACCGGGCCTCGGCGGCGAGGTTCTCGTTCCTCCTGTCGCTGCCGATCGTGGCCGGAGCGGGCCTGGCCGAGGGCCTGGACCTAGCCAGGGCCGGGCTCCCACCGGGCGCGGCCTGGCCGTTCGTGTTGGGTATCGGGGCGGCGGCTGTCAGCGGGTTCCTCGTCATCTGGGGGCTCCTCGCCTATGTGCGGGCCCGCCCCTTCACCCCGTTCGTCCTCTACCGCCTGGCCCTCGCCGCCCTGGTCCTCTCGCTCCTCCTGGCGGGAATCCGCTCGCCTGGCACCTGACCCCAGCCCGGCGACCAAGCTTTCATCGGGGCGTCACGAGCTGGTCACGCCCGCCCGTGGTGGCGGAGGGACAAGTGGACGCCCTCGTCTTCCTTCGTGACCCGCTCACGACGCACCTGCACGAACCGGATATTCAGGCCCTGCTCAAGGTATGCGACGTCCACGACGTGCCGGTGGCAACCAACCGGGCGTCGCCGAGCTCCTGCTCCGGTCCCTGGCCTGGGGAGAGGGCGTTCCGCTCAGGGCCTGGAGGTCCGATCGGCGAGCTCCTCCGCCGACTGGTGACGGGCGCCGAGGCCTGAGCGCGGAGCCGGCCGACCGCTTACCCCGAGGCGGCGGGGAGGCGGACCTCGAACGTCGAGCCCCGGCCGAGCTCGCTCTCGACCCGGATCTCCCCACCGTGGTTCTCCACCACGTGCTTCACGATCGAGAGCCCGAGGCCGGTCCCCCCGGTCTCCCGGGACCGGGCTGGGTCCACCCGGTAGAAGCGTTCGAAGATCCTAGGGAGGTCGCGGGAGGGGATCCCCAAGCCGGTATCGGAGACCCGGAGGAGGACCCCGCCCTCCGCGGGGCCCACCGCGACCTCGACCCGTCCTCCGCGGCCCGTGTAGCGGATCGCGTTGTCGAGGAGGTTGCGCACGAGCAAGGCGAGGTCCCGGCGCGACCCCGTCACCGGCGGCCCGGGTCGCGCGTCCACGACGAGCTCGATCCCGGCCTCTCGGGCCTGCGCCGCCAGCCGCTCGGCCTCCTCCCGCACGACCGTATCCATCGCCACCCGCTCGGTGCGCTCGCTCCCCGCCTCGAGGCGGGAGAGGTCCAGGAGGTCGGCCACGATCCGCGCCAGACGCGAGGCGTCGCGCTCGAGGCGCTCCGCGAACCCCGCCACCGCCGAGGGATCCTCGGCAGCGGCCGTCCGGATCGTCTCGGCGGCTGCCAGGATCGAGGCCACCGGGGTCTTGAGCTCGTGGGAGGCGTTGGCCACGAAGTCCCGGCGCATCTCCTCCACCCGCTTCGCCTCGGTCACGTCGCGGAGCACGAGGAGGCTACCGCCGCCCTCCACCGGGACCGCGGTGGCGCGGAGGTAGCGGGCAGGGGCGCCGCGGACGGCGTCCACGGTCACGGGCCGGCGCTCGCGGAGGGCGGCCCGGAGCGCCTCCCGGAGCGAGGTGGGCGCGAGGGCGGAAGCGGAGGGGATGGGGCCCCTGAGCATCCGCTCGGCCGAGCCGTTCGCGAAGCGGACGAGGCCGTCGGCGTCGACCAGGAGCACCCCTTCCTCCATGGAGGCCAGGATCAGGTCCCGGACCTCCCGCTCCCGGGCGGCCGCCCGCCGTTCCCGGGCCAGCTCGTCCGCGGCCCGCTCAAGCACCCGCGCGAGCCCCTCCGGGTCCCGGAGCTGCCACGGCGTGACCCGGACCCCGGGGAGCTCATCGGCTAACCGGAGCGCGGCGCGCCGAAGCCGGCCGAGGGGGCGGCGCAGGAGGATCCCGGCGAGGAACGACGACGCGCCCACGCGTCGAGCGTACCCCGAAGGGGAGCGCCTGGAGGCGCGCGTCCGGCGGCACCCTAACATTCACGTTCCGTTCACCTCCGCGCCGGGGTCGCGTCATGCGAGCCCCATAGCATCCGGCGCGAATGGGAGGCCACACTACCGACCCGCGGGGCTGGGGGACGGCCGGGCGACACCCCCATATCCCCAAGGCCGTCTCCCAAGTCGCCCAGGTTGGTAGGTTCCGGACAGGGACGACGAGGAGGTGGACGCGCATGCATCGAAGGTGGTTCGGGCTCGCCGCGGCCGGAGTGGCGCTCGCGCTGGTCACAGCCGCCTGTGGGAACACGGCCGGGGGACCGGGCGAGGGCGGCGGCGGCGGGCTCTCGGGCGCGGTCGTGGGTGACGGCTCGAGCACGGTCTTCCCCATCACCCAGGCCGTGGCCGAGGAGTTCACGGCGGAGCACCGGAACGTCAAGGTCTCGGTGGGGATCTCGGGGACCGGCGGCGGGTTCGAGAAGTTCTGCGCCGGCGAGACCGACCTCCAGGACGCCTCTCGACCGATCGAGCAGGAGGAGGTCGACGCCTGTGCGGCCAACGGCGTCGAGTACGTCGAGCTGAAGGTGGCCCTGGATGGCCTCTCGGTCGTGGTGAACCCGGCCAACGACTGGGCGGAGTGCCTCTCGGTCGAGCAGCTCAAGGCGATCTGGGAGCCGGGGAGCCGGGTCGACGACTGGAGCGAGATCCCAGGCGCGGACTTCCCCTCCCGTCCGCTCACGCTCTACGGCCCGGGGACGGACTCCGGGACCTTCGATTACTTCACCGCCGCGATCGTGGGCGAGGAGGGTGCGAGCCGCTCCGACTACACCGCGAGTGAGGACGACAACGTGCTCGTGCAAGGCGTGGCCGGGGACGAGAACGCCCTGGGGTACTTCGGCTTCGCGTACTACGAGCAGAACCGGGACAAGCTCCGGGCCCTCGCCATCGACGGGGGGCAGGGCTGCGTGGAGCCCACCACCGAGACCATCGAGACCGGCACGTACACGCCGCTCTCCCGTCCGCTGTTCGTCTACGTCTCGGAGACGGCGCTGGCCAAGCCCCAGGTCGTGGCGTTCATCGACTTCTACCTCCAGGTCGCCCGGGATCTCGTGCCGCAGGTGGGCTACGTGAACGTGGCGGAGGCCGACTGGGAGGCCACCCGGCAGGCCTGGGCCGACTTCAAGGCCGGGGCGTAGGGACCGGAGGTCGGGTGACGGTGGCGGCGGAGCAGGCGATCGCCCGGGCCCTCACGGGCCGGCGCCGGCGGTACGGCGAGCGGCTCGTGCGGACCCTCCTGCTCGCGTGCGGCGTCCTCTCCGTCGCCACCACCCTCGGGATCGTCGCCTCCCTCACCTTCGAGGCCGTGGGGTTCTTCCGGGAGGTGCCGGTCCTCGACTACCTCACCGGTACGTCCTGGGGGCCGACCTTCCGACCGCCCTCCTTCGGCGTGCTCCCGCTCCTTGGGGCGACGGTGCTGATCGGGCTCACGAGCATGCTGGTGGCGGTCCCGGTGGGGCTGGGCGCGGCCGTCTACCTCGCGGAGTACGCGAGGCCAGGGGCCCGGAGGGTGCTCAAACCGGTCCTCGAGGTCCTGGCCGGGATCCCGACAGTGGTCTTCGGCTACTTCGCCCTCACCTTCCTCACGCCCACCCTCCTCCAGCGCCTCCTGCCGGGCACGGGAGTCTTCAACGCGCTCTCGGCGAGCCTCGCCATCGGGATCATGGCGGTGCCGCTCGTGGCCTCGGTCTCAGAGGACGCGATGCGAGCGGTCCCCCAGGCCCTCCGGGAGGGAGCCTTCGCGCTGGGGGCCGCCCGCCGGACCGTGGCCCTCCGGGTCGTCGTCCCCGCCGCGTTGTCGGGGATCGCGGCGGCGGTGATCCTGGGCCTGTCCCGGGCCATCGGCGAGACCATGATCGTCGCTATCGCCGCCGGCCAGATGCCGAACCTCTCGATCGACCCACGGGAGCCGATGCAGACAATGACCGCCTACATCGTCCAGATCTCCCAGGGCGACACCCCCTACGGGAGCGTTGAGTACCGGACGATCTTCGCGGTGGGGGCGACCCTGTTCCTCCTCACGCTCGGGCTGAACGCCGCCTCGCTGCGGCTCGTCCGCCGGCTCCGGGAGCGGTACGAGTGAGCGCGCCAGCCGTCGCCGGGCGGGTCCCCGCCCTCGCCACCGGACGGCGGGCGGAGCGCTCCCTGGGAGCGCTGGCGTTCCACCTCGCGCTCCTGTTGGCCCTGCTCGTGGCGCTCCTGACCCTGGCCACGCTCCTCGTGGATGTGGCCTCCAAGGGGGCCGGGTGGGTGGACCGGGGATTCCTCTCGAGCCTCGACTCGAGGTTCCCCGAGCGGGCCGGGATCCGCCCGGCGCTCGTCGGTACTGCCTGGCTCATGGTGCTCACCGCCCTGATCTCGTTCCCCCTCGGCGTGGGGGCCGCCATCTACCTGGAGGAGATGGCCCCGCGCAACCGCCTCGCGGGGTTCCTCGAGCTGAACGTGGCCAACCTCGCGGCGGTGCCCTCGGTGATCTACGGGCTGCTCGGGCTCGCCGCCTTCGTCCGGGCGATGCAGCTGGGGCGCTCGATCATGGCGGGTTCCCTCACACTGGCCCTGCTGATCCTCCCCGTGATCATCGTGGCCTCCCGGGAGGCGCTCCGAGCCGTCCCCGGCTCGATCCGGGAGGCGGCCTACGCGGTCGGGGCGACTTCCTGGCAGGTCACCTGGCGGCAGGTCCTCCCCGCCGCGCTCCCCGGGATGCTCACGGGCCTCATCCTCGGGCTGTCGCGGGCCATCGGCGAGACGGCCCCCCTGATCACCCTGGGTGCTCTCACGTACGTGAACTTCGTGCCCCGGCACCCCTACGACCGGTTCACCGCGATCCCCATCCAGATCTACAACTGGGTTTCGCGCCCCCAGACCGAGTACCAGCACGTCGCGGCGGCGGGGATCATCCTGCTCCTGGGGATGCTGCTCGCAATGAACGCCCTGGCCATCTACCTGCGGAACCGCTACGAACGGAGGTGGTGATGGAGCGGGTCCAGGTCCACGTGGACGTCGCGCGGCCCGTGCGGGTCGAGGCTTCGCCAGAGCCAGTCTTCGAGCTGCGGGACGTGGCCGTCTCCTACCGGGGGCTCCCGGCCGTCCGGGGGGTCACCCTGGATATCCCCAGGAACCGGATCACCGCGATCATCGGGCCGTCAGGGTCCGGCAAGAGCACGTTGCTTCGGGCGCTCAACCGGATGAACGACCTCATCCCCGGGGCCCGGGTGGAGGGGAAGGTCCTCTACCACGGGCAGGACCTCTACGACCCCGCCGTCGACCCCGTGGAGGTCCGCCGGCACGTCGGGATGGTGTTCCAGAAGCCGAACCCGTTCCCCAAGTCGGTCTTCGAGAACGTCGCGTTCGGGCTAAGGGTGCACGGGATGACCGACGACCTCAAGGGCCGGGTGGAGGCGGCCCTCCGGCGGGCGGCTCTCTGGGACGAGGTGAAGGACGACCTCCGGCGGAACGCCTACGAGCTGTCCGGCGGACAGCAGCAGCGCCTGTGCATCGCCCGGGCCATCGCACTGGAGCCCGACACGATCCTCATGGACGAGCCGTGCTCGGCCCTCGACCCCCTCGCCACTGCCCAGATCGAGGACCTGATGCGGGAGCTGTCGGAAACGTATAGCGTGGTGATCGTGACCCACAACATGCAGCAGGCGGCCCGGGTCTCGGACGTGACCGCGTTCATCACGGTCGAGGCCGACGAGCGGGGCCGGCGGTGCGGCGTGCTCGTCGAGCACGGCCCCACCGACCGGATCTTCACGAACCCCGCCGACCCCCGGACCGAGAGCTACATCACCGGGAGGTTCGGCTGATGCCGGCGCGCGTGCGGTTCCACGAGGAGCTGGAGCAGCTCGAGCTCCAGATGCTCGCCACCGGCGAGCTCGCCGAGCGGGCCGTGGGCCGGGCGGTGGACGCGCTCATCCGGCATGACCCGGAGGAGGCCGAGGCGGTCGTAGCCGGCGACGACGAGATCGACGCCCGCTACCTCGACACCGAGCGACGGGTCCTGGAGCTGCTCGCCCTCCAGACCCCGGTGGCGGTGGACCTCCGGCTGATCTCCGCGATCCTCCACGCGAACCTCCACCTGGAGCGGGTGGGGGACATCGCGGTGAACATCGCCAAGATCTTCCTCTCGGTCCGCCACCTCCCCTCCTCGCCCTCGGTCCTCACGCACCTGCGGGAGATGGCGGACATCGGACGGGGGATGCTCCGGACCGCCCTGGAGGCCTTCGCCCGCCGGGACCTCGAGCTGTGCCTGCGGATGCCCCGGATGGACGACCCGGTGGACCGGCTCAACCTGCGGATGTACGGGGAGATCGCGGCCCTGGCCAGTGATCCCGCGATGCTCGAGTGGGGGCTGCGGATGACGGTGGTGTCCCGGCAGCTCGAGCGGGTCGCGGACCACGCCGTGGACATCGGGGAGCAGGTGGGGTTCCTCCTCACCGGGGAGTTCCGGGAGTTCACGGACGCCTCCCACCCGGAGGTGGCCCAGGGGTGAGCGCGCCGGCGCCCGCGGCGGCGATCCTCGTCGTCGAGGACGAGGCCTCGCTGGCGGATGCCGTCCGCTACAACCTCGAGCGGGAGGGGTTCCGGGTCGCCGTCGCCGCAGACGGCCCCTCGGCTCTCGAACGGTTCGAAGCCGAGCGGCCGGGGCTCGTGATCCTCGACCTCATGCTCCCGGGGATGTCGGGGCTGGACGTGTGCCGGGAGATGCGGGCGCGGTCCGCGGTCCCCATCGTCATCCTCACCGCGAAGGACGCTGAGGCCGACAAGGTGGCCGGCCTCGAGCTGGGCGCCGACGACTACGTGACCAAGCCGTTCTCCATGCGGGAGCTGGTGTCGCGGGTCCGGGCCCACCTCCGCCGGGCCGGGATGCTGGCGCCGGCGGCGGCCGACGAGGTCCTCCGGGGTGGCCCGGTCGAGATGGACGTGGCCCGGCACGAAGTGCGGGTCCGGGGCGAGCCCGTGGTCCTCCCCCCGAAGGAGTTCGAGCTGCTCGAGGCCTTCCTCCGCCGTCGGGGCCGGCTGCTCACGCGGGATTTCCTGATCGAGGAGGTGTGGGGGCCGGACTACTTCGGCGACACCCGTACCCTCGACGTCCACGTGAAGCGCCTGCGGCGCAAAATCGAGCGCGACCCCTACCACCCCGAGCACCTCCTCACGGTCCGGGGGCTTGGCTACAAGTTCGTGGGCTGAGCATCCTATGGGCGAGAAGTCAAGTTGTGGTGCCGAACATGCAGGGCCGTCCCGACGCTGGGGTCGGGTTGGTCTGGCGATCGAGGTTCACGATGGGCGTGCCGCGAGGTCTCTGGGTGCGCCCGCACCCGCCTCCCCGGCCCAACCTAATGAGCGACCGGATTCTTCCCAACAGCCCTCATCCGGGCTCCACGTTCGGGGGGCGGGTGGGGCGCCCAGGCTCAGTTGCGGGTTCTCCCCAAGCGGGTTCCGGGCTGCGCCACCCCAGACCACCGTGACGGCTCTACGCCGCGGGCACCACCTCCCCCGGGGGAGGCCGCCGGCGAGGACGAGTCCCAGGCCCGGCGGTGGTGGAACACCGCCCACAGCTGGCGGAGCAGGGCCGCGGTCAGGGCCGTGCGGGACTGGGCGTCGGTGAGCCTTTTGCCCTCCCGGCCGCGCTGGTCCGGCTGAACCTCGGCGTCGTCACCCAGCTCGGCCTGGTCGGGCGGCGCGCCGGGGCGGGCGGTGGGGATCCGGGTGAACCTGCCCGGACGGCGCGTCGGGGCCCTGGTCACCGCCGCCTCTCGTTCATGGACTGACTCCGGTGGGGGCCGGGGGGACTGCGTCTTGCCAGGCGCTGGCGGCCCGGTTCGGCGGGGGTTGTTGCCAGGGCCATTCCGTGTATCAATAGCCGTCGTCGGGAACGACATCTGCGGAGGACGAACGATCCATGCCATGGCTGAGGCTCCGGCTGGTCCCTCGGGACGAGGGGTTCTTCGAGCTCTTCGTCAGGCAGGCCGCCCACGTGGAGGGGGCCGCCGAGCTCCTGCAGGACATCATCACCGACTACCGCGACGTTCCCACCAAGGCCGCCCGCCTCCACGACCTTGAGCACGAGGGGGACGAGATCACCCATGAGATCATGCGTCGGCTCAACACCACCTTCGTGACCCCCATCGACCACGAGGATATCCACCGGCTCGCCTCCACCCTGGACGACGTCCTCGACCACATCGACGCCGCCGCCGACCTGTTCGTCCTGCACAAGATCGAGGCCCCCCTCCCCGACATGAAGACCCAGGTGGAGACCCTGGTCCGGGCCACCCGGACCACCCGGGAGGCCCTGGAGGTCCTCCCCAGGTACGGCGAGCTCCGCCGGTACTGGGTGGAGATCAACCGGCTGGAGAACGAGGGGGACCGGATCTTCCGGCAGGCCCAGGCCGACCTCTTCAGCGGGGACTTCAAGGCCATGGACGTCCTCAAGTGGAAGGAGATCTTCGACGAGGTGGAGGCGGCCATGGACCGGGTGGAGGACGTGGCCAACACCCTCGAGGCCCTGGCGCTCAAGCACGGCTGACCGATGCCCTTTTGGCTGGTCGTCGGGCTGGCCTACCTCTTCGAGTTCGCCAACGGGTGGACCGACGCCCCAAACTCCATCGCCACCGTGGTCTCCACCAGGGTCCTGCGGCCCATCGCCGCGGTGGTGATGGCGGGGGTGCTCAACCTGGTCGGAGCCCTGGCCCTGGGCACGGCCGTGGCCAAGACCATCGCCGGGGGGATCGTGGACCTCAACCTCGTCTCCTTGGAGACAGTGGGGGCGGCCGTCCTCGCCGCCACCATCTGGGCCCTGAGCGCCCAGTACTACGGCCTGCCCTCCAGCGAGTCCCACGCCCTGGTTGCGGGGCTGCTGGGGTCCGGGTTCGCGGCAGGGGGGCTGGCGGGGCTGGAGTGGTCGGGCACCCGGAAGTCCCTCATCGGGCTGGTCACCTCGCCCCTCGGGGGGTTCACCCTGGGGTTCCTGCTCATGGTCCTCATCTACTGGGTGTTCGCCCGGGTTCGCCGGTCCGTGGTCCGAGCCGTGTTCGGGCGGATGCAGATCCTCTCCGCGGCCTTCATGGCCTTCAGCCACGGGACGGGGGACGGGCAGAAGACCATGGGCATCATCACCCTCGCCGTGCTCCTCCGGAACCACCCGCCCGGGGAGGTCCCCACGCAGTTCGAGATCCCGCTCTGGGTGGTCGTCTCGGCCGCGGTGGTGATGGGGGTGGGGACCATGGTGGGGGGGTGGCGGGTGGTCCGGACCTTGGGGATCCGGATGACGCACCTGGAGCCGGTGCAGGGCTTCGCGGCGGAGACGGCGGCCGCCCTGGCCATCACCGGGGCCACCCACTTCGGGATCCCGGTGAGCACCACCCACGCCATCGGCACCTCGATCATGGGCGTGGGGGCCCCGAAACGCCTATCGGCGGTGCGGTGGGGGGTCGCGGGCCGGGTGGTGGCGGCCTGGATCCTGACGTGGCCCTCCTGTGCGGTCCTGGGGTACCTCCTGGAAAAGGGCATCTCGGCCGTGTTCTGACCGTCCGCCGCAGGCGGCTTGCGGGCCTGCGCGACGGCGCCCCAGCACCCTTCCGCCTCCTCGTGGGTGAGCTCGACCGGAACGTGGGCGCTTGACCGGTGGGCCTCGACCGAGAGCACGCGAGCGCCGCAGCGGGTCCGTAGGGCGGGCCCGGGGTATAGTGCCGAGGGGTGCAGGTCCGTCCAGCCCGAGGAGGGGACGCGAGATGGCCACGGAACCGGAGAGGACCGAGGAGGCTCGCCAGGACTTCATGCCCCTCATGGGCGTGGACCACGTGGAGTTCTACGTGGGGAACGCCCGGCAGGCGGCGTACTTCTACTCCCACGCCTTCGGGTTCCAGGTGACGGCCTACGCGGGGCCCGAGACCAAGGTCCGGGATCGGGCCTCCTGGGTCTTGGAGCAGGGAGACGTCCGGTTCGTGTTCACCGGCGCCATGGGGCCGGAGAGCCCCATCGCCCAGCACGTCCACCAGCACGGGGACGGGGTGCGGGACGTGGCCTTTCGGGTCCCCGACGCCACCCAGGCCTGGGAGGAGGCCCTCCGGCGCGGGGCGGAGAGTGCTCTGGAGCCCACCGTCCTCGAGGACGAGCACGGCAAGGTGGTCCGCTCGGCCATCAGGGCCTACGGGGACACCATCCACTCGTTCGTGGAGCGAGAGAACTACTCGGGGCCGTTCCTCCCTGGGTACCGACGGGAGGAGCCCATCGCGGACGAGGGCCCGCCCGTGGGGATCAAGGCCATCGACCACATCGTGTGCAACGTAGAGCTCGGGAAGATGAACGAGTGGGCCCAGTTCTACGCCCGGGTCCTCGGGTTCGACCAACTCGTCCACTTCCGCGACGACCAGATCTCGAGCGAGTACACCGCCCTCATGTCCAAGGTGATGTGGGACGGGGTGGGGCGGATCAAGCTCCCTATCAACGAGCCCGCTCCCGGCAAGCGCAAGAGCCAGATCGAGGAGTACCTCGAGTTCTACCGGGGGCCCGGCGTCCAGCACATCGCCCTGCTCACGGACGACATCGTGTCCACGGTGGACGCCCTCCGGCGGCGAGGGGTCCGCTTCATCCGGGTCCCGGCCACCTACTACGAGGCGGCCCGGGAGCGGGTCGGGGCCATCGAGGAGGCCTGGGCCGACATCGAGCGGCTCAACATCCTGGTGGACCGGGACGAGGAGGGCTACCTGCTGCAGATCTTCACCAAGAACGTCCAGGACCGGCCCACCGTGTTCTACGAGGTCATCGAGCGGCGGGGCTCGCGGGGATTCGGGCTCGGCAACTTCAAGGAGCTGTTCCTGGCCATCGAGCGGGAACAGGCCGAACGGGGGAACCTGTAGGGCTGCACGGGTTCGCACGGCAACCGCGCGGCCCGGCCGTGGGAGGCCCGGGTCAATCTGCCCGCCGCGTGGGGCCCGGGGCGTCACTCGGTGAGGCGGGTGATGCCCTTCCAGGCCAGACGGACCAGGGTGTCCACGGCCCGGGCCCGCTCCTCCTTGGGCCCCCCGGCCCCCCGCTGGGCGGCGGTCTCCACCATGCCCACCAGGGCCAGCGCCACGGTCTCGGCCTCCTCGCGCTCCAGGCGGCCGTCGGACTCCCGCACGATGAGGTCCGCCACCTCGGCCAGGATGCGGTCCCGGACCGCCCCCACGAGCTCCCGGAACTCCCGCTCCGCCCCCACCGACTCCTGCATGAGGAGGCGGAAGCCGTCCGCCTCCTCGTCCACGAAGTCGAAGTAGGCCTGGAACGACGCCCGGATCCGCTCCCGGTTCCCGGTGGGGGCCCGGAGGGCCTCCCGGACCCGCTCCTCCAGGATGGCCAGGTCCGCCTCGAGCAGGGCGAGGTACAGGTCCCGCTTGGAGGGGAAGTGATCGTAGAGGGTGGGCTTGGTCACCCCGGCCTCCTTGGCCACGTCGTCCATGGACACCCGGTGGAAGCCGGCGCTCCCGAAGACCCGTCTGGCCACCTCGAGGAGCTGGGCGCGGCGCTCCGCGGCCCGCATCCTCCGCCTTCCGTCGCGTTCCACCGCCCTGGCCATGCCCGCCACGTCTCCGACCTGGGGTACCCAGGTACGCTACTACGGCCGGGGCCACGGGCGCAGCCCTCATTGTGCAGGGGCTCCACGGTGCGGCCCGCCTCCGGGGAGCCAGGCGGCCGCGGGGGTCGCCGGCGGCCGGCTCGACGGCACCCCAGAGGCCCACCGTCCCGCGTCGAGGCTCCCTTAGCGTCACTGCACGAGACTTCGCGAGGCTTCGCACAGGACGGATCGGTCCCTGGCCCCCACGCGCTGGAAACAGGCCTCCTACCTGCTCGGAGAGACGAGGGGGCGTCGGGCTCGACCTCGTCCCATCACTACGCGACTTTACCCTCACTGATGAGCTGCGGTAGGCTTTAGCGGCGTCAAGGGACCGAGCGAAGGGGGTGACCATGGGCGGACGAGTGCTCATCAGGGGCGGGACGGTGATCTCCATGGACCGGGACATGGGCGACCTGCCCAAGGGGGACGTCCTCATCGAGGGGGACCGGATCGCGGCGGTGGCCTCCGAGGTGCAGGCCGAAGCGGAGGTGATCGACGCCTCGGGGTTCATCGTCACCCCGGGCTTCGTGGACACCCACCGGCACACGTGGGAGGCGGCCATCCGGGGGTGCGCCCCGGACGCCACCCTCGACGACTACTTCGTGGAGGTCCTGGACACGTTCGCGCCGCTGTACCGACCCCAGGACGTCTACGCGAGCAACCTGGCCGGGGCCCTGGAGTGCCTGAACGCGGGGATCACCACGCTCGTGGACTGGTCCCACATCAACAACACCCCCGAACACCCGGACGCCGCCATCCAGGGGCTCAAGGAGGCAGGGATCCGGGCCCAGTACGCCTACGGGAGCGCCAACACCTCCCTGGCGGACTACTGGTTCGAGAGCAAGATCGCCGTCCCCGGGGACGACGTGCGACGGGTCCGCGACACCTACTTCTCGTCCGACCAGGGACTCCTCACGATGGCCCTGGCCACCCGGGGCCCGGGCTTCTGCGTGGACGACGTGGTCCGGACCGAGTGGAACCTGGCCCGGGAGCTCGACCTGCCCATCACGATCCACGTGGCCATGGGCCGGCTGGCGGGCCGCTTCAACATGGTGCGGCGCCTGAAGGACCTGGGCGTCCTCGGGGTCGTCCCCACGACCTACATCCACTGCTGCTACCTCACGGACGAGGAGTGGCAGCTCGTGGCCGACACGGGGGGCACGGTCTCCATCGCCGCCCAGGTGGAGGTCCAGATGGGCCACGGGTGGCCGCCGGTCATGAAGGCCTACCAGTACGGCCTGCGTCCCAGCCTGAGCGTGGACGTGGTGACCACGGTCCCCGGGGACCTGTTCACCGAGATGCGGTGCGCGTTCGGGTGCGAGCGGGCCCGGGTCCACGAGGTCTTCTGGGAGCAGAACAAGCCCTCCGAGGGGCTCCTCACCTCCCGACAGCTCCTGGAGATGGCCACGGTCAACGGGGCCCACGTGGTGGGGCTGGAGGACCGCATTGGCTCGCTGACCCCCGGCAAGAAGGCCGACCTGGTCCTGATCGACGCCCGGGCGATCAACGTGGCCCCGCTCATCGACCCCGTAGCCGCCGTCACCCTCTGCGCCGACGTGTCGAACGTGGACACGGTCATCGTGGGCGGGAAGGTGGTCAAGCGGGACGGGCGGCTCCTGGCCGACGTGGAGAGGGCCCGCCGGCTGGTGGAGGAGTCCCGGGACTACCTCCTGGAGCAGCGGGAGCTGCGGCGGAGGGAGCGGCAGCAGGCGTGAGGCGGCGGGCGTGAGCCAGGGGCCGAGCCGACACCTGGTCCGCCGGGCCGCCGAGGCCGCCCCCGCCGTCCCTTCCGGCTGGGAGGGCCGGAGCCGGGGGTACCGCCGGTGGACGGCCGTCGACGAGGGCTCGGGGGCCCTCCACACCGGGTTCGCCGTCTGCGTCCTGGAAAGGGACGGCCAGGTCGATGCCCACGTCCACTCGTTCGAGGAGACCATCTACGTGCTCGAAGGGGAGGGGGTCCTGCTCACGCCGGAGGGAGGCCGCCTCCTCCGGGCCGGGGACTACGGTCTTGTCCCGGTCGGGGTCCCCCACGCCTGGCGGGGAGCGGGTGGGACGGTGCGGTGGGCCGAGATGCAGGCTCCCGGGCCCCGGGACCGCTACGGCGGGGACACCCTGTTCGTCCCTCCCCTGCCCGAGGCCGGGGCCCTCCCGGTGGACGTGCGGGACCCCCGCAACCGGCGGTTCGGGCACATCGAGCCCTGGCACCTGGAGGTGGACAAGCAGACCCAGGAGCTCATGGCGGTCTCGGCCAGCATGCGCACCGCGCTGCTCGTCTACAGCGGGATCACCGTGAAGATGATGGTGGACCAGGACCTGGGGGCCCAGCTCTCGACCATGTTCATGGTCCAGTACGAGCCAGGAGGCCGGGCCGGAGCCCACGACCACCCCTTCGAGGAGACCTACCTCATCCTCGAGGGACAGGTGGAGGCCACTTTCGACGGGGCGTCCTACCTTCTCGAGGCGGGGGACCTGGCCTGGGCCGGGGTGGGGTGCGTACACGGGTTCCACAACCCGGGCCCTGGACGGGTCCGATGGCTGGAGACCCAGGCCCCTCAGCCTCCGGCCCGGCACTCGTACCGCTTCGTCCGGGACTGGGACTACCTCAGGGAGGTGCTGGGCGCTGAGGGAGGCGGGTAGGAGGCCGGGCCGGGCACGTGGCTGGTCAGGCCGGGGCCAGGCTGGAGGAGCGAGACGGCTGGACGAGGGAGGTGCCATGACCGCTGAGGCAGTGGGGCAAGGAGCCGTGGTCGTGGTCGGTGGGACGTCCGGGATCGGGAAGGCCATCGCTCGCCACTACGTGACCAGGGGGCGGGAGGTGGTCCTCACGGGCCGGGACCCGGTGCGCGCCAAGGCCGTGGCGGAGGAGCTCGGTGGACGGGCCCGAGGGGTGGGCCTGGACCTCACCGAGGTGGAGACCATCCGTCCCGCCCTTGCCGACGTGGGGCGCGTGGACCACCTCGTGCTGACCGCGGTGGACCGGGATGAGAACACGGTGCGGGGGTTCGACCACGCCCGGGCCCTGCGGCTGGTCACGCTCAAGCTGGTGGGATACACCGAGGTGGTCCACGTCCTGATGGACCGGATGCACGAGGAGAGCTCCATCGTGATCTTCGGAGGGCTGGCCAAGGACCGCCCCTACCCCGGCTCCACCACGGTCTCCACCGTGAACGGCGGGGTGACCGGCCTGGTCCACTCCCTGGCCGTGGAGCTGGCCCCCATCCGGGTCAACGCTATCCACCCGGGGATCGTGGGCGACACGCCGTACTGGAGTGGGAAGCCGGAGTCCGTGCTCGAGGGCATCCGGTCCCGCACCCCGCTCCAGCGCCTGGTGCGCACGGAGGACGTGGTGCACGCGGTAGCCTTCCTGCTCGAGAACCGGTCCATGAATGGCGCCGACCTCGTGATCGACGGCGGCTGGGTGCTCCTCTGAAGGCTGCAGCTCCGAGTGGCCCGGCCCCCGACGAGAAGAAGGTGCTCAGGCTCCGAGGCAGATTCGCTGGACCTCCGGGTCCACGGCCAGCTCCTGGCAGGGGCCCGCCTTGACCACCCGGCCCTGGCTCAGGACGTAGGACCGCTGGGCGATGTTAAACGCCCGGAGGACGTCCTGCTCCACGAGGAGCATGCCGACGCCCGCTCGGTTCGCGTCCCCCAGGGCTTCGAAGATCCGGTCGACGACGATCGGGGCGGCCCCGCCATCGGCGGCGTATACGCTCTCATGGCGCTGGGCATGGGGATCACCTGGCGTACCCTCAAGCTCATCGACCTCTCGCACCGGATGAACAGCTCGCCGGCGATGCGGTGGATCACGCCGGTCGGGGCGAGGGCGCCGGTGAGTGGGAGGGTGGAGCCGACCACGATGGGTTCCCCGGTGGGACTCGCCGGACCCGTGGGGGAGGTGACCCCTCCCGCCCCGGGGGTCTGGGTTTCCTCCGCACCGCCACAGGCCGCGGCCAGGACGGCCATGACCGCGGCCCACGCCAAGAAGCGGAACCTTCCGAAGCGAGGCGAGATCATCGCAACGATCCTCCTTCCCTCCTGCGCGACGGTCCCCGCCACCAGGGAGTACTCAGCGGCCCTCGCGTCTGCGCAGCATGTCGCGTTTGCGTAGCATCTCTTAACTTGGAAACAGCCACACTACACACTATAGCCACGGCTTGGATCGGCTGCAACTTGGCCGAACCGGTGGCGGGGACGGCATGGTCGAGGCTACCGAGGTGGTCGGTCTCCTCGCCTCCTGCGTTCAACGGCGCTGTTAGACTGCCCCTGACGTGGAGGCGGTGACCGAGACCAGGGCTCCATTCGCGAGCATCGGAGAGCGGCTGCGCCTCGAGCGGAAGCGGCGAGGGGTGAGCCAGCGACAGCTCGCGGAGCGAGTGGGCCTTTCTCCCAGTCTGATCTCGCAGATCGAGACGGGACGCTCGAAGCCCTCGGTAAGCACTCTCTACGCGATCGTCACCGAGCTAGGGATTTCCCTGGACCGTCTGTTCAGTGCGTCAGGCGAAGCTGGCGCGGCAGGGGGCGGTCCCGGTTCGCGCCCCGACCCCGTGGTTCGCCCCCACACTCGTCAGGTGATCGAGCTGGAGTCGGGCGTCCGCTGGGAGCGGCTCAACAGTGACCCCGCCGATGGGGTGGACTTCCTCTTCGTCGTGTACGACGTCGGGGGCTCCTCGTCCAGCGACGAGCGGCTGATGCGACACCCCGGACGGGAGTACGGGTACGTGATATCCGGAAGGCTTGGCGTGCAGGTCGGGTTCGCTAAGCACGTCTTGGGCCCCGGCGACTCCATCGCCTTCGACTCCACGCAGCCTCACCGTCTGTGGAACCTGGGAGACGAGCCAGTCCAGGCCATCTGGTGCGTGGTAGGCCGGCAGGGCTAGGCGGGCGGTTTTGCGCTGGGTCGGCATTCAGTGTTAGTGTTACGCCTAAAGTATCACTGAACAAAGGTGGGTGGCCGTGGCCCGCGTTGCGTGTCGTCTCGTGAAGGAGGGGATCATGGACGCCGTCGACTTCCCCGTCGCCACGAGCCCGTCCCCTGGTATCCAGGGCGTGGACTGGGAGGCCCGGGTGGACTTCGAGCGCCTGCGGCAGTACCGGCTGTCGCGGGTCCGCAAGGCCCTGGAGGAGTCGGACCTGGGGGCTCTGCTCCTCTTCGAGACGAGCAACATCCGGTACGCGACGAGCACCCACATCGGCTACTGGGCCTTCAACAAGGGGGAGCGTTACGCCCTGATCACCCGGACCGGTGAGCCCCGGATCTGGGACTTCGGCTCCGCGGCCAAGGCCCACCGTCTCCAGCTCCCGCACATGTACAGCGAGCGCAACTCCCGGGGCGGCAACACCGGCCTGCAGGGGGCCATCTCGCCGAAGGTCGGCCTTCAGAAGCGGGCGGCGGAGGAGATTAAGTCCATCCTCAAGGAGGACGGGGTGGCCGACATGCCCCTGGGGGTGGACGTGGCCGAGACCTCGGTGTTCCTCGAGCTCCAGCGGGCGGGGCTCGAGGTCCGGGACGGCCAGCAGGCCATGATGAGCGCCAGGGAGATCAAGGGCCCCGACGAGCTCATCCTGCTCACCCAGGCCTGCGCCATGGTGGACGGCGTCTACCACGACATCTTCGAGGCCCTCCGGCCCGGGATCCGAGAGAGCGACATCGTGGCCCTGGCCCACCAGCGGCTCATCGAGATGGGCTCGGAGTTCGTGGAGGCCATCAACTCCATCGCCGGGGAGCGGTGCAGCCCCCACCCCCACGTGTTCTCGGACCGCCTGATCCGCCCGGGCGACCAGTGCTACTTTGACATCATCCACGTGTTCAACGGCTACCGGACCTGCTACTACCGGACCTTCGTAGTGGGCCGCGCCACCCAGGCCCAGCGCGACGCCTACAAGCGGGCCCGGGAGTGGATGGACGCCGCCATCGAGCTCGTGAAGCCGGGCCGGACCACGGACGAGATCGCCCGGGTGTGGCCCAAGGCCGAGGAGTTCGGCTTCGCCGACGAGATGGACGCGTTCGGCCTGCAGTTCGGCCACGGGGTCGGGGTGGGGCTCCACGAACGGCCCATCATCAGCAGGCTCAATTCCTTCCAGGAGCCCATCGAGCTCAAGGAGGGGATGCTGTTCGCCCTGGAGACCTACTGCCCCGCCGCCGACGGGCGGTCCGCCGCCCGGATCGAGGAGGAGGTCATCTGCACGGCTGAGGGGGCCAAGGTCATTACCCTGTTCCCGGCCGAAGAGCTCATGGTGGCCAACGAGTACTGAGCTCGGCCCGAACCCTCCACCGCCGACCCGGCCGCCCTGCGGGGACGAGGGCGGCGGGAAGGGGCCGAGGCGGGGAGGGTAAGCTCGTTGGCGCCGGAGCGAGAGCGAAGACTGAGGGGAGCTGACGTGGTCACCGTCTTCACCGGACAGGCCGGGGCCGACCTGGACCAGGACACCCGGCTCGCCATCTACCGCTCGATGATCGAGATCCGGACCTTCGAGCGGCGGGCCCACGACCTGTTCCTCGAGGGGCTGGTCAAGGGCACCACTCACCTGGCCATGGGCCAGGAGGCCGTGGCGGTGGGGTTCGCCGCCGCCATGCGCCCTGACGACCTCACGTTCTGCACCTACCGGGGCCACCACCACACCCTGGCCCGGGGGGCCTCCATGGCCGCCACCATGGCCGAGCTCCTCGGCCGGGCCACCGGGCTGTGCGGGGGCAAGGGTGGCTCCATGCACCTCACCGACGTGCGGCACGGCCTCATGGGCTCCTACGCCATCGTGGGCGCCCACCTCCCCATCGCCGCGGGGGCGGCCTGGGCCGCCCAGTTCCGGGGGACCGGGCAGGTGGTGGCCTGCTTCTTCGGAGACGGCGCCACCAACATCGGGGCCTTCCACGAGGCCCTCAACCTGGCCGTCGTGTGGAAGCTCCCTGTGGTGTTCGTCTGCGAGAACAACCTCTACATGGAGTACACCCCGATCCAGGCCGTGACCGCCGTGGAGCACCCGGCCGCGGACCGGGCCTCCGCCTACGGACTCGAGGGGATCGTGGTGGACGGCAACGACGCGGACGAGGTCTACGCCGTGGCCCGCCTGACCCTGGGGCGAGCCCGGGCCGGCCAGGGCCCTTCCCTGGTCGAGGCCAAGACCTACCGCCACGGTGGTCACTCCCGAGCCGACCCCGGCACCTATCGGCCCCAGGAGGAGGTGGAGGCCTGGCTGGCCCGGGACCCCATCCCTAGGTACCGGGAGCGCCTCCTCGCCCTGGGGGTGGAGGAGGCCCAGCTCCGGGCCATCGAGGAGGAGGCCCAGGTCAAGGTGGAGCGGGCGGTGGAGGAGGCCCGGGCCGCTCCCTTCCCCGACCCCGGGGCGGTGGAGACCAACCTGTGGGCGGACGGAGGATCGGCATGGCGGAACTGACCTACCGGGAGGCGGTGGCCCGGGCCATCGTCCAGGAGATGGAGCGGGATCCCACCGTCGTGTTCATCGGAGAGGACGTGGCTGCCGCGGGCGGGGTGTTCAAGACCACGGCCGGGCTGCTGGAGCGGTTCGGGCCCGACCGGGTCCGGGATACCCCCATCTCGGAGCAGGCCATCGTGGGGGCCGTGATGGGGGCGGCTATGAACGGGCTCCGCCCCATCGCGGAGATCATGTTCAGCGACTTCTTCGCCGTGTGCTGGGACCTGGTGGCCAACCAGATCGCCAAGACCCGCTACATGACCGACGGCCAGGTCTCCCTCCCCCTGGTGATCCGGTCCGCCAACGGGGGCGGGGTGCGGTTCGGGGCCCAGCACTCCCAGAGCGTGGAGGGATGGGCCATGGCGATTCCCGGGCTCAAGGTCGTCTGCCCCTCCACGCCCAGGGACGTGATCGGGCTGTTCGCCGCGGCCGTCCGGGACCCCGACCCGGTCATCTTCCTGGAGCACAAGGCCCTCTACCCCACCAAGGAGGACGTGCCGGACGGGGAGATCGTGGACGCCCTGGGCACGGCTCGCGTCGTGCGGCCGGGCCGGGACCTCACGGTGGTGGCCCTGGCCGCCATGGTGCCCAAGGCCCTGCAGGCCGCCGACCGCCTGGAGGCCGAGGTGGGGGCCTCGGCCGAGGTGATCGACGTGCGGTCCCTGGTCCCCCTGGACACCAGGACCATCCTGGAGTCCGTCCGGCGCACGAGCCGGCTGGCCACGGTGGAGGAGAGCCCCCGGCTGTGCGGGTGGGGGGCGGAGGTGGCCTCCATCGTGGCCGAGGAGGCCTTCTTCGACCTGGACGGCCCCATCGTGCGGGTCACCACCCCCCACGTCCCCCTCCCCGCCGCGGACGCCCTGGAGGACGCGGCCATCCCGAGCGTGGACCGGATCGTGGCCCGCCTCCAGGAGGCGCTCAAGGACTGAGCCGGTGTCCGGGGAGCGGCCCGAGGCTCGGCGGAGTGCGGCTCCCGGGTCGGGCCCCTCAGGCCCCGCAGGCCCGCTCCTCCAGCCCCACCCAGTCCCGGGCGAAGAAGAAGGCCCCGGCCGCCGGGGGCGGCGGAGCCTGGATCTCCAACCACCGCACCGGCTCGGGGTTGGGGTTGGCGAAGGCGTGGAGGGCGCCCACCCCGGCCCAGGCCAGGTCGCCGGCCCCCACCGTCCGCTCCTCGTCCTCGAAGCGGCCCAAGGCCCGCCCCCGCAGGAAGTAGAAGGCCTCCTCGAAGGGGTGGAAGTGGTCGCCGGCCGGCCGGGCCTCGGGGGCCCCCGGGGCGTACTGGACGACGAACAGGGTGTGGTGGCGGGCCCCCAGGAGCTCGTCCACGAGCATCCACACCGACACGTTGCGCACCGCCGGGGCTCGCAGCCCCGGCATGGCCAGGGGAGCGCCCGGCGGAGGGAGGTGGTCGTCGGCGAAGACCCCGACGTGGCGCACGGTCGGGTCGCCCGCCTCCACCCGTCGGCCCTCCGCAGGAGGGTCGAGCTCCGGCGCGAGGTACACGCCCCGCGACCCGCCCAGGGGCCGGGGCTGGGGGGCCCGGGCCCGCAGCCACCGGGCGGGCTCGGTCCCCGGGTTGGCCCAGGCGTGGGGGGTGGCCAGGGGGACCACCCCGAACCCCCCGGGGCCCAGCCGGTACCGGGTCTCGCCCAGGGCCAGGAGGAGTTCGCCCTCCAGGAGGAAGAACGACTCCTCGAACGGATGGAGGTGGCCCGGGACGGTGGCGCCCGGGGCCAGCTCGCTCAGGGCTACCTCCAGGTGCACGGACCCCTGACCGGGGCCGAGGAGGACGGCCTCGGACAGTCCCTCCACGGCGGGAACGGGTTC
>DATLZQ010000119.1:0-5369 GCA_035573915.1 Actinomycetota bacterium | reverse complement strand
CGAGGCCGCCGAGGCCAGGGCCGCCGCCACCGCCAGGTCCGCCCCGGGGTCGGACAGCCGCAGCCCGCCCGAGGCCGCCCCGTAGAGCTCGGCCCGCACCACCCGGAGCCTCAGGGCCCGCTCGGTGACGGCGGCCACGATGTGGAAGCGCCTGGGGTCGAGCCCGCTCACCTGCCGCCCGGCTCGCCGGGTCCCCCTCGAAGGAAGCCACGACGTCCACCACGTGCTCGAGGGTCTTGGGCCCGGCCAGGTCTCCCTCCTTGGTCACGTGTCCCACGATGACCCCGCAGATCCCTCGCTCCTTCGCCACCGCCACCAGGGTGTCCGCGCAGGCCCGGACCTGCCCGACGCCGCCGGGGAGGGCCGCGGGGAGCTCGGCGGGGTCCCGGAGGGTCTGGACGGAGTCCACGACCAGCACGGCCGGCCGCTCCCCGAAGGCCGCCCCCACCACGTCGTGGAGGTCCCGCCCGGGCACGTAGCGGAGGGCCTCCCCGGGGAGGCCCAGCCGCCGGGCCCGGGCCGCCACCTGCTCCCGGGCCTCCTCTCCGGAGGCGACGAGGCAGGGGTGCCCGGCTGCGGTCAAGCGTGACGCCAGCTGGAGGAGAAGGGTCGACTTGCCGATGCCGGGCGCCCCCGCCAGGAGCAGGACCGAACCGGGGACCAGGCCGCCCCCCAGGACCCGGTCGAAGCCGGGGAACCCGGTGGAGATCCGGTGCTCCTCGTCGCCCCCGGCCAGGGTCAGCACGGCCGGCGCCCGAGCGGCCCCCCGCAGGGCCCGGACCTCGCCCGGCTCCCGCTCGCTGACCGTGCCCCAGCTCCCGCAGGCCGGGCACCGCCCGGACCAGCCGGCGGAGGAGTGCTCGCAGCTCGAGCAGACGTAGAGCCGTCTGACCCGCCATCGGCCAACCATAGCGGGGGGGTACGACATGCCAACCGGCCGACGCTCGGCCCGCGGGGACGCCGGGCGGGAGGGCGGCCGGAGCGCCAGCCCCTCGCCCGGCACGGTGCCCCGGGTGGCGGACGACCCAACCGCCGGAAGGACGCGGCCCCGGATGGCAGAAGACCCAGCGACCCGAAGGCCGCTGGGTCGTTCTGCCCTTACGGCCCACCGGCGTCCCGGCGGGCCGCTTCCCTCGACGGAGCGCCGAAGGGACCGCTAGCGGTGATCCCTCCGTCTCCGGGAAGCCCTATGCCGTTGTTCGCCCTCTCAGGACTCCTGCTCCGCGAGCTCCACCGGAGGGGTGTCCGGGGTCGCCGGGGCGTGCTCGAAGACGATCTCCCCGTTCCGGGCGTCCACGATGATGGTCTCCCCCGCCTTGAACTCCTTCCACAGGAGCTTCTCGGCCAGCGGGTCCTCCACCATCCGCTGGATGGTCCGCCGCAGGGGCCGGGCCCCCAGGGAGGGGTCGTAGCCCTTCTCGGCCAGGAGGTCCTTGGCAGCGTCGGTGAGGACGATGTCCACGTCCTTGGCCTTCAGCTGCTCCCGCACCCGCTTGATCATGAGGTCCACGATGGCCTTCACGTTCTCCCGGGTGAGGGAGTGGAAGACGATCACCTCGTCGATGCGGTTGAGGAACTCCGGCCGGAAGTGGCGCTTGAGCTCCTCCAGGACCCGCTCCTTCATCTTCTCGTAGGTGATCTCCTCGGTCTGGGCGGCGAACCCGATGGACGTCCCCTTCTGGATGTCCCGGGTCCCCAGGTTGGACGTCATGATGATCACGGTGTTCTTGAAGTCCACCGTGTGGCCCTGGGCGTCGGTGAGGTGCCCGTCCTCCAGGATCTGGAGGAGGGTGTTGAACACGTCCGGGTGGGCCTTCTCGATCTCGTCGAAGAGGACCACGGAGAACGGCTTGCGCCGCACGGCCTCGGTGAGCTGGCCGCCCTCCTCGTAGCCCACGTAGCCCGGGGGCGAGCCGATGAGCCGGCTCACCGTGTGCTTCTCCATGTATTCGGACATGTCGAGCTGGATGAGGGCGTCCTCGTCCCCGAACAGGAACTCGGCCAGGGCCTTGGACAGTTCGGTCTTGCCCACCCCCGACGGCCCCAGGAAGATGAACGAGCCGGCGGGCCGCTTGGGGTCCTTGAGGCCCGCCCGGGTCCGCCGGATGGCCCGGGACACCGCGGCCACGGCCTCCTCCTGGTCCACGATCCGCTTGTGGAGCTCCTCCTCCATGCGGAGGAGCTTCTCGGTCTCCTCCTCGGTGAGCTTGTACACGGGGATCCCCGTCCAGGCCGAGAGGACCTCGGCGATCTCCTCCTCGTCCACCTCGGCCAGGACGTCCATCTCCCCCGACTTCCACTCCCGCTCCCGGGCCGCCTTCTCCTCGAGCAGGCGCCGCTCCTCGTCCCGGAGCTTGGCGGCCAGCTCGAAGTTCTGGGCGTCGATGGCCGACTCCTTCTTCATGCGGACCTCGGCGATCTTCTCGTCGAGCTCCCGCACGTAGGGCGGGGCCGTGAGCCGGCGGATCCGCATGCGGGACCCGGCCTCGTCGATGAGGTCGATGGCCTTGTCCGGGAGGTACCGGTCGCTGATGTAGCGGTCCGAGAGGTTGGCCGCGGCCACCAGGGCGTCGTCGGTGAACGACACCCGGTGGTGGGCCTCGTAGCGGTCCCGCAGGCCCTTGAGGATCTCGATGGTGTGGGCCACCGTGGGCTGCTCAACGTAGATGGGCTGGAACCGCCGCTCCAGGGCCGCGTCCTTCTCCAGGTGCTTGCGGTACTCGTCCCGGGTGGTGGCCCCGATGGTCTGGAGCTCGCCCCGGGCCAGCATGGGCTTGAGGATGGAGGCGGCATCGATGGCCCCCTCGGCGGCCCCGGCCCCCACCAGGGTGTGGAGCTCGTCGATGAAGAGGATGATGTCGCCCCGGGTCCGGATCTCCTTCAGGACCTTCTTGAGCCGCTCCTCGAAGTCCCCCCGGTACCGGGACCCGGCCACCAGGGCCCCCAGGTCCAGGGTGTAGATCTGCTTGCCCTTGAGGGTCTCGGGGACCTCGCCCTTCACGATCCGCTGGGCCAGGCCCTCCACGATGGCGGTCTTGCCCACGCCGGGCTCCCCGATGAGGACGGGGTTGTTCTTGGTCCGGCGGGACAGGACCTGCATGACCCGCTCGATCTCCTTCTCCCGGCCGATGACCGGGTCGAGCTTGCCCTCCCGGGCCATCTGGGTGAGGTTCCGCCCGAACTGGTCCAGGATCATCGATCCCTGCGGGCCTCCCTGCTCGCCGCTGGGCGCCTCCCCCTTGCCGGTGTAGCCCTGCAGGAGCTGGATGACCGTCTGGCGGACGCGGTTCAGGTCCGCCCCGAGCTTCTGCAGGACCTGAGCGGCCACGCCCTCCCCCTCCCGGATCAGGCCCAGGAGGATGTGCTCGGTCCCGATGTAGTTGTGCCCGAGCTGGAGGGCTTCACGCAGCGAGAGCTCCAGGACCTTCTTGGCCCGGGGCGTGAAGGGGATGTGCCCCGTGGGGGCGGCCTGCCCCTGGCCGATGATCTCCTCGACCTGCTGGCGGACCGCCTCCAGGGAGATGCCCATGGACTCGAGTGCCTTGGCCGCCACGCCCTCGCCCTCGTGGATCAGGCCGAGCAGGATGTGCTCGGTCCCGATGTAGTTGTGGTTGAGCATCCGCGCCTCTTCCTGGGCGAGGACGACGACCCGCCGTGCGCGGTCCGTGAATCGCTCAAACATCTCCTACCTCCGGGCCGGCCACCCGGCCCGCATCCTCACGTCCTGTCCCCGGGATCACCGGACCACGTCCTCCCCTCGGGGCGGGAAAGGCGCCCGGCGCCTTTCGGCGCTCCCCGGGCGCCTCGAGACCGATTATACCCGGGGCCAGGGACACGCCCCCTCGGCCCCTGCGATCTCGGCCTTTCACCCTCTCCGCCTTTCCTCGGCTCGAGGGGCCGGTCCCGTCCCCATCCACCGGTTCCAACAAGGTATTCGGGCCCGGGCTTCCCGGGGATGAGGGGACTTTCCCCCACCGGTCGGACCTCCAGCTCAGTGCAGGGGGTCGGCCCGGGGGCGGGTGGTGATCCCGTAGCGGCTGCGCCAGTAGGGCGGAGCGGGGCGACCTTTCCGCCAGCCCGGGAAGAAGGCCCGCCGGTCCCGCTCGATGACGTTCGTCCGGCGCCCGTCGTAGGTGAACGTCCGCATGACGGGCCGCCACCGGGGCCCTCCCCGCCGCTGCCAGGGGTCCAGGCCCTCCCGGGGCCCGGGCAGGGCGAACAGCCCCAGCTCGTCTCGGGGAGCGAACAGGTGGTCGTCCGGCCCCAGGTCCACCGGGAACCCCGAGAAGACCAAGTCCCGGGCCCCCTCCAGGGCCTCGACCAGCCGCCGGCCCCCCCGGCCCCCCGTCCGCTCCAGGCCCCAGGCCAGGACCCGGACCGCGTCGTAGCCCTCCTGCTCGAACCCGGCCGGGAGCCGACCGGTGGCCCGAAGGAACGCCCGGCGGAACCGGTGGACCCGGGGGACGGGCTCGGCCCACCCGGCCCAGGTGTGGACGTAGACGGCGGCCGTCCCCGGCAGTAGGCCCTCCTCGGGGCCCGCCAGGAGGGAGGAGGCCGAGACCACCCGAAGCGGCGGGCCGTCTCTCCGGGCGAGCTCCGCCGCCGCCCGGGCCGCGGCGGCGGCCGGGTCCGGTGGGCCCAGGACCACCAGGGCGGCCGGACCGGGCCCCGCCCGGGCCAGGCCCCCGACCAACGATTCCACCGCGCGGGGCAGGGGTCCTGCCCCCGGAGACCCGCCTGCCGCGGGGACGTTCGGCGTCGGGACCGCCGCCCACCGGGCGAGGTCACCTCCCCAGTAGCGCAGGGCCTGGCGGAGGACGGCCGCCCCCGGGCGCGCCTCGGGTCCCACGCCCAGGAACCCCACCCGCCGCACCCGCCGGTCCCGGACCAGGTAGCGGGCCAGCTCGTGAGCCTGCCAGGCCCAGGGCACGGTGGCCTGGAAGACCGGGAGGAAGAGCTTCCTCCCCGTGTAGAGGTCGCCCTCGAGGAGCACCACCGGCGTCTCCGCCGCGAGGAGCGCCTCCCGGGCCCGGAGGAGGGCCCCGCCGGGCCCCACGTAGAGGACGGCCCGGGCCCCTCTCCGGGCCAGGCCCGCGATGAGCCGGGCCGCCCGCCCCGGGTCGCCCCGGTGGTCGTGGAGGGCCAGCTCGAGGGGCCGGCCCCGGACCCCGCCCCGGGCGTTCACGGCCCGGACGGCGAGCTCCATGCCCTCGAGGTAGCTGCGGTCGTCGGAGCCCGGGGAGAGGTCCGCCACCACGTCCAGGACCACGGCCCGCTCCCGCCCGGCCCGGTCGCCCCCGCCGGGGGAGGTGGCCCCGGACGCGGCCGTCCCAGGCGGGCTCGGCGAGCGCGGCGGGGCCTCCTGGGTG
>DATLZQ010000118.1:0-18268 GCA_035573915.1 Actinomycetota bacterium | reverse complement strand
CTCCAGGTGTACGGAGCCCTGACCGGGGCCCAGGAGGACGGCCTCGGACAGCCCCTCCACGGCGGGCACGGGCTCGAACCGCCGCTCGCCGGCCGACGTCACGCTCCACGTAGCCACCTCGTCCCTCCTCCCTCGGGTGCTCGGCGGCCCTCGGGTGCTCGGCGTCCCTCGCGTGCTCAGCCTCCCTCGGGTGCTCGGCCGCCCTCGGGCGGGATCGTAGCGGACGCCGGGGGGCAGGTGCCCGGGGCCCGCCGAGCGGGGTGAGGACGGTGGACGAAGCCCGTCCTCCGCGGGTGGCTTTCCTGGGCCTGGGCAGGATGGGGACGCCCATGGCCCGCAACCTGGCCCGCGCCGGCTTCCCCCTCGTCCTCTACAACCGTACCGCGGAGCGGGCCCACGCCCTGGCGGCGGAGGTGGGGGGAGCGGTGGCGGCGGGCCCGGCCGGGGCCGCCGCCGAGGCCGACGTGGTGGTGAGCATGCTCGCGGACGGGGACGCCGTCCTCCAGGTCTACCTGAGCCCGGGAGGCGTGGTGGAGGGCCTCCGCCCCGGGACGGTGGCCGTGGACATGAGCACGGTGGGGCCCGACGTGGTCCGGGAGGTGGGGGCCGCGGTGGAGCGGGCCGGGGGAGCCATGGTGGACGCCCCCGTGTCCGGGAGCGTGCCGGCGGCGGAGGCCGCCCGCCTCATGGTCATGGCCGGAGGGGAAGGGTCGGTGGTGGAACGGATCCGGCCGGTCCTCGAGGCCATGGGGTCCCCCGTCTTCCACGTGGGGCCCCTGGGCTCGGGACAGGTGGTCAAGCTGGCGGTGAATACCCTGGTCCTCGGCCTGAACTAGGCCGTGGCCGAGGCGCTGGTGCTGGCGGAGCGGGCGGGCGTGGAGCGGCGGACGGCCTACGAGGTCTTCCTCCACAGCGCGGCGGCCGCCCCGTTCGTCCAATACAAGCGGGCGGCCTTCGAGGACCCAGAGCGAACCCCTCCGGCGTTCACCGTGGAGCTCGCGGCCAAGGACCTGCGGCTCATCCTCGACCTGGCCCGCGGGTGGGGGCGCCCATGCCCCAGGCCGAACGGGACCTCGGGACCCTGGAGGAGGCAGTGGCGGCCGGCCTGGGGGAGCGGGACATGGCGGCCCTGGCCAGCTACCTCAGGTCCCGCGCCGGGCCTCTTCCCAGGCCCGCCGGGTGACCTCGGGCCCAGCGGCGCCCGGGGAAGGCGTGCAGTGGACGATTCGGTGCGGTCGTGGACGGCTACGACGCGGCTGGCTCTTCGGGCTGTGGAGCGGCCTTCCGCCGGCGCGGAGCGCGCTTCCTGCCCCCCGCCAGCTTCACCACGGCCCTCCGCCGCCCTCTCCTCGCCGGTCGGGCCCCGGCGGTGAGCTCTGCCAGGTGCGTGTCGCAGAGGTCCTTGACCAGCGTCCGCCGGCCAGTCCTGATGTTCACGGATTCGACCGCAGGCTCTCCGCAAACATCACACACGAGGATCGTCTGCTCACCCATGGCCCCAAGCGTAGCGGATCCGCCGTCGGAATGCACATGGAAAAACGAGAAAAAACGTTCACTTGGAAGCCTCCCCGGTCCGGGCTCCGGGACAGCGGTGACCTCGCCGGTGACGCTGGCCCGCCCCGAGGCGAAGCGATTTAGGCGACGGCGTGCCGGCGGTGCCAGGGTTCGCGCATCCTGCGCTCGGCCAGACGGGCCGGCATGATCTCGCGGTACCGTGCCGGCAGGAAGGGTCTGGCCACGCGAAACGCGCGAAAGCTGGCGCGCAGGGCCCGCTCCCGGGCTGGGCTCCAGCGCACCCCGTACTGCGAACGGAGCGGCTCGGGGAGCGTCCCGAAGGCCCACCACGACACCAGGCGCAGGACCGGTCGCCACGGCACCTCGGGCGGCGGGCGGCGGATGAGGTTGGCCACCTTCATGGTGTCGTCGGTCACGCGCAGGGCTCCGCTTTCGACCACGGACCGCAGGTACCTCCGGAGGGCCTGGACCGTGGGCGGGATCCTCGAGCGGTCCAGCCCGAGAAGCTCCGCCGCCACCATCTGCTCCTCGTGGAAGCGCTGCCGGCCGGCCTCGTCCAGGCGTCCCACGGCCAGTTCTTCGAACAGGAGTTGCGAGTCCACGAGGCAGGCGTGCACCCACAGGAGCAGCTCGGGGTCGCGGGCATCGTAGGGAAGGCCCGTGACGGGGTCCACGCCTCGAACGGCTTCGTGGGCCCGGTTGATGCGTTCGGCGGCCTCGAAGGCCTCCTCCCGCGAGCCGAAGGTGATGGCGTAGGTCAGGTGCAGGGTGCGCTCCAGCCGCTTCCAGGGGTTGCGTTCGTAGAAGCCGGTCTGGCGGGCCCCGGCCAGCACCAGCGGGTGGGCGGCGTGCAGGAGCAGGGCCCGGGCCCCGCCGAACAGCACCGCCGTCTCCCGATTCACCTGCCAGGAGACGGAGTTCGGACCGAAGAGCCCGGGGTCAGCGCCGGGACCTCCCGCCCCCCGCCTCGCTTCCAGTTCCGACACCCCTTCCGGCTCGTGGCTACGGCCCCTGGGCCAAGAGGCCCGCCAGGAGGCTCACCCTGGGGACCACGCTCTCGAGGTCGAGCCACTCCTCGGGGGAGTGGGCGCCCCCGCCCACCGGCCCCAGTCCGTCCAGGGTGGGCACGCCCAGGGCGGAGACGGCGTTGGCGTCGGAGGCCCCGCCGGTGGCGGTGTCTTGGACCTCGAAGCCCAGGGCCTCCGCGAGCCGCCGGGCCCGCTCCGCGAGCCGGGCCGTCCCTTCCGTCCGCTCCATGGGCGGGAACCCGGACCGCCGGACCACCTCCACGCTCACGTCGGGAACGGTGGTGTTCCGGGCCACCCGCTCCACCTCCGCCAGGGCCCGCTCGAACAGCTCGGCGGTGGGGGCCCGCACGTCGACCTCCAGCTCGCACCGGTCGGCCACGACGTTGGGCCGGGTCCCGCCCCGGATCACCCCGACGTTCACGGTGACCCCGGGCCAGCGACCGTTGAGGGCATGGAGAGCCACCGTGGCGTGCGCGGCCTGGAGGGTGGCGGACCGCCCCCGGTGGGGCTCCACCCCGGCGTGGGCAGCCCGGCCCCGGTAGACGACCCGCAGGTCAAGCACGCCCTTGCGGGCCGAGACGAGGTCCCCGTTCTCCCGGGCCGCCTCCAGGACGAAGCAGGCGTCTGCGCCTCTGGCCCGCTGGAGGATCCAGGGCCCGCTGAAGGGGGAGCCGATCTCCTCGTCGGGGTTGCACACGAAGGTCACCGAGCCGAAGCCCAGGGCGCCGGCCCGACGGGCGGCCTCCACGGCGAACAGCCCCCCGAGGAGCCCGCCCTTCATGTCCGAGACCCCCGGCCCGAGGGCCCGGCCGTCCTCCACCCGGAAGGGCCGCTCGGCCGCCGTCCCGTCGGGGAAGACGGTGTCCATGTGCCCCACCAGCAGGACCCGGCCGACGGAGCCCGCCTCCAGCGTGGCCACCAGGAGGTCCCCGAGCTGCGGCTCTCCTGGCCCCGGGCGGTGGCGGACCCGCTCCACCCGCCAGCCGGACCCCTCGAACCAGTCCTGGAGCCGGTCCGCCACGGCGTTCACCCCCGCGGGGGAGTAGGTTCCGGAGTCGATCCCCACGAGCTCGCGCAGGGCCTCGAGGTAGTCGGAGAAGGAGGCCTGGACCTCCCGGCGGACGGCCTCGAGCTCCTCGGGGGTCACTCGGCGGCGGCTTCTTCGGCCCGATCCTCTCCCCGTTCGGGGGCTGGCTGCTCGCTGGGGGCCTTGAGCACCCGGAGCAGGGCCTCCATCTCGGCGTCCGAAGGGGCCGCCGTGGCACCTCGCCCCCGGGCCGCCGCCAGAACCGTGCGGAGGTTGGCCTCGGCCATCTCCAGCTTGGCCTCGAGCTCCTTCACCCGTTCGAACAGACGGGAGGAGCGCTGCTCCGCCTCGATGCGGGCGGCCTTGTTCTCCTTGGCCTCGCGCCGGAGGTGCTCCGCCGCGGCCACGGCCTCGGCGGCCTCACGGCCCAGCTCGATGACCCGCTCGATGATGGCCCGCCCCAGGTCCGCGTAGGTGGGCCGGCGGTCGGGCGCGGCCTCGGCCCGCGGCTCCGCGCGCTTCCGGGGAGCCCGCTTGCGGGGGGCCCGGGGCACGCTCTCCGGCTCCCCGGGCTCGAGCGGCCGGGGGTCCAGGAGCCGGTACCGCCCGTCCTCCACCTCGAGCCGACGTCGGGCGGCGAGGGCCCGGACGGCCCGGGCCACGGCCAGGGGGTTGGTGAGGCCGGCCTCCTTACCGATTTCGGCAGGGGACCTGTCAAGAAGCTCGCCCGGCTTGACCGAGGCCGCAGCGACCTTGAGGAACGCGTTGGCTGCTTGAAGGCTCTGCTCGTTCAACGGGAACCTCGCTCGAACCAGGCGAATACTGACAGTTTCGCTCCACGCTGACAACCCCAGCTACCACGATTATGGACCGCCGAAGCGGGCCCTGACCCGCAGGTAGTCCTCCTCGGTGTCCACGTCCTCCGGTGGGTCGCCCCCCACCTCCACGAGCGTCCGCCACTCCGGGTGCCGGGAGAGGACCGTCCTCGCCCCCTCGTCGCCCGCCACCGAAGCCACCTCCTCCCACACGCTCCGGTCCAGGAGGGTGGGGTGGGCGGGCGTCCCGCCGTAGGAGGCCTGGACCACGGGGCCCGCGCCCTTTCGCCAGGCCTCCACCACGGCCCCGATGGCCTCGGGCCGCACGCCGGGCTGGTCGCCCAGGAGGACCACCGCCGCCTGGGCCGACCCCGCCGCCTCCAGCCCGGCGCGCACGGAGGTGGACTGTCCGCTCGCGAACCGGGGGTTGTAGACGGTCCGCAGCCGGGTCGAGGCCGGGAGGATCGCCGCCAGCTGGGGGGCGGCGTGGCCCAGGACGACCAGGACCTCGTCGAGGGGGGAGGCCAGGGCGGCATCCACCACGTGGCGGAGCATGGGCTTCCCCGAGAGCTCGAGGAGCTGCTTCGGCCTTCCCAGGCGGGACGAGGTGCCGGCCGCCAGGACCACGCCCACCACCGGGCCCCGCCTGGGGACTCCCGCTCCGCCCGCGCTCACCGGGCCCCCGGGGCGACCTCCTCGGCGGGCCGGTCGTGGATGGGTCCCTTCCGGTCCTTGAGGAACCCGCCCCTCCGTCGGTTCCGCACGGCCAGGATCTCGCCCACGATGGCCCAGGCCACCTCCTCGGGTCCCTCGGAGCCGAGGTCCAGCCCGGCCGGGCCGTGGACCACCTCCAGGTCCTGGGGCCGGGGCTCGTAGCCCTCCCGCCGCAGCTCCTCCAGGAGCTTCTCCAGCCGCGCCCGGGGCCCGAGCATCCCGATGTAGGGAGCGGGCGAGCCGAGGAAGGACCGGAGGTAGTCCTTGTCCCGCAGGAAGTTGTGGCTCATGACCACCACGTAGGTCCGCTCGTCGACGCCGGCGGCCCGGGCGGCCTCGAGGGGCTCGGCCCGCACGAACCGGGCGGCCTCGGGGAACCGGGTGGGCTTGAGGAAGTTCTCCCGGTCGTCCACGACCTCCACCCGCCAGCCCAGGCCCGCCGCGTAGCGGACCAGCGGCACGGCGTCGTGCCCGGCCCCGCACACGAGGAGCCGGATCGGGGGGACCACGGCCTCCACGAAGGCCCGGACCCCCTCCCCGAGCTCGACCAGGCGGGAACGCTCCTGCTCCAGGGCCGCCAGGGCTTCGTCTTTGGCCCGCTCGTCGAGCCCGGGGTGGCCCAGGGAGCCCTCCGTGCTCCCGTCGAGGTGGACCACCAGCCGGGCCCCCGGCGCCGCCCGGTCCTCTTCGGCCTCCACCACCGTGATTACGGCCAGGGGGCGCTGCTCCTCGACGGCCCGGCGGATGGCCCGGGCGGCCTGGACGGCGCCGGCCGCGGGCTCCACGAACACGTCGATCACGCCGTTGCAGCCGAGCCCCCACCCCCAGACGACCTCGTCGTCGGCGGTGAGGTCGAAGTGGAGGAGCCGGGGCCGGCCGTCCGCCATGACCTGGGCCGCCACGTCCCGCACGTCGCCTTCGAGGCACCCGCCGCTGATGGTCCCCACTGGGCGGCCCTCCGAGCGGACCAGGTAGCGGGCCCCCTCCCGCCGATAGGTGGAGCCCCGAGCCTGGACGATGGTGGCCAGGGCCATCGGCTCTCCCCGGGCCCCTCCCTCCTCGATGGCCTGCAGGACCTCCTGGAGCTCGCTCATGGCCACCCATAAGGGTACCGCCCCCTGCGTCTCGCGGAGCAGAGGCCGGGAGCGCCCGTCGGCCCAGCCTGAGCGCCTCGCCGGGAATTCGTCCTTCTGTGAGCTTCGTCATTGCGAGGCCCCATGGGGTCACGACACAATCCCGGGCCATGAAAGGTCGGATCACCGGCAGCCCCCTCGGCCGGTGCGAGGAGCACTGGAGGGAGGGAGGATGCTCGGGAACGTGCGGTTTGGGCGCCGGTGGGCCTGGTTGGTCGGGCTCGCGGCGCTGGTCATCGGGTTGCCCGCGGTCGCCGCGTGGGCGGGGCACTGGGCGGCCAACGGGTGGAAGGACATGCACTACAACTACCCGCCCAGGCCCGACGGGTACTCCGGCATCGTCAGCGTCTTCGGGCAGCCCTGCAATTCGAACGCCTCGGCCATCACCATGTACTGGCCTGCGGCCGACGACGGGATCAGTTACCGGGTGGTGTTCCACAAGAAGCTGGGCGGGGCCCCGGTCTCCGGGTGGTCCACGGGGAAAGGGGGCCTGTCCACGAACCTGGACAACGACGTGCGGGGCCACATCGGCAACGCTCACCTCGACCCGTACGTCCTGGGCGGGATCTGGGGCTACTACTGCCGATACATCCAGGGAACGACCACGTGGAGCACGCACGCCTGGGGGATCGCCATCGACCAGAATGCCAGGTACGAGCACTACGGCCACTGCCACATCCACACGATGCACCCCACCGTCATCCAGATCTTCAAGGACCACCGGTGGGTGCAGCTCAGGTGCGATCCCATGCACTTCCAGTACGCGACGGGCTACTGATGGCCGGTAACCGGAGAGATTGCGCACAGCGTCTCAGCCGTGTACAAAACGGGCAGGCACGGGAAAGGGGGGTGCAGTGAACGGGGCGTTGGTGGTGAGGCGGCGCCGGACGGTGGTGGCCTGGACGCTGGCCCTGGCCGTGGTCACGAGCGCGGTGGCGGTGCTCGCCATAAGGTCGCTCTCCGGGGCGGCGCCCGGAGGGGCCCGCGGGCCGGCCGAGCGCCCGGTGACCGGGGTCGGAGAACCCTCGCTCATCATCGTGGCCAAGGGGCCCTTCGCCAGCGAGGAGGAGGCCCGGGCGGCGGCGGCCAGGCTGTCCTTCGGGGAGATGCAGGGGTTCTACGTGGACAGGGCCGATAACTACCAGGTGTTCGGCTCCTACGCCAAGGTCAGCCCGGACGTGGCCGAGCGGCGAAACGAGCGGGGTGAGCTCGAGCGGGTGGCTCCTCCCGTGGCCCTCCGGTACCGGGGCGACGGCGTGGGCTCGACGTTCACGCCCGGGACCTGGATCCTGCTCAGCGCCTTCCGGACGCTCCGCGGGGCGGAGGAGTTCGTCGAGCTAGCCCGGGCTGCCACGGGCTCCAGTGACTTCCTCGTCCTGCGGGTGAGGAAGCTCGGTGGCCCGTACGTCGGACTGGGGCAGGAGCCGCACCCCGACGGGTCCGGCCCCCTCCGGGGCCCCCTGCCCAACCAGGAGTCCTTCCAGAAGTGAGGGTGCGGCGCAGCGGGTCGGTCGTCCTCGTCCTGGCCCTGCTCCTCGCAGGGTGCACGACGAGTTCGCCCGGGGGTGGGGCCTCACCGGGAGGTGAGGCCTCACCCACTGCGCCAGGGTCGCCCGTCGGCCAGTCCCCGTCCGAGGGCGGCTCGCGGGGGGAACCGAGCTGCTCAGAACTCCGGCCGACGTACGTGCCCGAGGGGTTCCAGGTGGCCGAGCGCACGCAGGACGGCCGAGGGGTCCTCGTGGTGTACCGGGACGCGAGCGGGCAACGGGAGCTCTCCTTCCTGTCGGGGATCCCCCTCGACCCCCACGACGCGGGGACTCCCACCGGGCGCACGGTGACCATCCGGGGTCACGAGGCGGAGGTCTTCTGGTCCGAGCCAGACACCCAGTGGGTCCTCTGGATCGACGAGTCCCAGGACGAACCCTGCAGTCGATACTCGGTGATCGGCGTTGGTCTCAGCGAGGAGGAGTTCCTCAAGGTCCTGGCTGGGGTGCGGTAGGGCGCCGGCGGGCCGGCTCGCCCTTGGCCCCGCCCGGGCAGCACCGTAGCCTGAAGCGGTGATCCTGGCCCTCGCTGCGGTCGTCCTCGGGGTAGTGGCCGGTCTGGCCCTGGGCGGGAGCCTGAGGACCCTGAGCGAGACCAGGGTCCGCTGGTGGCCGCTGGCACTGGTGGGGATCGCGCTCCAGGCCCTCCCCGTGGTGACCGCCACCCCGAGCTCCGGGGACCAGGGCCTGGGCTTCTGGGTCCTCCTCCTCTCCTACGCGTGCCTTTTGACCTTCGGCCTGGCCAACGCCAAGAAGCCCGGCTTCCTCGTGGTCGTCCTGGGGCTGGCCCTCAACGCCACGGTGATCGCGGCCAACGGCGGCATGCCGGTCACGGAGGGAGCCCTCCGGAAGGCGGCGGGGGAGCGCTACGCGGAGGCCGTGAGAGACCTCGAGGCGAGGGGCGGCGCGAAACACCGCCTGGCCCGCCCGGGCGACGTCCTGCTCCCGCTGGCGGACGTGATCGCGGTCGGTGCGCCCGTGCGCGGGATCTACAGCGTGGGCGACCTGATCGCCTACGGGGGGGTCTTCCTGGTCCTGGCCGCGGCCACCAAGGGTCCTCCCGGCAAGCACCGCGTCCGGCGGAGACCCGCCTGGGGCCGGGCGCCCATCGTCACACGGCGACCGGACGGGCGTCTCGGTCGTTCTCCGGCTGGGGTTCCGATGCCGTCTCGGGCCGGGCCGGCTCGGGCCGAGCCTCCTGCGGAGGAGCCGTGAAGGCACCCGGCTCATCGGTCCTGCCGGTGAGGAAGCGAACCAGCCGAAGGATCGCCGCGGGCACCCAGCGGGGCTGACGAGGCTGCGGTTGGACCTGGCCCAGCGCGCGGGCAGCCTCTTCCCGCTGCTGAGCCTCGAGCCTGGTCGCCTCCTCCACCCACACCCGCGGGAAGGTGGCCCGCACCAAGGTGCCCTTGCCGACCTCGCTCTCGACCGTGAACGTGCCGCCCACCACCTGGGCCCGCTCCCGCATCATGACCATGCCGAAGTGGCCTTCCGGGGGTGGGGTCTCGGCGTCGAATCCCTTCCCGTCGTCGCGGACCTGGAGCTCGACTCCGTCCTCGCTCTCGCGCACGGAGATCCAGATGTGCGCGGCTCCCGCGTGCTTGAGGGCGTTGAGGGCAGCCTCCCGGGCGATCTGGTAGACGAGGAGCTGGATGGCGGGAGGAAGCGAGACGTCCACCACATCCGTCACGATCTTGGTGGGCGAGCCGTTGCGCATGTCGTCGGCGAAGCTGTGCAGGGCGTCGACGAGGCCCTTCCGCCCGACGGGGGAGCGGTGGAGGTCACGTATCAGAGCCCTGATGGCCTGGGAGGTCTGCTCCTTGGTCGCGGTGATCGCATCGAGGTCTTTGAGGACGCCCTGAATCTCCCCCTGAGCCAGCCGCTTCTTGGCCATTTCGATCTGGAGAGTCAAGCGGAAGAGCATCTGCGCCAGGTCGTCGTGGAGGTACGCAGCAATCTGCATGCGCTCGTCATGCCGCTCCTCCGCCAGTCGGTTCGACAGAGCTCGCAGCGCCTTCTCCCGCTTCTGGAGCTCCTTGCTTGCCTCCTCCAGGGCCATGGTCCGGAAGAACATCTGCCGCGCGAAAATCAACGGCAAGATGAACACCACGACCGACCACAACCCAACCGCGTCGTACAATCGGGCGATGAGAAATCCGACGAACCCCAACCCCAGGTAACTCAACACGAACTCGTACAGGGCCCCAATGCGTAGTTGCCTGAGTACGTCCCGCACTTTCCGCTGTTCGACAAAGTAGACATAGGGGACGACAAAGCCGACGTTAACAAAGTACGCCGTTAGCGTAGCGAGGAACGTAGCGATCACACTGAGCTCTGCCTGTAGGTTCGTAATGGCATGGAAAACACTGCTCCCCGCAAAGAGCGCAACGGCGAGCTGGCTCCTGTCGAAGAGAGCAGTGAGTGTGGAAACTTGTCTCTTTATCTGCGCAGGTGAAAACGCACCCACGAGCGCGACCAGTGCGGTGACCAAGGGGGGGTAGAGAATGCCTACTGCCAGGAGTATGGGGAAGCTCAAGCTCAGGCGAACTGACTGCGTCACAGACACGGGAAGCAGCTCAGAAACCGCGACGGCCAGAGTCAGAATCACAAGATCAGTGATCCAGGTCCGTGAGGCTAAGCTGGCGAGGAGATCCACCTGGAGTGCAATCGAAAGGCCGATCCAGGCCAAGACAAGGACGACGACCCCTCCCTGAAAGATAACTCCTGACGAATACCGGGGTCGAGGGTGATTGGCTTGCCCCATCCGGTGTTCTGGTTCGTTCACGATAGCGTCGGCCCTCCGAGTCTCGGGCATCTCATGTTTGATGGGGCGGGGAGATCTCCGCAATCGGACATGCGCCCCATAGAAGAGTACAGCGCATGCTGTAGAACAATTGGGTTCTTGATCCCCCATTTGGGGGATACCCATACTGGGATCAGTCTGAGAGCGGAAGGAGGTGGGGTTGATGTCACGGGGCCGACGTTTGGCAGCGGCCGTCGGGTCGCTGATCGCCTTGCTCCTGGCAGGGGGGGCCCTTTGGCGGGTCGGATGAAGTGGTCCCTCCAACGCAGAGAGACGTCAGAGCGTCTCAGGTATGGCCTGATGGATCTCGAGGCGGGGCGCTTTTAGCTCTGGCGGGCACCGGCGCTTGGGTTGCATCCGCTACCCCGAGGCGTGTTAGGCAAGCCAAAGGGTGACGGAGCAACCCAGGCCCGGTGCGCTGTCAATGAAAAGAACTCCGTTGATGAGTGCGGCTCGCTCTCTCATTATCTGAAGGCCGAAGTGACCCTCGCGTTGAAGACTGGGATCAAATCCCACGCCGTCATCTTTGACGGTCAACCGGATGCCATCGGCTTCCCTAACTAATTCAATGTGGATCCTCTTGGCATGGGCGTGGACGAGCGCATTCGTGAGCGCTTCTTTAGCGACCTGGTAGAACGCCAGCTCCTCCTCAGGCTTCATCTTAACCCTCTCGATTCGAGCCTCGATCTCAGAGAGATGATCTCGGCGACACGACCTCACCAGTGTCGCCAAAGCATCCACCAGCCCGCCACGTCCTAGCCTTGGACGGCGCAGATCGCCTATTAGGTCTCGTAAGGTAGTCGACGCGAGTTCAGCCGCTGTGACCAGTTTAGGCAGGTCGTCCTCCATTTCCAGCAGCCGGCCAGTAGCCAATTCCGCCCGAAGGACGTGCGCCATGAGTGTGACCTTGAATAGAGGCTGCAGCACCTCGTCGTGCAAGTCGGCTGCGATGAGCTTGCGTTCATCGAGGCGCTCTCTGTAGGCTTGTTCCGTGAGAACCTTCAAGGCCTCCTCGCGGGAACGGTAGGCACGACTGACATCCAGAGCCATCTGGCTTCGAAGAAGCGCTTGACGGCCCACAAGAGCGGGGATCAGGATCGTGAGAAGGAGCCATGGATGTTGGCGGTCGTATAGGGAGGCGACCATCGCTCCAAGAATTGCCCATGCGAACAGAGCTAGGATGTAATCTGGCAAAGTGCCCAGCCTCAGGCGGCGCACGACGAGGGAGAACGGGAAACCCCATTCCAGTCTCATTGCGACCGCAACAATCGCGATGTTCGTCATAGTCCAGACGGTTAGGGAGATGAGAGACAGGGAGGTGACCAGAACGGGGGAAGTCTGGCCAGAGCGAATTAGCTGGCATACTTGAGAGGCCAGGAACACCGACGCCCCCATTTGACTGCGATTGAAGAGAGCCTTGATGGGCTTGATCTGCCGCGTAAGCTCGCGCCGGTCTGCGGTGCCGAGAAATGCGAGGACTCCGGCCTCAATCGGCGATAGAATCAGGCTTGCAGCGACTACAATGGGTGCGTCAGGGGCAAATTCCGTCGACTGCCACCCCGGTAGAGGCATCAGGTTGAGTACCACTAGTACGAGGAGCCATGGCAGGAACTCAATGAGCCGCCAGTGCATTAGGGTGCCGTCACGAATACTTTGGATAGCTAAGAACGAAATCCAAGCGACAGAGAACCCCACATACCAACAGTACGCAATTCTCCTACGGTGTCCTACATTGGTCGTTGGCGGCTTGCGTGTACCTGTGCTCAAAGTCCCTCCCCCCTTGCGACTGTGCATCGGGAATGATGGAGCAGATCGGGGGGCGAGGTCAACCCAGGGTGAGGGGGACACGGCAGTTGTCCTCGCCAACCGGACTGCCGAGGCGAGGTCGCCTTCGGAGGGAGGCCTGCTTGATTGAGACGGTCTCTGATAGCGTCTCAGACCCGTGCGAACGCCTAGTCGGCCGTGTGGCATGGGCTGACTGTCATGCAGCCTGAACGGTAGGAGCGCAGGGTTCCGGGGTCTGCGTAACATCGAGGGGTGGCGGTGTCCGCTCTGGAGCGGTTCTCCCTGATCAGTCGATCCTGGTTCGAGGCGGCCTTTCCCGGCCCCACCCCGGCCCAGGAAGGGGCCTGGGAGGCCATCTCCACCGGGCGAAATGCCTTGGTGGTGGCACCCACTGGCTCGGGAAAGACGCTGGCTGCGTTCCTGTGGGCCCTGGACCGGCTGGCCGCCGGGCCCCCCGCCTCGCAGGAGAGCCGCCTCCGGGTCCTCTACGTCTCGCCGCTCAAGGCCCTGGCCGTCGACATCGAGCGCAACCTGCGGGCCCCGCTGGCCGGGATGCGGGCGGCGGCCCAGCGGCTCGGGCAGGCGCCGCCCGACATCGCCGTGGCCGTGCGCACCGGGGACACCCCGGAGGAGGACCGCCGGCGGCTCGTCCGCCGCCCGCCGGACATCCTCATCACCACCCCTGAGTCCCTCTTCCTCCTGCTCACCTCCCGGGCCCGCGACGCCCTCCGGTCCGTGGACACCGTAATCGTCGACGAGGTCCACTCGCTCGTCGACTCGAAACGGGGCGCGCACCTGGCGCTGAGCCTGGAGCGGCTCCAGGAGCTGGTCCCACGCCCCCTGCAGCGGATCGGGCTGTCCGCCACCGTTCGCCCTCACGACGAGGTGGCCCGGTTCCTGGGGGGGTTCGACGGAGGAAGGGAGCGGCCGGTCAAGGTGGTGGCCCCGCCTGCCGAGAAGCCCTTCGACCTCTCGGTGGTGGTGCCCGTGGAGGACCTGGGGGCTCCGGGCGACCCGGAGCGGGACGAGCCCGAGGCCCGCACGAGCGTGTGGCCCCACATCGAGGAGCGGCTCGTGGAGCTCGTCCGCTCCCACCGGAGCACGATCGTCTTCGCCAACTCCAGGCGCCTGGCCGAACGGGTCTGCGCCCGGATCAACGAGCTGGCCGGGGAGGGAGTGGCCCGCGCCCACCACGGGTCGGTGAGCAAGGAGCAGCGTCGGGTGATCGAGGAGGACCTCAAAGCGGGTCGCCTGCCCTGCGTGGTGGCCACGAGCTCCCTCGAGCTCGGCATCGACATGGGGGCCGTGGACCTGGTGGTGCACGTGGAGGCCCCGCCCTCGGTGGCCCAGGGCCTGCAGCGCATTGGGCGAGCGGGGCACCAGGTGGGCGCGGTGTCCCGTGGGATCCTCTTCCCCAAGTTCCGGGGCGACCTCCTGGAGTGCGCCGTGGTGGTGGAGCGGATGAAGGAGGGGGCCATCGAGGCCCTCCGCTACCCCCGCAACCCCCTGGACGTCCTGGCCCAGCAGGTGGTGGCCATGGCAGCCGTGGAGGACTGGGACCTGGACCACCTGGAGCGGGTGGTCCGGCGGGCCGCCCCGTTCGCCCAGCTCCCCCGGAGCGCCCTGGAGGGCGTGCTCGACATGCTGTCCGGGCGCTACCCCTCCGATGAGTTCGCCGAGCTCCGCCCCCGGCTGAACTGGGACCGGGCCACGGGGAGGCTCTCCGCCCGCCCCGGGGCCCAGCGCCTGGCCGTCACCTCCGGCGGGACCATCCCCGACCGGGGCCTGTTCGGCGTGTACCTGGCCGGGGAGAAGCCCACCCGGGTCGGCGAGCTCGACGAGGAGATGGTCTACGAGTCCCGGGTGGGGGACGTCTTCGTCCTGGGGGCCTCGAGCTGGCGCATCGAGGAGATCACCCACGACCGTGTCCTGGTGACCCCGGCCCCGGGGGTGCCGGGGCGCCTCCCCTTCTGGCACGGGGACGCCCCCGGCCGGCCCGTGGAGCTGGGGTGGGCCCTGGGGGCCTTCGTCCGGGAGCTCCTCCACCTCCCGGAGGAGGCCAGGCTCGAGCGGCTCCGGCGGGCCGGGCTCGACGAGTGGGCGGCCCGGAACCTCCTGGCCTACCTCGAGGAGCAGCGGGAGGCCACGGGCGTGGTCCCCGACGACCGGACGATCGTGGTCGAGCGGTTCCGGGACGACCTCGGGGACTGGCGGCTGTGCGTGCACTCGCCCTTCGGGGCCCGGGTCCATGGTCCCTGGGCCCAGGCCATCGAGGCCAGGGTCCGGGAGCGGCTCGGCCTCGAGGTCCAGACCATGTACACGGACGACGGGATCATGGTGCGGCTCCCGGAGGCGGACGAGGCCCCGCCCGCCGGCTCGGTCCTGTTCGAGCCGGAGGAGGTGGAGGACCTCGTGGTGGGCCAGGTCGGGAGCTCCACGCTGTTCGCCAGCCGGTTCCGGGAGTGCGCGGCCCGGGCCCTGCTCCTCCCCAGGCGCCGCCCGGGGGCCCGGACCCCCCTGTGGCTCCAGCGCCAGCGGAGCGCCACCCTGCTCCAGGTGGCCTCCAAGTACGGCTCGTTCCCGGTGATCCTCGAGGCCTACCGGGAGTGCCTGCAGGACGTCTTCGACCTCCCGGGGCTCGTGGAGCTCATGGCCGCCGTGCGCCGCCGGGAGGTCCGGGTGGTGGAGGTGGAGACCCCGGCCCCGTCGCCCTTCGCCACCTCCCTCACGTTCGGCTACGTGGCGGCCTTCATGTACGAAGGGGACGCTCCGCTGGCCGAGCGGCGGGCCCAGGCCCTGTCCCTGGACCGGACGGTCCTGGCCGAGCTCCTGGGGAGGGAGGAGCTGCGGGAGCTCGTGGACCAGGGGGCCCTGGCCGGGCTGGAGCTCGAACTGCAGCGCCTGGGCGGGGACCGGCGGGCCCGGGGCCCCGACGACCTCCACGACCTCCTGCGGGCTCTGGGCGACCTGACCCTCGACGAGGCGGCGGCCCGGGTGGCGGACCCGGCCAGCGCGGCCCGGTGGCTCGCGGAGCTGGAGGCGTCCCGGCGGGCCCTGCGGGTCCGGGTGGCCGGGCAGGAGCGGTGGATCGCCATCGAGGACGCCGCCAGGTACCGCGACGCCCTGGGGGTGGCCCTGCCTTCCGGGGTGCCGGGGGCGTTCCTCGAGCCCGTGGCGGACCCCCTGGGGGACCTGGTGGGGCGGTTCGCCCGCACCCACGGCCCGTTCCACCCCGAGGAGCCCGCCCGCCGCCTCGGGCTGGGGGTGGCCGTGGTCGAGCAGGTCCTCCGGCGGCTCCAGGCCGAGGGGCGGGTCGTGGAGGGGGAGTTCCGCCCGGGGGCCGTGGGGCGAGAGTGGGTGGACGCCGAGGTCCTCCGCCGACTCCGTCGGCGGTCGCTGGCGGCCCTGCGACGGGAGGTGGAGCCCTGCCCCCAGGAGGCCCTGGCCCGGTTCCTGCCCGCCTGGCAGGGGGTGGTCCCCGTGGGGCCGCCGGGCGAGGGCGGCGGCGGGGTCGGGCCGGGGGCAGTGGTTGGGTGGGACGCCGGGCCCGGGAAGGGGCGGGCGAGGTCCCCTGGCCTGGGGACCGGAGGGCCGGTCCGGGGCGACGTGGAGGGGCTCTACCGGGTGGTGGAGCAGCTCCAGGGGGTGCCGGTCCCGGCGTCGGCCCTGGAGCGCCAGGTCCTCCCGAGCCGGGTGTTCGGCTACGTCCCGGCCATGCTGGACGAGCTCACCGCCAGCGGGGAGGTGGTGTGGGCGGGCAGCGGAGCCATGGGGAGCGACGACGGGTGGGTCTCGCTCTACCTGGCGGACCGGGCGCCCCTGCTCCTGCCCGAGCCGCTCCCCGTGGAGCTCTCGCCCACCGCCCTGGCCATCCTCGAGCTCCTCCGCGAGCGGGGCGCCATGTTCTTCCGCCAGGTCGTGGACCACCTGCCCGGGGCCACCGACGCCGAAGTCCTCCTCGCTCTGTGGGAGCTGGTCTGGGCGGGGCACGTGACCAACGACACCCTGGCCCCGCTGCGGGCCCTGGTGTCGGGCGGACGGCGGCGGCCGGGCCACCCCCGCCGGCCTCGGTTCCCCACCCGCATGGGACCGCCCACCGCGGCGGGCCGCTGGGCCCCGGTCCCCGAGCGGGAGACCGACCCCACCCGGCGGGCCCACGCCCTGGCCGAGCAGCTCCTGGCCCGGCACGGGGTCCTCACCAGGGGGGCGGTGATGGCCGAGCACGTGAGCGGGGGCTTCGCCGCCGTCTACCCGGTGCTCAAGGCCTTTGAGGAGGCGGGGCGGTGCCGACGGGGGTACTTCGTGGAGGGGCTGGGCGGGGCCCAGTTCGCCCTGCCGGGGGCGGTGGAACGCCTGCGGTCCCTGGCCGAGCCGCCCCGGGAGCCCGTCACCCTGGTCCTGGCGGCCACCGACCCGGCCAACCCCTACGGGGCCGCCCTCCCCTGGCCGGCGAGGGAGGAGGAGCGGGCCGGCCACCGGGCGGGGCGGAAGGTGGGAGCGGTGGTGGTCCTGGTGGACGGGAGGCTCGTCCTCTACGTGGAGCGGGGCGGGCGGACCCTGCTCACCTACTCGGACCACCCCGAGGAGCTGCGCCCGGCCGTGGAGGCGCTGGCCCTGGCCGTGCGGGACGGGGCGCTGGGGAGGCTGGCCGTGGAGCGGGCCGACGGCGAGGCGGTGTTCGACACCCCCGTGGCCCGGGCCCTGGCCGAGGTGGGGTTCCGCCAGTCCCCCCGGGGCCTCCGCCTGCGGGCCTGAGGCGGTCCGTGGCCGAGGGGGACACCGTCGCGGCCACGGCCCGAAGGCTCCACCAGGCCCTGGCCCGTCAGGTACTCACCAGGTCGGAGCTCCGCGTGTCCCGGTTTGCCACGGTCGACCTCTCGGGGCAGGAGGTGCTCGAGGTGGGCTCCCGGGGCAAGCACCTCCTCCTGCGGACGAGCGCCGGCCTCACCCTCCACTCCCACCTTCGGATGGAGGGGAGGTGGGAGCTCCACCGGCCGGGCTCCCGGTGGGCGGCGCCCGCCCGTGAGGTCCGGGCGGTCCTGGAGACCGAACCGTGGGTGGCCGTGGGCTACCGGCTGGGGGCGCTCGAGGTCCTTCCCACCCGGGAAGAGCACCGGGTGGTTGGGCACCTGGGGCCCGACCCCCTGGGGCCGGACTGGGACCCCGACGAGGCGGTGCGGCGCCTCCGGGCCCGGCCCGAGCGCCCCATCGGGGAGGCCCTGGTCGACCAGCGGGCCATCGCCGGCCTCGGCAACGTGTACCGGTGCGAGGTCTGCTTCCTGGCCGGCCTGGACCCGGCCACGCCCGTGGGGCGGGTGCCGGACCTCCCCAAGGTGGTGGGGCTGGCGAAGCGCCTGCTCCAGGCCAACCGGGAGGGCGGGCGGCAGGTAACCACGGGGGACCCGCGCCCGGGCCGGGACCGCTGGGTCTACGGGCGGGCGGGGAAGCCCTGCCGCCGCTGCGGCACGCCCGTCCGGCGGCGGGCCGACCTCGCGGCCGACGCCCCCCGCCGGGCCCGGGTCACGTACTGGTGCCCCTCCTGCCAGCCGGACCTCAGGACCTCCTGAAGGAGCGGAGCGGCAAGCGGGGGCCGAACCGGGGAGGCCGGATCCCCGCCGCCGCGATCAGCCGCAGCACCCGTCCCCGGTGCCCGGTGTAGGGCTCGAGGAGCTCGAGCATCCGCTGGTCGGTGCCCCGAGGCTCCCCGGCCAGGGCCCAGGCCACGGCGTGGGGAAGGTGGTAGTCGCCCAGGGACACGGCGTCGGCGTCGCCGAGGGCCACCAGGGCCACCTCGGCGGCCGTCCACGGCCCCACCCCCGGGAGGGCCAGGAGCCGCCGGTAGGCCTCCTCCCGGGACCGCCCGACGAGGTCCTCCAGGCGGCGGGCGTGGCGGGCCGCCTCCCG
>DATLZQ010000117.1:0-3850 GCA_035573915.1 Actinomycetota bacterium | reverse complement strand
GGGTGGTGAACCAGAACGCTCCTTCCCGCCACAGGTACCAGAGGGGCCGGACCCGGAGGCCCCGAGGACCGAGGGTGGCCACGTGGGCCAGCCGGGGCTGGGCCAGGAACTCCTCCAGCTCGCGCGCGGTGAGCGGCACGGCCCCTCCCTCCCCGCCGTCAGCGCACGACCGTCCGCTCCACGAACAGGAGACCGTGGGCGCTGGTGAAGGCGGCCAGGTCCTCCGCGGCCCGTCGGGCCGCCTCGCTCCGCATGTCGGCGGAGAACCCCTCCCGGTCCTCCCAGGTGAGCTCGGCCACCCCGTCGTAGGGGGCCTCCTGGCCCTCGGGGACCCGGGTCACCACGCTCACCGTGTACCCGGCCAGGTGCTCGTAGCCCGCCAGGACCGCCGGGGCGTGCCGTTCGAGCCAGTACCGGCGGAACGCCTCGGGGTCCATCCCCTCCTTGCGCCGCAGCCAGATGTGCACCCGGACCATGTCGCCTCCTTAGGGGGCCGCCTTCCGGCGCTCCCGGCTCCTCGCCTCCTCGCCCCCCGCCTCCCGCCTGGCCAGCACGAACAGGAGGTCCGAGAGGCGGTTCAGGTACCGCAGCACCTCGGGGTTCACGGGCCGGCCCGCCTCCCGCATCCCCACCACCCGCCGCTCCGCCCGCCGGACCACCGCCCGGGCCACGTCCAGGGCGGCGGAGGAGGGGTTGGCCCCGGGGACCACGAACTCCTGGGGGAGCGGGTGCTCCTCGACCAGGCCGTCGATGAGCCGCTCCAGCTCCTCCACCATGCCGGGCTCCACGAGGGAGACGCCGGGCCGGAGCCTCTGTCGGTCCTCCGGGTTGGCCGCGAGATCCGCCCCCACCACGAAGAGCTCCCGCTGGAGCCGGAGGAGGAGGGTACCCATGTCCGGCGAGGCGGTCAGGGCCCGGGCCGCCCCCAGGTGGGCCACGGCCTCGTCCACCGTGCCGTAGGCCTCGGCCGCGGGGTCGGCCTTGGAGACCCGGCCGCCGAAGAGGAGCCCTGTGGTCCCGTCGTCCCCTCGGCGCGTGTAGATGCGCACGCGGGTAGGATAGCGACGCGCGGTGCCGGGCCGGTGCGTGGCCGGGAGCGGCGAGCCCGGGGGCCGCGTCGGCCCGGGCCGGCCCCAGAGGGGCGGTCCGGGAAGGAGCTCGGACGAAAGGAGGCGTTTCCGATGGCCGGCAGGTTCGGCGCCGTCATCACGGCCATGGTCACCCCCTTCCGCGACGACTACTCCCTGGACCTGGACGGGGCCCAGGCCCTGGCCCGCCGCCTGCTCGAAACGGGCTCCGACGGGCTGGTGGTGGCGGGGTCGACGGGGGAGGCCCCCACCCTCTCCCACCGGGAGAAGGTGGACCTGTTCCGGGCCGTGGTGGAGGCCGCCGAGGGCCGGGGGAAGGTGATCTGCGGGACGGGGACCTACGACACGGCGGAGACCGTGGAGCTCACCCGGGCCGCGGAGGAGGCGGGGGCGGACGCCGTCCTCGTGGTCACCCCCTACTACAACCGGCCGCCCCAGCGGGGGCTGGTGGCCCACTTCACGAAGGTGGCGGAGTCCACCGCCCTCCCGGTCATCCTCTACAACATCCCGGGCCGCACCGCCTGCACCATCGAGCAGGACACCCTCCTCCGGCTGGCCGAGGTGGACAACATCGTGGCGGTCAAGGACTCCACGGGCGACTTCCAGGCCCTGTCCCGGCTGTTCCGGGAGCTCCCGCCGGACTTCGAGGTCTACTCGGGGGACGACTGGGCCACCCTGCCCATGTGCAGCCTGGGGGCCAAGGGCGTGGTCTCGGTGGCCTCCCACCTCGTGGGGGAGCGGATCCGGGACATGGTGGAGATGGTCCACGCCGGGGACCTGGCGGGGGCCCGGAAGGTCCACGACGAGCTCACCCCCCTGTTCCGGGCCCTGTTCGTCACCTCCAACCCCATCCCGGTGAAGGCCGCCCTGGAGATCGCGGGGCACCCGGTGGGCCCGCCCCGCCTCCCTCTGGTCCCGGCCAGCCCGGAGGAGCGGGGGGTCCTGGAGCGGGCCCTGCGGGACGTGGGGGTCATCTGACCCGCACCGTGCGCCGCCCCGACCCGCGGCTGGTCTTCCTAGGGGGCGTGGGGGAGGTCGGCCGCAACATGGCGGCCCTCGAGCTCGGCGGCCGGCTCCTGGTGATCGACGCCGGGCTCTCGTTCCCCGAGATCGACATGCCCGGCATCGACCTGGTCCTCCCGGACGTGGAGTACCTCAGGCGGCGGCGGGACGACCTCGTGGCCGTGGTGCTTACCCACGGCCACGAGGACCACGTGGGGGCCCTGCCCTTCCTCCTGCGGGAGTTCGAGCTCCCCGTGTTCGCCACCCCGTTCACCCTGGCCCTCCTCGAGGCCAAGCTCGAGGAGCACGGGGTGCGGGACCGGGCCCGCCTGGAGCCCATCGCGCCGGGGGAGGAGCTCACCGTGGGCCCCTTCACCATGCGCTTCTACCGGGTGACCCACTCCATCCCCGACGGGGTGTGCGTGGCGGTGGACCTCCCGGAGGGCGTGCTCCTGCACTCGGGAGACTTCAAGCTGGACCCCACGCCCATCGACGGCCTGGTCACCGACCTCCAGGGCATCGCCCGGGAGGCGGCCCGAGGGGTCCACGTCTTCCTCTCGGACTCCACCAACGCCGAGGACCCGGGGACGGCTGGCACCGAACGGTCCGTGGGGCCGGTGCTCTTCGACATCGTCCGCGACGCCCCAAGCCTCGTGGTGGTGGCCTGTTTCGCGAGCCACGTCCACCGGGTGCAGCAGGTCTGCGACGCGGCTCGCCGGGCCGGGCGGAAGGTCTCGTTCCTGGGCCGGAGCATGCACCAGAGCGTGGCCGCGGCCCGGGCCCTGGGCCACCTCCAGGTCCCGGAGGAGGACGTGGTGCCCATCGAGGTCCTGGAGGCCCTGGACCCTCGCCGGGTGGTGGTGGTCTGTACGGGCTCCCAGGGGGAGCCCCTCTCGGCCCTCTCTCTCATGGCCTCCCGGGAGCACCGCCACGTGACCCTGGAGGCGGGGGACACGGTGGTCCTCTCCTCCTCGGTCATCCCGGGCAACGAGACCGCCATCCACCGGGTCCTGGACGGGCTGTACCGGACGGGGGCCCGGGTCTTCCACGTGCCGGTGGCCCCCGTCCACGTCTCCGGGCACGCCGCGGCGGAGGAGCTCAAGCTCATGCTGAACCTGGTCCGGCCCCGGTGGTTCATCCCCGTCCACGGGGAGCGCCGACACCTGGCCCACCACGCCAGGCTGGCGGAGGCCGTGGGGATCCCACACGAACGGGTCCTCATCGTGGAAGATGGCGACACCGTGGAGCTCGGGGCCACGCTCCGCCTCGGCGAGCGGGTGCCCGCCGGGATGACCTTCGTCGACGGCCTGGGGATCGGGGACGTCGGCCAGGCCGTGCTGCGCGACCGGCGGAAGCTGGCCGGGGACGGGATCGTGGTCGTGGTGGTCACGGTGGACGCCCACTCGGGCGAGGTCCTGGCCGGGCCGGACGTCATCAACCGGGGGTTCGTCTACGACCAGGCCGGGGAGCCCATCCTCGAGGAGGCCCGGGTCCGGACCCTGCTCACGCTCAAGGAGAGCGCGGCCGAGCAGGTCACCGACCCGGGGGTCCTGCGGGAGAACATCCGCCGCGCCCTGCGGCGGTTCTTCTTCGAGGAGACCAAGCGCAAGCCGGTCATCGTGCCGGTCATCATGGAGGTCTAGCCGTGCGCTCGCTCCTCGTTCCTGGCACCGGCGCCCGGGTGGCCGGGGAGGCCTGACCCGTGGCCGCCCGGACCCGGCCCCGCCGCCCTCCGGCCCGTCGGGCCCCGGCCCGTCGGA